>NZ_JASMRK010000022.1:0-48354 GCF_041431295.1 Psychrobacter sp. Arc9 | reverse complement strand
GATGTTTATGAGCGCTCAGAAGACTTAGTACTGGATATCAGCAATGCACAGAACGCCACTATTGGCACGGACAGTGCGACCGGCAGCATTGTTGATGAATCTGATGATCCAAATGATCCAGGCGCCAATACTGAAGGCGACAAACCGACCGTCAGCGTTGGCGATGCCGTTGCCACAGAAGGCGGCAACTTAGTGCATCAAGTCACCGTCAATGGTGAGACAACGCAGGCGGACGTCACCTATGACTTTAACCTAGCGGATGGCAGCACTAATCCTGCCATAGCGGGTAGTGACTATACCAATGCCCCCGTATTTAGTAACGGCGTCATCAATAATGGCGATGGTACTATTACCGTCCCAGCTGGAGTGACCGACTTTACCGTCACTTATCCAAGCTTGACTGACAACATCCTTGAGAATGATGAAACCACCACCATCACTATTGGTAATGATAGTGGCACGGGTACGATCTTAGATAACGACACCGCGCCGACATTAACCATCACCGATAACAGCGTCATAGAAGCTACAGGTACGACCGTTAATGGTACGTTTGAAGTTACTGATCTCCAAAGTGTGACAAGTCTAACCATCAATGGACAGGAGGTAATCACAGCAATTACAACACCTGTTACCATTGTAGGCAGCGCGGGCACGCTAGTAATTACTGGTTACGACACAGTAAATGAGTCATTCACTTACGAATATACAGAAAACGGCAATGCAGAAAATCATAGCGCTGGTGCTGTATTCGATCAGTTTGACGTGATATTAACCAACACCATTGGCGATACCATTAATGACATCTTAGATATTGAGATTATAGATACTGCACCAACGGCTAATGATGACAAAAACACCATTAGCGAAGAGATAGATACTGTTTCAGGCAACGTGCTTACGTCAACTGGTGCAGCGACAGATGATGTGGCTGATGATCTAGGTGCTGATAATGCAATAACAGCAACTACGGTAACAGCAGTGGATGGTAACACTGGTGCAATTGGAAGCGGTACACAAGGTCAATACGGTGAACTGACACTCAATGCGAATGGCGAATATGTTTATGATGTTGATAATGCCGCTATACAGTATTTGGCACTAGGTGAAAGTTTAACAGAAACCTTTGAATACACTATAACCGACGCTGATGGTAGTACTGATACTGCCAAGCTTACCATTACTATCACCGGCACTAATGATCAACCAACCATCACTGCTGATGGTAATGACAATATTGCGAATATATCTTTCGTCGAGCAAACAGATGACTCAGTGATTACTCAAAGTGGCATTATTGCTTTTAGTGATATTGATGTCAGTGATACGCTAACACTGGGTTATATTAAAGGTGAAAACCAATATACCTTTGGTCAAGGTAATACAGCCTTGACTGATCTAACTGTTCCGCAAAAAACTGCGCTAGAAGGTATGTTCTCAATAACTCAAGCGACCAATAATAATGGAGTTTGGGAGATTGAAGCAAAAGATACTGATATTGACTTCCTCCCCGAAGGCGAAACCATCACCATCCGCTACGCGGTACAAGTTGATGACGGCAATAACATCACCATAGCTGGCGGTGGTAACGAGATTAGTACCAGTGAAATTCGCTACGTTGAAGTTACTATAACGGGTACTAACGACGGCATTGCCTTAGTAAACGATGTTGTAAGTACGCGAGAAGATACCACCTTAACAGGTAATATATTTGACAATGATAGCGATGATCCAGATTTTGGTCAGGCATTAACCGTAGAGAGCTATGATGTATTAGGTATGACAGCAATAGCTCCTGGTACGACGACTACATTGAGCCCAGACGGCACTAACGCCATTGGTAGCATTACTGTCAATAGTGATGGTAGTTATACCTTTGTACCTGCCGCCAACTATAGTGGTAGCGTGCCTGTGATTACGGCCAATGTGACAAATGGCTTAGCACCGAGCGATCCGTCTTATTCTGCAGGACCGGAGACCTTAACGATAACGGTCAACCCAGTATCTGATGCCCCAGATATCGGCTCTAACAAGACAGGTATTGATAAGATTACAACGAATGAAGACACTATCGTTGAATTAGGTTTAACAGCCCCTACTATTGCCGACGATACTGATCTGGATGGCACAGGGAACGACACCGACAACCTAGAACGTATTGGTTTAATCACCTTAACGGGTATTCCTAATGGCGCTAAACTTAACTATGGTGGTACTAGCTTTGACACAGTGGGCAGTGATATTACAATACTACTCAGTGACTTTGTCAGTGACGGTAAGATAATTAACAACCCAGGGTCAGCAACCATTACCATGACCAGCGCTGAATTTGAGTCGATGACCCTCACACCACCAGCAGATGATGCTACCAATATCTCCTTTGAGATGTCAGTGACAGAGTACGAGGTTGATAGTGATGGTGATATTATCAAGGTTGATAGCAATGGTGCAGTTGATCCAAGCGGTACTGATATTGCTGGTGCAACCAGTACTGTCACTATCGAGGTTGATGTCCAAGCCGTCACTGATAGCGTAGATAAAAACGACCCTAATGATCCAGATAATCCTCATGATGATAATGACGACTTTAGTGAGTTTGGCATTGATTCAAACTATACTATTACGCCTGATGACGGTATTACCTCAATTACTGGTAATAATGTAGTCGCTAATGTCGCTGAAGGTCAGTCGATTGAATTACCAATAAATACTAAATTTGGTGACCTAGTCTATAGCGGTAATAACGATAGAGAGAACTATGGATTTGTAATTACCGGTCTTAATGAAGGTACAGTGGTTGAGTTTGTTGATGCTAATGGTGATGTTATAGCAAGTGGAACTGCCAACGCCGATGGGATGGCGTTGATAGGCGCTACTGCGACTATGGATGTTAATGGTGTTGTCACAGTCACTAACACAGGTCTGCCAGTATTTGACACCAGTAGTGGTCAGCCCACCATGCGTATCGATACAGCTGATTATAATTCGAATGATATGAATGTAGGAGTCACGCTTTATACCAAAGACAATGATGCTGACTCACCTGCTGCTAACCCAACTGTGGAAGAAATCGACACTATCAATGTCAACCTAACCGTCACCCCAGTTGCTGGTCAAGTCGAGCTTGATAATGCAGGTGTTGAAACCAAAGAAGATACGCCAGTCACTCTTGATAGCTTTGGCTTTACCGTGCAGGATGATAAAGATGGCGCTGGTGCAGAAGTCATCACCGAGATTCAATTTGAGCTGCCAGCAGGTTGGACGTTCACTGATACTACTGGTGCAGGGTCACAAAGTGGTACTACTGTAACTATCGATATGACTGGCTCGCCTAATTTAAGTCAGATGGAGCTTACACCGCCACCTCATTCATCGTTAGATGCAGACTTTATTTTTGAGGTCACAACCTTAGACACTGATGATAATGATAGTACTATTACGGTACAGGGCACAGCAACGTTAGAGCAAACCGTAGTCGTCACCCCAGTCGCCGAAATAGTTGGTACGGATACTGACGGTGATGGTACAGATGACCTAACCATCAATCCAAGCTACACTTACATAGCCAACGCAAATGAAGACGAAGCCTTTAATCTTTTCGCTGATCCTGATGGTTCATTTAACTTAATAGATGATTGGAGCAACCAAGACACTTCCGAAGATACCTTCGCACATATGACCTTTGGTAATAAGAGTGATAGCGGCTTCACCTCAGTTGAGGGGGCGGTATTTACTTATAATGATGGCAATGGTTTAGTTAGCCTGACTGACAACGGCAATGGTGTCGATATTCCGATGGAGTACCTAGATACCGTCACCGTAACCCCACCGCAAGACTATAGTGGCTTTAACCTTGCTAGCGGTGCCGAGACAGCAGTCAAGGTCGAGGCAAAAACTGTCGATGTTGACGAAGATGGTGGCGCAACAGATACAGCCACCAGTGGCGAAAGTTACTTAACATTTGAATTTGATGTAAAAGGCGTAGCCGACCCAGCCACCTTAGCTGTTGATCCTGCCGAAGGTTTTGAAGATCAAGCAATTATTGGTGGTAACAATCGTGATGGTTCAATACCAGCAACGATTGATCCTGCTCTTGGTATCCCGCTCGATATCCGCCCAAGCTCGCGTGATAATGACGGCTCTGAGACTTATGATGTGACCATCTCGGATATACCAGCAGACGGGCAGCTTTATTATACTAATAGCAACGGTGATACAGTCTTACTTGATACTACTGGTGGTACGGTAGTGATTGAAGATTACAATAATAGCGTAACTGGGTTGTACTTTGTGCCTGCTGAGAACTTCAGTGGTACGGTAAACCTAAAAGTACAGGCAGTGAGTAAAGAGGATGGCACTAGCGGTATTGCAAGCCCTATTCTTAATCTACCTATCAAAGTTTTTGGCAAGGCAGATCTAATAACCAATGATGACTTAGCAAAAGAGACCGCCACTATCAATGGTAAGGACTATACCTATGTGACTGATGAGGCAACGCTAGATGGTACAGGTAACCATCAGATTGCCTTATCTAGCCTATTCAAGGATGTTGCGGATATCGAGGCATATGATGGAGACAGCCCAGCTGCTGAGCAAGTTATTTATCGGGTTGAGGACTTGCCTGCTGGCTTTAACTTAATCGGTGCAGAGGTTACTTTCTTAGGTGGCGGCGGCACTGATCGAGTATGGTCAGTGACGCTTGAGGCCTTGCAAAACGGTACAGCGCAGCTGCAGACACCAGATAACTTTGCAGGTGAAATCAACTTCAATATTACTGGTACCACTACAGAGAAGGTATCTGGTGATAGTGTCTCCCACAATCAGCAAAACGTCTCTATTCTAGTGACCCCTGATGCAGCTGACGGCACAGTGAATAATACTCAAGTCGTTGCCACTGAAGATTTGTGGGCGACTATTGACTTTGAATCAGCATTTACAACCACAGATCAAGGCGGTTTAACTGAAGGTCAAGAAGTGCTTGAGAGTATCACGCTATTAGCAACTGATCTAATGGCTAAAGACGTCATATTACGTGTTGACGGTATTGAAGTGGACTTAACAACTAACCCACCACCAACTTTGACATTTACGCCCGATCAGACAATCGAGATTATGTACGATGACGATAAACGTCATAGCGATGATGATGTTAGTATAGACTTTGACTACACTTATACTGACACCGCTAAATTGACTGATAATTCAGAGATTAAGGAGTCCACTTCAGGTAGTGCTACTGTTAATGTGACCTTCCAAGCGGTTACTGATCAGCCGAGTATGATTTTGAATGTAAACGATGGCACTATTGATAACAGCGGTAATGACAATACGGCGTCTGTCACCGTATCTATATCTTCAGCTGATCAAGATGGCTCAGAGAGCTTTACTCGTCTAGAAGTGACTGATGTGCCTGATGGTCTCAATGTGCAAGGCGGTATCTTATCAAATGGCGTCTGGTACGTTGATGTCCCTAATGATCCAGCTATTACCGACACTGCAGCGACTTATGAGCTAGTGCTTGAGCGTAATGATAGTACGGTTAATATACCAGAAGGCAGTTTCAATATTACAGTGACGGGTATTACGCAGGATATCAATGGTCAAGGCACTGATGGTAGTGAAGCGCGTGTAACCGAGAGCTTTGAGATCGCAATAGATAGGACAGGTGGCGGTGAGGATCCTACCCAGCCTAACTTGATAGATAGCTTTACTAGCAAGGCAGTCATACCTTCGCAGGTAGAAGATATCAGCTTTACTCTAGGTGATATATTGGACGCTACCTTGAACTCAGCTACCGCTAATACAGTTAGTGCTTATACTTTTTCCTTGACTGATCTACCAGCAGGGACTGAAGTATCTATCACCAATTCAGCTATAAGCGTGCAGCAGATTGGCGGTAAATGGATCATCAGTGTGGATGATGCAAGTAGCCTCAGTCCAGAAGATGCTCTTGATGCAGTGACAGTGACTCCGCCGAAAGATTTTAGTACCAACGTCACAGACGGTAGCCAAGATCTTACCTTTAATACCAACTTTACTGCGTTAGATAAAGATGGTGGCGAGGAACGAGTGCAGGTTGACGACGTCAAGGTTGAGATCAAGCCAGTTACGGATCCGATAGACAATGATGGTAAAACCACTATAGTCGATACGGATGAGGACACCAAAGTAGAAATTGAGATCGACTTAACCAACACGGCTGACGGTAATAATGTTGAGATTATTGATAACAAGCTGTATCTGCAGCTGGATGAGTCTGGTTTAACGACTGATAATGGCACTAGCGGAAAACTAACGGATGACAATGGTAACGACTTGACGCTTGTAACATTGGCAGATGGTGACGTTGCTGATATTCCAGCTGGTGATTATTATATCGTAGATGTAGGCACGCCTATTTTTTATGAACCTGCCGAAAATGAAGATGGCACGGCAACGGTTGATGTCTATGCCGCTCATAAAGAGAGTCATAATATCAGCGGACATGACAGTGGTACAAAGACTTATAAGCACAGTTATGACGTCACAGTCGAGTCGCAGCCAGACAATCTAAGTATTACTGATAAGAGTGATCAATCAACAACCACTGCTAGCGGTAATGAAGATACTATGATTGCTATCGACTATAAGATTGCGACTATCGATAAAGACAATACTGATGCCGCTACTGCCATCACCTTAGACAATATCCCTAATGGTTATCTGGTCTACTATACTGATGCTAATGGCAATCCCGTCTTGGCAAGTAACAATGGTAATTCTGGTGGTAATAACTTATGGTCTATTGATGTCTCCAAACTGGGTGATACTAATACTGGCGAAACGTCAAATATATTCATCATGCCACCGGAAAACGTCAGTGGTATCGTGTCTGGTATCGAGATGAAAGTGGTCAATGACAGCGGGATGATCAGTGATCCGCTAGAGATTAATCTTGAGGTCAAACCAGTCGCTGATGGGGTAGCTGCTAATCCTTCTACTATTCTTGGTAGTCAGGGTAAGTGGACCACGCTGAATCTAAACGCAACTATGCAAGATACGGATGGTAGTGAGACCGTTAATATAGTTGTCACTGATGATGGTATGAGCTTAACCGATGATGTCTTACGCTTTAGAGTGAAGAGTACAGGTGAAATGTTGACTGCCGTGTGGGATGATGTCGCTAACAGCTATACCATAACGGATATTACTCCTGAGCAAATCAATGACTTGCAAATTCAGTCATCCATACCGTTAAAAGGCGATCTGGACTTTGTGCTTAGTACGACCGATAAAGCTACAGGTATGACTGATAGTGTATCAACTGAAGTGACCGAAGAGGTATCTGTAGATATTGTCTTTACCAAAACCTTTGGAGGCACACCTGAAGACGATATCCTTGACGCTTCTGGACAATCTGTGGCTGTGAATTATAAAGGCGGCGCAGGTAATGACATCTTAACGGGTGGTAGTGGCAATGACTTCCTTGATGGTGGTACAGGTGCTAATACGCTGAGAGGCGGTGCTGGTAACGATAAGTTGGTGTTCTCTGCTGATAACCTACTGATGGATGGTGGTGACGGCATAGATACCTTACTGATCAATACCGCTGGCACGACTATCGATTTTAATAGCTTTAATAGTAGCGTGATTGATAACATGGAAGTCATAGAACTGGGTGTTGGCGCGCAGTCATTGACTAATATTACTACCAGTGATGTCATTGAGATGACCGATAGTAACAATGAGCTGTTTATCAATGGCGGCAATGCTGATAGTGTCTCTTTAACAGCGGATTTTGAAAAACAGCAAACGTCTGATGAGACCGGATACGCTCAGTATCAGAGCACGTTGGATTCATCGGTGACTCTATATGTCGATACTGATATTACCGTGATATAATTGCTATCTTTTCTAGATAATGTTGATGTAAACAAAAAAGCCATACTTGTATACTTGTGATGGCTTTTTTGTTACCTATCTAGTTGTTCGCTGATTCATCTAGTGAGGTGATAGGTGTGATGGGATAGTCGGGCGTCATCATCTCATCAGCGGGGCTGGCAAGTATAGGCGGCTCTATAGGCTGGTTGGCATGTTGCGCATCGATTTGCTGTTGATTGCGTTGCTTGACCTCACTAATCAGCTTGGAGAGTTGTTCGCTGTCTTTGTCAATATCTGCATTTAGCTGCTGAGTTTCTTGGGTTTGCTGCAGTCGATATCCAGACAGATTTTGTTGCTCACCATTGACAGCTCTGTTATTGATAGTCGTCACTGAAAGATCATCATTGTCATCGCTATCCTTGCTCAAAGAGGCCCTGCGGCTTGTCTCTATAACAGACGGCTCTTGTGACGAAGGGGGCTTTTGGGGTGGTGTATGCTCTTGCGGTTTATGGTTTTGGGTCGCAGTATTGTTGTTCGATACGGGGGCTGCTGATGCGGTAGGTTCTGTATTTGCGCTCACTTTAGCGGTAAAAACCTCTGTATCATCAACTGTGACCTGATCAACCGCTATTTGATCAATTGTGATTTTAGTGTCTTCTGCTATCATAGGTTTGCTGGTAATAGGCTGGTTTTTATTTATTAAGGCTTGCGATTCAGACGTTTTTTTGTGGTCGAATACGGTAAAATAGACAACGATTGCCAGCAAAACATGCAGTAATAGAGCCAATACGATGGTTAGGATTGGCTGATCTTTTGGTTTGCTCGTTGGCGTAGGCGCTGAAGGGTGAGGCATAGGGTAATCCATATGTTGACGCTGAGGGCTCAAAACTTTTTAATAAACGCTTCAATACGTCTTTAAGCATTGATAATCATCACGATGAACTTTGTTATTATCTAAAAAACAATAGCAGCAAAGAAGCCATAATATCATGTTGCACTTTTATTTTTATCCCGATCAATCCCAAGCAATGATCAAAAAGCCAATGTTTAAAAGGTGCTTTATCATAAAAAAACTACGTCATAGCTTATCACCTTTGGTATCGACAACCGCAATAGGTATGTTACTGATGACGCTATCAAGTGCGGCATTTGCCAATGCTGATATGCATGTCAACACCTTGATCAGTCAAGCCATCCAGAGCCATCCGCTGGTCGGCGCGGCGCGTGCAGAACAACGAGCCACGACTGAGAGTATTCGTGCCGCCAAGCTAAATATGCTACCTGCTCCTACCTTGTCATCAGGCTATGATCGCGACGATGGCATGGTCTCTCAGCTGCGGCTGCGCCAGTCTTTATGGACGGGTGGCAAACTGACCGCCAACGTCAATCAAGCTGTCTTTGATGACAAAGCCGCGACAGAATATGTCTATGAGCAACAAAACCAAGTGGCCAAAACCACCATAGAGGCATGGCAAAGCTATATGACTGCTGTTGCCAAGCAGCAAGTCTATTATGACAATTTGCAACTGTTAACAGAGTTCGAGGCGATGATGCAGCGCCGCGTCAATCAAGGCGTATCGGCTCGTATCGAGATGGACTTGGTGACCAATCGTATTTTGCAAGAGCAAAACGCCTATCAAGCGGCCGTAGAGCAGCAGCGTATTGCACTGGCACGTTTAGAGCAAATCACTGGGCGCAGACTGTCTGCAGCTGATTTGCCGGCCCCGAATCTTAGTGATCTGGTGAGCCGCGCCAAAAGTTACTCACAAACCTTTGAACAAATGGCTTTTGATCAGGCCAGCTTTTATAATCCTACCGTGGTAAAAGGGCATTATCAAGTTGAAGCGGCTAAGCAAGAAGTTAAGTCATTGCAGGCGGCGCGTTATCCGACTTTTTATGCACAGTACGAATACGACTATTATCATGATGAAAATAGAAACAACAATCAGAATAATAGTGAAGGTGAGTTTTCGGTAGGCTTAAGCTATGATCCAGGAGCAGGCCTATCTAATTTGGCACTAGCCCGGGCATCAGCCTCACGAGTAAACAGCCTTTCACAGTCAAAAGAAGCGTCAAGACGACAAGTGCTTGAGACTATCCAAACCCAATATCAGCAGTTTGCTAGTGCTAAGGATCAAGAGCGCTCTTTGATCGCAGCAGTCGCAGGCGCACAGATTGTGGTGAGCTCTTATCGCCGCCAGTTCATTGCAGGGCGTAAATCTTGGCTTGAGGTACTGAACGCAGTGCGTGAGCATTCACAATATCAAGCACAACTGGTCGAGACCCGCGCGGCTATCATCGGTGCTTTTTATAAGCTGCAAGTGGATTTTGGCCTGATGTCGTGGCAGCAATATGATCAAAGCCGTCAGCCTGAGCCATTATTTAGTCCGCTAGACCCGGTAAAAAAATGGCTGACCCGTCAAGATGCTGCCAGACAGCAGTCTGATCAGGTCATCATTCAGCCGATCGTGATGAAAGAGGCGAGTAGTGACAACAAAGATGATACAGGTCTCGTCACTTATCCACTTAATGACCCTAACTATCCATAAATTTGTAGGATATATTTATCATGAGTACACCAGTTCCAGCTTCGAATGACGCTACATCTGACAGCGAGCTGATGGCAAATCCTACTTCGCAGTTATCGACGCCTGCCCCTGATGAGCAAATAAATGAGCAAGCGGCGCAATTGGCGGCAGCGTTACACACTTTGCTGACTCAGCAAGGCTATCCTATTGATAGTGTGCGCTTGCATGGGGTGCTGCATCAGCAGACAGAGCTTGTGACGCTGGCGAGTATTGTTAGGGTGCTGGAACAGTTGGGCATTGATCAGTTGCCAGAATCTTTACCAATACCCGATGCCGCATTTTTGCCATTGTTGGCTTTGCATCCTACGCAAGGATGGGGCGTTATTGAGCAACAAAATCCACAGGGATTGTGGCAGTTTAGTCAGTCTGAGAAAATCAGTGTTCATCCAAGTGATGCGTTTACACAATTACTGCGTATCCGCTTAGAAAGCGAGCCGAGCAAGCGTAAACAGCTGTCTTTTGACCAACTATTAAAAAAAGATCTAAAAAACTATCGTGGTATTGTTATTGAGGCAGTAGTCGCATCATTTTTGATTAATATGCTAGCGTTAGCAGTATCGCTATTTTCGATGCAAGTTTATGACAGAGTCATCCCAACACGCAGTGAATACACTTTAATCATTCTGGCAAGTGGTGTTGGTCTCGTCATCTTGTTTGAGACCTTTATGAAGTTTGCGCGCTCAAAGATTATGGATAAAGTAGTGGTTAACCTTGATCAGTACTTGTCTCGAGAAGTATTTCAGCGGCTGCTGAGTGTTCGGATTGATCAAATGCCAGGGTCGGTGGGTTCAATGGCAGCGCAGCTACGTGGTTATGAGCAAGTTCGCGGTTTTTATACTGCAAGTACGCTATTCGGTCTTGTTGACATTCCAATGGCTATTATATTTGTAACCCTGATTGTCATCATTGGTAATCCTTTAGTGGCTTTGGTACCTATTGTGGCCGCCGTTATAGCCATCATACTTGGGTTCGGCGCACGTAGAAAAATCGACAGTATTGCGGCAATTGGAGCAGCAGCGTCTTATCGCAAAACAGGTATCCTTGTGGAGACTGTGGAAGGTGTTGAGACTATCAAAGCAGGATCAGGGAATTGGAAGTTCTTATCACGTTGGCTCGATGTGATGAGCATCACCACTAAGAATGATCTTGATATGAAACATGCCAATGACAATTTGAGCTATCTGTCGCAAATGATTCAGCAGACCAGCTATGTCGGCATCGTAATTATTGGCTCGTTTGTAGTGATGTCAGGTGATATGACAATGGGTGGACTTATTGCATGCTCAATCCTAGGTGGTCGTATCTTAGCGCCAATAATGGGTATTCCTAACCTGTTAGTACAACATTCACATGCCAAAGCTGCCAAGCTAAATATCGAAAAACTATTCTCATTAGAACAAGACAATCATGGTGTCAGTCATCCCTTGTCGCCTAGCAAAATCGCTGGTAATTTTAATGTAGACAAAGTTATTTTTAATTACCAAAATAATGATCAACCCGCATTGGCAATTAGTAGTCTGAATATAACAGCAGGTGAGCGTATTGCAGTATTGGGCCCTATTGGCTCAGGTAAATCGACTTTATTAAAAGTACTGTCAGGGCTGTATGCTCCTACCCAAGGCCGGATATTATTAGATGGATTAGATATTCAGCAGATTAGTCGTGAATCTATGAGTGAGCAAGTCGGCTATCTGCAACAAGACCATCGTTTGTTCGAAGGCACACTGCGAGAAAACTTATTGATTGGTCTACCAGCGCCCAGTGATGATGTAATGCGCGACGCCCTCGTTAAGACGGGACTGATTAAATTGGTAGCCAGTCATTCTAGTGGTTTGGATTTGCCAATTAGTGAGGGAGGTAAAGGATTATCAGGGGGTCAAAAACAACTGGTAGCATTTACTCGGTTGCTGCTGACAAAACCTTCCATATTATTGATGGATGAGCCGACCGCTTCTATGGATAATCGGCAAGAACTACAATGTATTGACGTACTCAAAAAAGAGTTTGGACAAGGGCAAACGCTTATTGTGTCCACTCATAAAATGCCACTCCTACAACTGGTCGATCGCATCATTATTATGGACAATCAAAAAATCGTAATGGATGGTCCGAAGGCACAAGTTCTTGAGCAATTAAAAGGCAATGATGATCAGAAAAAAGCTAGCAAACCATCAATTAAAGTAAGCTCGCCTAGAGTGACAGCAATTAGTAATAAGACTTCGAGTATCTCACCAAAAAACGACGATAAACGTGATAATTCAGGGCAGGATAATGGATAATTATAAACATAAGTTTCATGATCCTAAAGTGGGGCGCACGCGCATTATCATTTGGGGCTCATTGGTCGGAATAATTGCACTCGTTGTCTGGGCTTATTTTGCCCAAATTGATCAAGTCACGCGAGCGACGGGAACTATCATTGCTAGCGCTCGTACACAAGATATACAAGCCGTAGAGGGTGGCGTCTTGACCGAGATATTGGTCAAAGAAGGCGAGGATGTCACTAAAGGACAGTTAATAGTTACTTTAGAGGAAGAACGTGCGCAAGCAGCGGTCGCCAACTCAGGCTCCAAAATAGCAGCACTCAAAGCTAAGATTGCACGCCTAGAGGCGGAGATATTTGAGCGACCATTGGTGTTTCCAGAAGGCATCAAAAACTATAGTGAATATATAGAAAATCAAACCCAACTCTATAATCGTCGTAAGCAAGCAATTGACCAAGATGTCAGCTCACTACAAAAGATGATGGTATTAGCCCAGCAAGAGCTGAGTATGAATGAGCCGTTATTATCGTATGGTGATGTGAGTCAGGCTGATATCATCAAGTTGCGTCGGCAAGTTGCTGAAATTCAAGCTCAAATTACTAACAAGCGTAATAAGTATTTTGAAGAAGCACAGTCAGAGATGACCAAAGCGCAAGAAGATTTAGATACTGAACTTGAACAATTACGCGATCACTCACAAGTATTAGAAGAAAAAAATCTATTTGCGCCAACAGACGGTAAAGTAAACAATATCCTAGTGACTACTATCGGCGGCGTGGTTAAGCCTGGCGAAATCATCATGAAAATATTGCCAACCAGTAGTGATTTGATCGTCGAGGCTAAAATAAAGCCCGTAGACATTGCTTATGTCAAAGAGCAGCAGGATGCCACTGTAAAGCTTGATGCTTATGATTATTCTATCTTTGGTGCTATGAATGGTACTGTGATCTATATTAGTCCAGACACATTAATGGAGCAAACTCCGAAAGGGGAAGAGCCCTATTATCGTGTACAGATAAAAATTACTGGTGCTGAATTTTCTGGGCGCAGTGATGAGATTGTCATTAAGCCTGGGATGACAGCTTCCGTCGATATTAAGGCACAGCAGCGCTCGGTACTATCATACTTAACTAAGCCCATTACTAAGACTTTCTCTGAAGGACTAGGTGAGCGTTAGCGTTCAATATATTCTAGATAAGCAATAAGCAAAGCGTTATCTGATTAATTATCGGGTAGCGTTTTTTTATTGTTATATTAGGCGGTGTAGCTAAAATCTCCCAAGTGTGTTTGTACGGATTTGACGGCATAGATCAATATTGAGTTATATTATAATCAGACTAGGATTCAAAAGGGTTTAGGCTATAAATCGCCAAGACAGGTGTGGTTTGATTATTATCGTCAGGCTGCGTAATCAAAATCTCCCAAGTTTATATATACGGGATTGACGGCAGGGGTCAGCAAACTGCACTTAGTGGTCGATGCTTGTGGCAACCCTATACATGTTGAGCTGTCAGGTGGGCAAGTACATGACTCTAAGATGGAAAAGGCGTTGATATGTAGCACGATTAACAACCAGACTAAAGCGGTGATTGCAGACAGGGGCTACGATAGTAGCGATATTAGAGAGTGTATCTTCAAGCACTGTGCTCAGTCAGTCATACCTGTTAAGTCGAACTCTAAAAGCCGCAACGACACACTAGATTGGTATTTGTATCGTTGCCGTCATTTGGTAGAAAACGCTTTTGCTAGATTGAAACATTTTAGGGGCATTGCCACGCGATATGATAAGCTCAAAGATAGCTATGCAGCGGCGGTAATGCTCGCTTGTGTCTTTATCTGGTTGCCCCTGATTTGAATTCTATACAGCCCCTAATAAAAATAATATTTTTTGTGGTATCGCCATCAGGCAAATCTATAAGTCATTATGACAAAGGACGCTAGTACAAGAAGCTTAATTCGCAATAGATAATGTTTCATCTGTAATCAGCATCATATGCACAAAAAACCGTAGTAGTGGTGAGTATTGCCACTTGTTAGTCCGTTCCCTATGGTCTTGACTAGCAATACCGATATGGAGAGCATTTTTCGAGTCATTAGATTGCTGCTTAATGTCTTGATAGTCAGTAGATGACATAGTTTCCATCAATAGATTTTTGTTGCTACTCACCAGCCAACGTTTCAAAGGCAGCAATTTCTCAGCAATCCCAATGAACCGCTGCAATTCTTTTTTATCTTCTTTTCTAAATGGTAGGTATGCTCTGCTAACAGACAGTTTTTCACGACATATCTCAATAAACCAAGTCCAATCAGTCCCTGACTTTTCTCGTAGACGGTAGGCATTACTTAACAAAAGCGATAGCAATCTTAAGTCACTTTGATATTGAATGTTCAGTGGACTCAGTACGGAATTCTTTGAATCTGATAGCTTAACAAAGCGAGATTTGCCGCGTTTGGTAGCGATGTCGGCAACCTCGCTGGCACGTTTTATTAAAATGTTTGCATCGTGCATAGAAATATTTGCCAACTGGGCTGCTTTACTCAACAGTACCTCTTTATCATAGGTCTGTAGTAGCAGCTGTACTCGGTTTAGACCATAACGACCAAACAATTCATCAGTGGTTGGGGTATTGGTACTCAAGAGAAACTGTTTATCACAGTTTTCGATCGTAAATTGAGGTGACTTGCGTTTGCCTTCTATAATACTTTTAAACAAAAGTTTACGCATGCTAGGTATGCTGACCATGCCATTAGCAGTAATGTCAGCATTATCCTTAATCCTTCTAAGAGGAAATTCGGTAATGTTACACAGCGTTTGCTCGGGTAGTTTGATGTCAGCAATACTTAACGCATAGGTCGCCATCAAAGTAGCAAAATGGTTGTAATACTCAAAGCTACGCTCAGGCGACAAGTGCCCCATAACACCTGATAGAGCGTACCAGCGATCTTGTGCATCGATATGCTCCCCGAGTAGGCCTTTTTTTATACGCAGTATGTCGTTTTCGTCATAATCGGTGAGGGCTTCTACGAGATCTGGATGACCTAATAGCGCTAAAGATAGATTGCTCACAGCCGTGTGTCTAAACCCATGAAAGGTATGCTCTGCCACATTATCATCTACCGACATGTCTTTTAAGACTCGTTTGAGTAACTGTAAAGGAACATGGTCATCAATAGGACGCTGATCCGATGATAAGGTAAAGATAAATTTGTTTGAATGGCTGCCAATATTACTTTGCACAAAGTTAATAAAAAAGTTCAGCTCATCAGGCTTGAGAAGGGCAAATAAGGCAATGCGGCGGATACTACTTTGAGTCTTGGTGGGACGGTAGCTATTGGGCCTGATTACCACTGAGGGTGTAGCTGCCTTTAAACCTTCGATATCACTATACTTAAGTCCCAACAGCTCTTTTTTGCGCATGCCAGTACGATAGACTAAGATAAATAAAAGCGCGAACATCTCCCGCTCCAATATATCTACAGAACCCAGTATCTGCGTAATTATGGCTTTGTACGCTTGCGGTGATATCAGCTCTGCACGTACACGCCGACCGTTTTTGGAGTGTTGAAAGTTCACGGAGGGTAGATTGTATTTGCTCTTAGCAAAGTTGTGCATACTCTTTAATAAATTGGCAGAGTATCCAATGTCAGTATTGTTCCGTACGACAGCTTTGTACTCTAAAATATCTTCATAAAGTTCCTCAAACTCTTCCTCTGACCAAATATCAAGCGGCTGAGCCGTTGTGAAATATAACCATTCATAGCCTATGGTTCTAATATATTTCAAAATAGACTCATTACTAAGTGATTTTGACTCCTTTCGATTGAGTAAACTTAGTACCCAATCTAATAAAATTTTTTCACTTAAGTCATCGTATTGCCCATAGCGTTTTTGTACTCTTTCGATAAGAGTGTACGTCGTTTGGCCGAGTTTTTTCTTCTTCTGTTTTTTATCCATTTTGAAGTCTTTAGTCAGATTCATAATTAAATCAGACTTTCTAACCTCTATCTTTTTGGTAGAACTACTACTAGATGTCTCGTTTTGATTAACAGAGTTTTTGCTGATAGACAGCGTCAAAATATGTTCTAGATCATACGGCTCCTCTTTATACTGATATTTTTGGTTCAAAAACCGACCAAAGTCCTGTGTACTCAGTCCAGCAGTATTATGCATACCTCGCAGCACCCCAACTGAAGCATGATCAATATTAGTGCCCTTCAGCTCCTCCCAGTAATAACTGGCGTAATATAAAAACCTTGAAAAGGGAAGTGGCTTAATACCTAAAGGATTGATCACGTCAGACAAAGCCACAGTCAAGTATTGTTTTATCTTATCTTCTGACAGCTTGGCAATGATAGGTTTGATCTCTGCTTGACTGCTTTTTTTATGATAACGCATCAGCCAACACTGACTGACCACATCTACAACGATTTGCTTGGTGTTATAAAGCTGGTCACTTTCTTCTTCTCGCTCGTTACCAAAGCGCTTCTGCACAAAGCGCGGCGAGACCATTATCCTGTCTTTGATAAATGGCTGATACTCTTTGGCGAGCAATGAGGTAAGCCATCCTTGAAGCATTTGTACCTCGTTGATGCCACCATATACAATTCCTGAGAATATCAGCCAACCTATAATCTGATCTTGGCTATAATCGACTGTTTGCTCCCAATTATGCTCTACTGCGCGAATAATTTTGACCAGCGCCTTACCGTCTTTTAACCAAGCTGTATTTGTAATTAGTGGATTAATTTTAGTAGGCTGTGGCGCGATTATCTTAGGATAGTGATGCTCAGCAAGCATATGGTACTTATTTTGATAGTCAACGAACTTAACGACGACTTGCCAGACATGTTTGAGTGTTCTAGATGACTCGTAAGCTTTTGCAATTTTGTTTTCAATGATTGACTGAAACTCATCAAATCCTTCTTGAGACAATGGTTCCAATTGTCTATAAAGCTCTATCTGAAACTGGCTTAAAGATTGACTCCAAGATAGCCATGATAAATCAAAATAGTCGCTAGAGCTTGGCGAAAATGAAAAGATGCGCTCATTGGGCCAAAGCGCTTGTTGGTAGTATTTATTGAAAGACTGTATGAATCCGATACTTCCAGGATGAATCCTTTTCAATGACTCCCATTCGGTTTGTAAGTCGGCGAGTAGCTTTATCTCACGTGTCCTTGCCGTGTCACTGTTTTTGAGTATAGATGGGTAAGGCACGTAGCGCTTTTTTCTACCATCAAACTTTGCTAAGTCATCAATAATTTTTGGCAGCTTTATTTCATTTATTAGCATGATCAACCTCTGCAGTGCTTGTGCCGACATGATTTGAATTAGGGTAATGATTGATTGTGATATCTGATAACCCAAGCTGTGCTGCGATCTGTTCAAACACGGACGCTACACGCTTAATATCTGCTTTACTACTTGATGAGAAGCGCCCCAATACTTCTTGACGAGCTTTTTCATGACCAATAACCGTGTTAATCAGTGATAAGGAAACGCCAAGTTTTTCAAGCTGCGTACGAACAAAGTGGCGTGTCCAATAGGGATTGGCGTCAATGATATGCTTGGTCATATGATAAGCATCGCCACGCTTAATATCTTTAAGAGTAGGAGAGTTAGCAGTAGGAGCTCGCTCAGACAACAGCTTTAATAGTGCTTCATCATTACCTAAACGTATATTATCAATGATAGCGCTGATATCATGATGACCTTGGTGCTTTGCCTGATAGTTGACTAAATATGCTCTATAGTCTGTTAGATGGCGTATAAGTGTGGGGCATAGCGGAATGAGACGGTCACTTTTGACCTTCTTAACTGGCTTGTCATTGATGAGCAGCCAACCCATATCAAGATCAATATCGTACATCCTGCCAAGACCGTTGTTTGGTCGCACGCCGGTTAAAAGGCAAAAGACAAACCATACAAAAATACTGGTTCTATTAAAGTGCTCCTCATCGTTTGAACTTTGATCAGTCCAGTACTTCATCTCATTTACGATGTCGCAAACGGTTTCAATCGTTAGCGCAAACGCTGAGCCTACGGTATATTTATGCCAAGGGGTGATATAAGTTAAGTCAAAATCACTGTTGCTATTAAATATGCCCAGTGCTGATTTATAGTGTGTCATAAGTGCTTCGCTGGTGTGGCTACTATAGTACATTGCAGGAGCATGGGACGCAGGCGTGCGACAGATGATATCGGCGATATGTGCATGACAATTAGGTGTATAACGAGAGAGCACGACATGTAGTGCGGTCTCTATACGATTGACGGACAGGTACGGCAATCCAAGGCTGCTACGTAAGGTGGCAAGATAAGCCGTAAAATCTTCTTTTAATGGCAACTCGCAAGCAAGTAAATCATCTATCAGCCACAACGGTAGTGGAACTTTGATGGTATCAGAAGTATTTTCATAATCATTTTCGAGCAATGTTTGGCTTGTGGACTTTTCGGTAATACCTAAGCTGTGTTCGATGTAATACTTTTTACCTTTAATTTTGAAAATATTAGGATGACCGATATAGCCGGGTGTTAGTAAGGATTTAACTGGCAACCCAGTAATCATAGATAACAATAAAATACCAGCACAGGTTTTATCAGTCTCTGTTTCTGGTAAGGTGCTTGCATCTTGGTTGAGCGCAGCAAATAACGCTTGGTAGCCGGCAAGAGAGAGTAAGCGCGTGTTAGAGTTAAGCGCGAGATTGCGCTGAGACATATAGTTTTGCTGTAGCGATAAATCTATAGTTTGGAGCGGTATAGAGTGTTTGATTAACGGGTTTGGATATTCGCCATAGCTGACATAGGGTGCCTCATGGTGATCAATACGCTCTTCAAAGCTGGTGGTTAACCCTTCATGGCTTTCAGTATTAGCGTCTAAAAATGCAAGATCTATGGCGATAGCGCTGTGTTCTATATCATCACGTGTGTTACTCCATGTATCATTGCTAGGCGTGGTATTCCAGTTGTGACTCGTTGCAGTAGAGTCTAAGGGCAATTTCGATGTGTTATCTGCTAAGTTGATGGCTATAATTTTAATATGTTTAGGCGGCTTCTTATACTTAAGTCTAGGCTTGCGTAACGTATGCGCATTTTGATAGGCGGTCGTTATTTTCTCTATTTGGCTCAGTTTATCTTTTGCCACTTTCTTTTCTTCGGCATGAGTAGCTTGCTTATCATTTAACAATTCATATGCACTTTTTTGCTGCTCTAATAGATCAGTGAAAATGGCGCATATACTTTCCACACTCATGATCATTTGAGGTAAATCAGGTAGTTCACGCCAAATCCATGTTCGTCTAGAAGATCTTGAAAACTGCGCCTGTTTAAATTGCATCAGTATATTTTTGGTTTGCTGTTTTGGCCAGTGCTGCGTCAGCATCACACTGGTGTGCATTGCTATGGCTAGCCAAATTAACCGTTTCTGTAGGTAGTCATGCTGATGTTCATTGATAGAATGTTGCATGAGAATAAGCAATTGCATGATGAGTGGTTTTTTTGCTAATTCTGATCTACTAATAGTCATAGAAAGCCGAGGAACTGGCCTTCTTTGTAATACCTGTAATATTAATCTTAGTAGATTTTGGGGATTATCATCTGGCTGGCTATAGCTATTGTGTACTGCTAAAGTGATCTCAGATATGGCAGTCGATACTGCTTCTGGATATATAAAATTTTGCTCATTATCAATTTTCTTAACGATGTCTGTTAATGCTTGCGCATTAAGCCATTCACGCTCTTCATGATTATTCTCAGCATTCTCAGCATTCTCAGTCATAAAACACCCTCAGAAGGTCGCTTGTAATAAGTTTGCTCACTTATATTTATAAGCCGACAAAATGTAGTAATAGCAAAAATATTTTTGCCAAATAATTTTTGGTTTATCTCTTGATCCAAGGCTTCGTTTAGCTGCGTGTAAATGAGCGTGATATCTATTTTTTTGTTGTATTTTGCGATGAGATCAATGAGCTCGTAAAAACTAATGTCAAAATCAAACTGATCCTTTGAGATGTATTGCACAGCTACTTTTTGTCTGAGTACACTAAAATCAGCATCAGGGCTTTTGATCAGGTGAAAAAGCTCAAAATTATTGAGCAAGAACCATTTTTCCTCCTCTTTTATAAAGCAGGTAAGTTTTAAGCAAGTATTACTTTGCTCAAGTTCGATAGCCTGACTATTAAGAAGTGGTCTAATATGGCAGGTATAAATATCAAACAGACTAATGATTTCTGGATATACAAGCACATTGAGTGTTTGTAGCTTAGCGATCGATAGTGATTTCATATTTTTCCTACTAAGATATCGAGTTGATGACTTGTTCTTTATATATACCCTTGTGCTGACCTCCACTAATACTTTACGAGGACTAGCAAACAATTGAAAGTCAAGTTTTGGGGTTTTGAGACAGAATATCAAATTAGGCGACGGCTAATGACGCCTTGCTATGATTTATACTTTTAGAGACAATCTATGGTGATCCTATCTGAAGTATTTTAAGAGTTTAGCTTGAGTGGGTAGGTGTGTGGGCAGATGAGATAACTAGAAAAGTAGCTTAGGATGATAGCTTGGGGTGGGAATTTAGAGAAAGCAGCGTACTACTTGGATGTTAGGATCAAGAGCTTAGATGGCGTGGATGCAGATTAATATGTGATTTTAGGACATTAAAAGAGTGGTCTTATATATCTCAGCGCTTAAACCGCCTAATACTACTCGCCACCACCCCAAATAATTCAAGCGATCCCTTAACCACGATATCGGCATAATTCTCATTATGCGCACGTAAGATAATACTCTCACCCAGTATCAATTGCTTGGCAGTAAAGCCATCATCGACCAGTGCAATCACAATGTCCTTATGACAGGCTGTCAATGAGCGATCCACGATAAGAATATCATTGGGGTAGATACCGATATCCACCATACTGTCTCCTTCCACCTCGACCAGATACATCGATGCCGGATGGCGTATGAGTAACGTGTTTAAATCAATACGGTTTTGCACATAGTCAGTGGCTGGGCTTGGAAAGCCCGCTTTGACCTTATCGCTGTATAATGACAGCAATACCGTTTCACCTTCATTGGTGAGCTTACCGATTATTTTGACGGTCATCTAATGCACCTTAGGCAACTGATTGATATTGGTGGTGTAGCAAGGAGAAAGCATGTCACGGCTCATCTGCCATGACTGCTTGTCCTTGATACCTTCACTGGCGATAAACACTGCCGCTTGCTGATGACTGTTCTGTCCGTACTTTTTATTCAGTGCATCCATGATGGCAGTGACCTCTGTATTTTTCTTTTTATCCTCGACAGCTGCTTTGCTTTCTGCAAACAAATCAAGCTGCACCTCATCATGCTGACAGATACCGAGCAGCATCACACCTGCCTTAGCATAGCGTACCTCTTCTTTATAGATCACCTTTAGAACTTGTCTGGCAGCGGTGACCATCACTCTGGTGTCTGCCGTTGGCGTGATAAACTGATAGTTACCAGAGATAGAAACATAAGGTTCATTTTTACTAAAGGGGCTGTTCTTAGCAAAGACCGTGATATAAGCACAGACGCTGTCTTGTTGTCGTAGTTTACTGGCGGCTTTTGCTACATGGCTACAGATCGACTCGCTTAGAGCTTGTTGGTCAGTGATGCGCTCAGAGAATGACCGTGAGGAGATGATTTGTTTCTTCGGGGCTATGCTTTCAATGCCTAGACAGGACTGACCGTTGAGCTCTAAGCAGGTGCGCTCGAGTACCACGCCAAAGTGCTGTCTGATTTTAGCAGGCTCACAGATGGCCAATTGGTAGACGGTATGAATGCCCATCTCATTGAGTCTAACCTTGTACCGACGACCCACACCCCACAGCTCGCCGACATCGGTTATCTGCATGATGCGGCGTATCCATCTGATATTCTCTAACACACAGACGCCTTTGGTGGCGGGATACGTCTTAGCCGCATGATTGGCAAGCTTTGCCATAGTCTTGGTGCTACCAATACCGACACCGACTGGAATACCAGTATGCATCTCAACAATGGCTTTAAGCTTATGCCCGTAAGCATTGAGGTCTTGCATGGCAACGGGATAATCGGCTAAGTATAAAAAGGCTTCATCAATAGAATACACTTCAACGGTTGGACATAGCGTTTCAAGCGTGGTCATGACACGCTGAGACATGTCCGCATAAAGAGCGTAGTTGGAGCTAAAGACAGTGATGTTATTTTTGATGCAGAAGTCTTTGACTTGAAAGTACGGCACGCCCATCTTAATACCAAGCAGCTTTGCTTCAGGTGAGCGTGCTATGACGCAGCCATCATTATTAGACAGCACGACGACAGGCTTGTCCTTTAGATCAGGGCGAAAGAGCTTTTCACAGTTGGCATAAAAGCTGTTGCAGTCGATGAGCGCATACATGGCAGACTCGTCATAAAGGAAAAGGTATATCCAAGCACGAGTAACTAGATGCTCAGATGAGATGACTTTGATTGTAGAGACAGCCGCTTGAACAATTCAAGGGCAAATGTGAGTTATGCGACGGTGGTTGTCGTGAGGTTTTAGATGAGCAGTTTAAACCATAAAAAATAGCGCCCATGTTAGGCGCTACTTTATCTATCGTTGTTATGTGATTAAGGTTATGCAATAAGTCATATGATAAAGCGAATCACTACTGACTGGTTAAGGTCACTGTTCTAGCGCTGCCATTACTACTAGGCTGATTAAGTGTCACTTTGCTCGCTAAGAGATCGCCTTTGGCATTAATCTTGTAGCATTCTGATGACGTACCTGCAGGGTCAGAGCTGAGCAATAGATTGCCTGATGTTTCTATGCAGAACCATGCGGTGTTATTAGTATCTCGCGCAAGAGACCAATCTTGGTTATAAGTACCTATCTTGTTACGCATACTACTATTAGTATAGATATTCTCAGTAATCAACTTACTTGAGTCACCGACTGTAGCTATCTTAGGAATGACAGTTGTCTGGTTTGATAGTGAGTATTTACCCGTGCTATCTGTAAAGCCATGAAACACGAGTGGGTTCAGGGTAAAGTAATTGATAGCGACTGACTGATCAGTGATTCGATCATTCACTTTATTGATAGTGTTTACTTCGGCACCTTGTACAGCTTTATTATTGAATCGCATACTGCCTTTAGGTGTGACTTGAATTTCTGCTGATACACTTTGATTCCCAACCGTGGCAATTAACTTATCACTGCGTTGCTTGGTGTAGATGTTTAGTATGGCAGCTTCAACAGGATATTGAGTGACGACTCTATTGGCATTATTATTTTGGTCTGTATTACCTGTCATAGCACAAGCGCTTAAGCCCAGTCCTGCTGCAATACACAATCCTAGTACTTTCATGGTTCAACCCCTTAGCTTGTTTAAATAATAGTTATAGATATCTACTATAATCGAATTTCTAGGCAATGACATCTGTCAACTACTTTAAACCCCGCTATTTTTAAGCATCCTATAGGTGATGAAACCCGTAAATGGCAGTCTCTCACTCAGCACCTATAGCTTTCTAAGTCACCTGAGCGGTGAGATCCATTTTTCCGAATTGCGTTTGGAATTATAACTTCTGAAAATTCTATTTAAAGGATTTTCCTTGCACAACTAAAATTGCAGTACAATTTTTTAACGCTGCTCATAAGTCACCTGAGCGGTGATGAAGTGGCATACTTGGGTTTGTAGAGCCGTCAGGGTTTTCTAAGTCACCTGAGCGGTGATGAAGCGTTTAGGTAACTGGTATCAGCTAGTTGGTGATTTCTAAGTCACCTGAGCGGTGATGAAGCACGCAACAGACCGTGAGAAGCATGTGGTTATTTTCTAAGTCACCTGAGCGGTGATGAAGGCAATTCAAAAAGCTCAAGGTGAACATCATCATTTCTAAGTCACCTGAGCGGTGATGAAGGTAGCACGACGGAACACCGCCCCTGCGTGATTTTTCTAAGTCACCTGAGCGGTGATGAAGTAAGTCAAGCATCACAAGTATTCAGCTGAAAATTTCTAAGTCACCTGAGCGGTGATGAAGTTATATAATATATGTCATAAAACGATCTATTATTTCTAAGTCACCTGAGCGGTGATGAAGTAACTGCGGTTAGTGGGGCGGTATCTTCAGCTTTTCTAAGTCACCTGAGCGGTGATGAAGTTTTATGACTCAACTATGACACTTTGACTGTTTTTCTAAGTCACCTGAGCGGTGATGAAGACAATTATTTTGCATCTATTTTGCTGGTCACTTTTCTAAGTCACCTGAGCGGTGATGAAGAGTTATTGAAGTGTAAAGCGTGGTGGCGCATTTTTCTAAGTCACCTGAGCGGTGATGAAGGCTACCAACTCTGTTACTGAAATTCGAGATAATTTCTAAGTCACCTGAGCGGTGATGAAGTGTTGGCGAGCAGTTTGACAGCTTTAATATATTTTCTAAGTCACCTGAGCGGTGATGAAGGTGCCAACGGCGGTCGTGTATCGACTGTTAGTTTTCTAAGTCACCTGAGCGGTGATGAAGGTCGGCTTTATCTCTGACAACTTTCACGAAATTTTCTAAGTCACCTGAGCGGTGATGAAGTGTCATGGCTAGTAGTATGTCGTTGAGTGCAGTTTCTAAGTCACCTGAGCGGTGATGAAGCCACCGCAAACGTCCTTAGCCGCATCGTCTGTTTTCTAAGTCACCTGAGCGGTGATGAAGCAAGAGAGTGTTGGCGCTGAAACACTACAAGTTTTCTAAGTCACCTGAGCGGTGATGAAGTTGCACTAGCAAATAATATTAATGGCTTACAGTTTCTAAGTCACCTGAGCGGTGATGAAGTACAGACCTCTTTATAATACCTTTGCCAAATATTTCTAAGTCACCTGAGCGGTGATGAAGTTGCGCGTGAGAATGTATAAACAGGGTCTTGCTTTCTAAGTCACCTGAGCGGTGATGAAGGTGCAAGTCCTGATGGACTGATTGGTGCTTACTTTCTAAGTCACCTGAGCGGTGATGAAGTGTATGAGCTTGACGCTACGAAACTTGGTGGCTTTCTAAGTCACCTGAGCGGTGATGAAGAAGACAGCAATACTCTATACTATACACAGTAATTTCTAAGTCACCTGAGCGGTGATGAAGTACGGCTTTACGCCACTTATACCGCTTGATAATTTCTAAGTCACCTGAGCGGTGATGAAGAACTAAAGCAGCTCGATCAGTCGGTATTTGATTTTCTAAGTCACCTGAGCGGTGATGAAGGCTTACAATCTGCGTCAGGCGCGGTGATAGATTTTCTAAGTCACCTGAGCGGTGATGAAGGATATGCAGCTAAAAGCATCGCTGACAATGGTTTTCTAAGTCACCTGAGCGGTGATGAAGAGTGATGCGAGCACAGTACCAATACTTAGTTGTTTCTAAGTCACCTGAGCGGTGATGAAGTGAGCTTAACGGCGTTGATGACACGATAAGAATTTCTAAGTCACCTGAGCGGTGATGAAGGCTCAAACTATACCGTCACCATGCAGGGCGGCTTTCTAAGTCACCTGAGCGGTGATGAAGATATCTACAGGCAATAAAAAACCGCCCATTAATTTCTAAGTCACCTGAGCGGTGATGAAGATTGCTTAGCATGTGCATCCAGCTCTTTTCTGTTTCTAAGTCACCTGAGCGGTGATGAAGCGCATATCAATGTGAATAATATTGGTTTCATTTTTCTAAGTCACCTGAGCGGTGATGAAGGAAAACACCTTCGTCACTATCAACTTCTACGTTTTCTAAGTCACCTGAGCGGTGATGAAGATCCAAAACACGCGGCAAATATTATGATTGTCTTTCTAAGTCACCTGAGCGGTGATGAAGTTAACTCATTGCAGTGGATAGCTGAGGCAGCATTTCTAAGTCACCTGAGCGGTGATGAAGGCTGGTGGTAATAAGTCTTTTGTTGTTTCTAGTTTCTAAGTCACCTGAGCGGTGATGAAGCAAGTTTGAACATATCAGCAATGCCGGTATAATTTCTAAGTCACCTGAGCGGTGATGAAGCAGCGTGTCGTGGTGGCTAAACTGTTGCCATTTTTCTAAGTCACCTGAGCGGTGATGAAGGATAGCGACTGTTACCATGATTACCACGATTATTTCTAAGTCACCTGAGCGGTGATGAAGTGGTTTGTTTGAGTCGCATTGCTCGTTTTGGTTTTCTAAGTCACCTGAGCGGTGATGAAGAGGAACTATACCTCAAAAAAGACAGTTATAACAAGGCGCGGAGGGCAAAATACCCTAATTTACCCTCCAATTTTCATATTGTCATAACTGTTTGATTTTATTGCAAGTTTTTAAATAGATTAAAAAAAAGGTTTTTATACCCAATTAAAGGATAATTCATCATTACCCTTTAACTTTATCTACTACCACTGCGGCACAGTAACGTTATCGCGCATGCCATTCATACCGTATACATTAAAACCACCAGTTACGTCCTGTTTACTAGGTTGTTGTAAAATTTGCAATGGATAATGGGCTTTATTGCTTTCACTAAACATTCTGATAAAAGGCAGCTTTAATTCAGCTTTGCGTTTAACAACTATCGCCATTGCCTCGTCATTGCTAATCTCCATTTTTTTGGCTAGAGATTCTACTTGTACCTCTATCGGTTTAAAACGATAGCGGTGTACACTCACGTAGCCCGTTATTTTATCTATAGGCACGTCTTTGATGCCTTTGATATGCACGTAGTCAGTAAGCCGCGATAGCCAGTTATCAAGATTTAGCGTTTCTAAATCTTTTTGGTTAGAGGCAAAGACGCGAAGCTTTACTCCCAGCTTAGATGACTTCTCCTTTTTATCATCATAATGATAATCAGGGAAGCTGACACCGATGGATTCGATGTCATGTTTATTCTTCATTTCAGCTAGCGCAATGTGTAGCTGGGTAAATAGCTTACTCCAGATAAAGTAGGGCGCAATATCAGGGTCAGGGATGATGGTTAACTCGCAGTAATGGGTCAGGCTTGAAGTTGCATCACTCATAAATTACTCCTTGCCACTGGCACCAAACACGCCGCCACGGATAAGCACACCCATCACGTAATGTTGTTGCTCGGTACTTGGCGCATCACCTTTTAATACCCAATTATCGAATAGGCTATAAAAGTCCATCTTAGCTTTAGGCTGACGGAACGCTGTACCTAATGTGGTCACCGCGCCATATGGCTCAACCGCAATAGGAAACTCGGCATTAGGATACCAGTCATCGATAGTACGAATAGCATTACTGACCTTTTGTGAGTGCATACCTGCATTATCCTCAGAGCCTTTGCGGTCACTGACACGGTAAAGCACTTTACTCTTTTTGCTACCTGTATCAAGTATCAATTCTTGTGACGGATAGACTTCTTGACCATAGCCGATGACGGCGTGTGCTTCTACGTATAAAATGATAAATTCATTACCATCTAGACCTGCTTTGATCCAGTCTGCGACTTGTTTGATATTAGCGTCATCACTGTTAAAATCTTTGAGACCATAAGCTTTTGCATCGTCAATAGTAATGGTTTGTCCATTACATTTAACGGTGACTTTGATGCTTTCAGTACCCACACGGTTGCGCCATAACCAACGCGCGTTCAGCACGTTAATCGCATAGCGCCTTGCCAATTCATCTACGCCTTGAGCGTCGATATAATCAGTAACCACTTGCTCTAAAGCCTGTTGATAGTCTTGATCATTACAGACGTTAGGCTTACCAGTGAAAGGTAGTACTTTCAGGCTAAAGCGCGCAACTAAGGTATCGTTGTTCTCATCTAGTGACGCAGAATCTACCTTTTGTAAATTAGCTTTTTCGGTCTCGGCATCTAGTTTGGCAGGGTCATTAGTAATAGCATTTTTTAGACGATTGCTTATCGTTCCGCGAACTGATTTTTCTTTAATAACGACAGGCGACGGCATTGCAGCTTTATCAGCTGCTTGGCTATTAGTCTGCCATAGGTAAGCATCTGATACGTCAAGGTTACGCTCAAAAGCGAGGACGGATGCAGTTTTTAGGGCTGATTTTGACATGAGTTTCTCCATAAGAATAAAAGTTAAATTGAATGTATCGTAAAAGTTAAAGGATTTAGAAAATTAAAAATGTGATTAAAAGTCTTGCTGCTGGGTGACCAAGTACAGAGAATCATCGGCGTCATAGTGGTAACGCCAAAAGGCATTGACAATATCATGCTCACCGCCGATGCGATTTAAACGCTGTGGATAGATCCATTTGCCAAGACTATATATCGCTTCGACATATTGGCTAGGGTATTCGGGATTACGTACGTTTTGCATCACACCTGCATCATAACGATCAGAAATTCCTTGATATCCTATAGGCATAGGGACAAGCCAACCGTGACCACTCTTACGCGAAGTCGTCAACCATTTGGTATCGCCATTTTTTTGAGCTTCTGGAATATGATGTAGCGCGCAAACGTCTATTAAGGCATCTAAAGGTGCCGCATCTGGATTGTCTTTTTGTACGTCATTAATAATTTGAGCAAATTCATCTTGAGCATCCATTAATACAAAGGCAGGTAATAGCTGCGGTATGACGGCACTAATATCGCTACTATCAAAATATTGTACGGGCTCAAATCGAGCCAATCCGCGTACACTACCGCCAGCCATACGTTGTTGTTGAATCCACTGACTAGTCTTTTGGATAACAGACGCTTGCTGCTCAGTCGTCAGTTGAGTGTCTGCCAATACTTCAACTACAAAACTCATTACTAAATGGCATTTGCCTTCTTCGATGATAGAAGCTGTTTTACCGTCTTTTTTAATAGGGTTACGCGTTTGATTAAAGGTGTAATTATTATAAGAGTTTGGGCGATACATCTGCGGCTGACAGTCATGACAGGCCAGTAATACGCCACCTAACGATACGTTAGATAGTTGCTCATCATCCGCCATTTTGCGCGACATCGCATGAAAGCTACCCAAGAATCCAGTGATAGCTGGAAAGCCATAAGTAAGCGGGCTTGATATGGTATTTGCCCCATTAATAACGACCTTTTTGAACAGCAAATAGCCAATCACTCCGATATCGTTGTCATCATCTATACGGCTCATAAAAACACTCCTTTGCCTGCGCGCTCATAGCGTTTTTGCATATTTTCAATCTCACGCTCCCAGTCCAAATGCTCGGCATCGCCAAAGTCGCTGGCAATGGCTTTAAATTCAGCTTGCATCAAAGTATTGAGCCAACGGGAAAAATCATGAATAATTTGGTGATGCCAAGCGTCAGTTAGTTCACGCTCAGCTTTGAATTCCTCCTCGCCCTCAAGATCAGCGCGTTTCGGATCAAGCCAAAGCTTCTCGTGTCGCTCAAGCTCATAGTCTTTTGACCATCCCGCGGGCATATCGGTACGAATGTCTTCTGCGGCTTTGAATAATTTATGTAGTAACTTATCAATAGCAAGATTGCGCGCACTTTTTATAGACTCAAAAATCTCTTTAATAGCTTCGTGCGCGTTATATTCCATAGCTGTGCCAAAAATACTATTGGCAAATTTGGATAATTTAAACGAGCGTTCTTGTTTGATAATGGGTGGAAGTGAAGGGAGAAGATAATTACGACCACCTTGTTTACTCATTAACAAGCTAACGTTTTGCGGCTTAGTACCGCCAAGCTGAAGGGTCGCTAAATCATTCAAGGTGATATAAGGCTGTTGATCGGCGGTTTTTTTAAAACGATTATCACGGGCAGCTTTATTGTCCTCAGAAAATTTAAGATGATTGATACGCTGATAGACTTCGTGAGTGAGTACAGAGGGGTAGAGCGGAACAATATTAATATAATCAAGCTCTTCTATGTCCGCGCCTTCGTAGGCGTTGGTTACCCAAAGCGTTTGTTTATTACGTTCATGGGTGACAGGGTTTGTAATAAAGTTTTGCAATGCTTCTTTAAAAGTCTGCTGATAGGTATTAGCCAGTATTTTATCGCTGGCAAGTGAGGCAATAAAATCAACATTATCCGCTAAAATAAGGTCACGAATTTTAGTCGTCTCATCTACTTCAAAATCGAAGAAAGCGGCAAGGGGCAGGGCTGCGGCATTACCGTTAGCATCGATGTAACTGCTGTCTATTGAGTGCGTACCTACGATAGTTTGCGATAAATTGTCTACTGTATCAAAGCTAACATTATCGCCCTTAGCGTCAGGATGAACGCCCTTTGAGATATGCGTACCGAAGTTTAGTTGCTTTGCCATGCGAGTAGCCGCATCAGCAATCCAGTTTGCAATGCTATATTTTTCTTTGGCATTTACTAACGCTTCTTTTAGTTCTGTGACCTTGTCGTGGTCGCTACTTTCAATTGCTTTAGAGAGCTGTTTTTGCTCAGTATCCGTTTTTTTATCATATTGGCTAATAAGAAATGCTTTGACAGCACCGCTTGCTAGCTCTGAAGATATATCCATCAAAATTTTCTCCTTTTATAATGCACAAAAATTTTTTATTTACAATATTAAAGCACGTAATAATTAATAAGTAAACCATGTTATAACTGGTATTTAAATAAATATTAGAGATATCAGTTATGTTTATAAAAGACGCTCTGTTATAATTTGATTGCACCGCTCAGGTGGCTTAGAAAATGTTATAACTGGTATTATCTTTCACCACCGCTCAGGTGGCTTCTAGCAAAAGCACGGTTAACGCCGTGCTTTTTTATGCAGACAATTAATGGGCTAAAACCTATCCACGAACAAAACCAAAAAATTCATGAAACATCCAGCCACTACTATTGCTAGACTTAATGCTATCAAGCGACACTGATGAATAAGTGATGGCTAACGAGCGCAAACTCTTATCGGGCTGGGATTTTTGCAAGTCTTGTAAAACGTCATTCAAGGAGACAGTCAGCCATGGCTTTATTTGTTCGTGCTCAAAATTAAAGGCTAGCGGTTGAATGGTTTTATTGTGGGTGCTAGATTTGGCTAAGCCTTTTTCAAAGACGTCCTCGCTATAATAAGTATCAAAGCCCATGCTCGGCATGTCAGTATCCTCGTCATCATTGACCATTCGTGGAATCAATAACCAATCGTCTTGCGGCGTTCCTGCTCTGAAAGGACTGATTTGCTGCAAATGCGTATGGGTACGATTGGCAGTAGCCTTGCTATCCCAATAGGCGTTGACATAATTAAGTTTATGGTTGTTTAATAAATGCTGCATGACGCGATGTTCAAGGTCGCTTAACGTTTCTATGGTTTTGTTTTGAGACCTTGAAATTCTAGGTCTTGAATCGACTTGTGCTAGCTGCTCTTGAGTCATCAATTTATTTAAATCGTAGCTTGGTGGCTTAAATAGCGTGGTCTCAAACCCTGGATGCGTGAAAATGGGTCGCTTGCTATTTGCATGTTTAAAGTAGCGGATATTATATTGCAGCAGTAAGATGTTCGGTTCATTGGCGAGCTTTTCAGGACGATGCCGCCAGACACGTCCTGCCAACTGAATGATAGAGCGCATAGAAGAGGGTTCGACGATCGCCCAGTCATAATCATGGTCGCGACCAACTTCGGCAACAGGGGTGGCTAGAACCATAAAGATATGTTTTTTAGCAGGCTGATTAGCAATGGCTTGTTCAATCTCAGGATGATTAAAGATATTGGTTTTCGAGTCGCTACGATCTAAGATTCTATCGAGTTTATTCTCTAACGCATTACGGAGTAGCAATAGCTGCTTGGCGTGATAGCACACCACATGTATTATCGTATTATCTGGTACAGCTATGTCGTCTGCTTTAAATAACTGCATGGCAATATTAGTAATGTTATTGATATTGGCGACGCGCACCAACCCGATACTCACTTGCGTATTATCACTAGATTTTTTCTGATTAGAATTAGGCAGCACCTCGTGATGCTTATCATGCAAGCTTATGGCAGCATCGACCAAAGTTTGTGCCAAAGCGCTATAAAACTGTGTCGCATTATCTTTGGTGTAAGAAGCTGAAAAGGGCAATATTTCTGCCTGACGTCTAACGGGCTGCTTGGCTAAATAGCTGGCACGCTTATCACAAAATTGTTTATGGGTATTTTGAAAGGCATCAACATCAGCGCATTGCTCGGATAGCATCGCTTTAGGTTGTTCATCAAACCAGGCACAGACTATTTTAGGAGTAGGCTTATTTTGGCTTTGGTTAAACAGTTTGCGTCCTTCCATGTAAGCTTCGAATAATCCTGTTACTAAGTCAGGCGTCAGAGTGGCAGAAGACAGCAGAACACGTGTGCCAAAGAGTCCGGCAAGATGCACCAAACGCGAAAGCGCAGGCAAGTCCGCTTGGTCAAAATCATCAGGCTCATCAAGTATCAAATCGCTACTCAGTAGACGCAGCATCGGTGCAATGTATTTACCGCCACGTTTGCACTCGCTTGCTTGGATAATATGGTCAACGGTACAAGTCACAATCGGCGCAAATATTAAATCGCGCGCTTTAGGACTGGCAATGACAGTATCGAGATTCAGCGTCTCATAGTCCTGATAATCGATATCGCTATCAACAAACTCATCTAATAAATCCTCGCTAGACTCACTACCAAAGGTCTCTGATTCATTATCAGGCTCGTCGTCTTTTTTATATTCGCTGATAATATCTGTAATATCATTAGTCTTATTGTCGTATACCAGCTCAAACAGTTTTTTATTCGCGCTGCCGCCAACTAATATGGCTAATTGGTCGCCTTGTAACTTCAAGTCTTTACGAAAGCTTAGCCCTGTCTGTAAAGTTAAAATCCGCAGTCCTAATGCAATGGTAAAACGCGCACCTTTTTTAGGGTCAGCTAAAGCATACATAATACGAGCATTACCGATGGTTTTACCTGCGCCTGTCGAGGCCATATTTACCCCGAAAAATCCATGCTCACGTGTCGCTTCTTGCAAACCATAGCTCATTTTAAATGCTTGGTTTTGCCATTTAAAACGCTCTATGCCAGTCGGCTTAGCCAATGGATCGTGATTGCATAGGGTAGGCATTTCGCTAGCAATAATAGGTAGCGCGCGGCAGAAATGAGCGGTAAAAGCACCCACGCCCAATAAATGCTCCTCTAATGACTGTTTTACAGTGGGCGTGCTAGCGGTTCGGTCAGTGTTGGCAGCTAATTTTTTAAACTGGCTATTAACAGTTATACAACGTGAGTCATTTTCTTTTAGACTGGAATAATTATGATCACCTACCATTAAACATAAACGCGATAAATGGAGTAAAAACGGATCACTAATAGCCTTTTTGTTATCAATTGCTTGCTGACTAATTTGCATTAATGCAGGATCATTGAGTGCTTTTTTAGACCAGCGTCTGATATTTTTTTGCCATGCACGGCTATTAATCACTAAATGCTCAAATTGCCAAAAGCTTTTTAGTTGAGCTTTACTCATTTCCTCTAACGATTTTGGATTTTTGACCCAAAAGTCAAAAGGCGTTAACTTGCTATAAAACTGTTGCAAATTTTGCTTATAAGCTAGTGTTTCTTTGGGCTGCTGCATACGTTGAATGGCGGTAAAGGAATGAAATACTTTATCCGCAGGTGGCAATCGATGGTGGGTGACAATTAACCACGCGACCCACTGGGCAAGGGGCGGCATTGCTTCTATGTTGACGGTATCTTGATTGGCTTTAGACAGTAATCTTTCTATATCGTTATTTTTCAGCCAATCATCTAACTGCATCAAACGTTCAAGCCATGCCTCATCAGTAGCGCAATCAATAATCATCAGCTCAAACAGTTTTAATGATATCCACTCATGCCGATAAGAGTCGCCTTGTTTGCTACCGACAAGGAGCTTGTTTTGAAAGCCAATGGTTGATTTACCGATATCATGAAGCAGGGCAGATATAGTGGCAATAATCTGAATACTACTGGCATAGCTCCACTCATTTTCCCATTCACTGTGCAAGATGTTTCTTTTGGTACGGTTCACAGGAACAATTCCAACCTCATTAAACTTACGCTTATTGCCCACTACCCATACCAGTTCAGTCAGCTGGCGTGTCTTATTACGATGACAGCTTACCGCCGTCGACTTAGTCGCTGAGCTGCGTAATAGCTGCTTGACGGTTTTTAGACCTTCCTCAGTAATAGCCGTTTGCCAAACATTATCACCAATCCGATTAGCGAAAGCGTCCAAAATACGCCTAGTTCGACCTAGAGCCTTCTTTTCACATTGCGAGACTAAAGTGACAATCATTTATGCCTCCCAGCTTTTGGTCATAGCAATCTGCTTTACGACTTCGAACTGATAATCCAGTGCCTTATGCTTAGTAAACATATTCAGACATTCTTGACGAAACTCTTGCTCGCTCATGTTTTCGCTGGCACAGATAAAGGCGAGGGGTAGTACCAGTGCATCTTTGATAATATCGGCGATATCAAATACCAATGCACCGCGCCGAGTCTTGCCGTGCATTACCGCAAAGCCATGTGGAATACCTAATGTCCATGCTGTGGTCGCACCTAAACCATAAGCCAAATAGTTGCCGTGATTAAGGAAACCATTGGCCTTATCGATACCTTCATGTTCCCTTGTAAAGCCATCATAGCCCGTATTTTTGGCGGCCAGTTTATAGAGCTGCTTAGTCAAACGCGCTTCTAATTGCAATAAGTGCATGACCTCCATTTGCTGATTGATTTGCCGACTGTTATCTGTGAGCAGGGCTTGCACTGCGTCATTACTGCTATCAAAGCCCCAACGTTTTAGCTCACTGTCTTTATTCCATACCGTTTGTAGATAAGCCAATCGTGCGTGTTGCAAAAGTTTCGCTGCCATCAAACGCTTGTCATCATCCCACCACCAGCTCATCCACCCTTGAATGTATTCTGTTGGACGATACTCGCTTTGTGGCGTCATCCACTCGACATAGACTTCACGCTCCGCACCCATAAATAATGGCGAGCCACCACCACCACAAAAGCCAACTAAGACACCTGCTTGTGATAGCAGTCGCATTGCCGCTTGAGTGATGGAAGTTCCTGTACCGAGCAGGATTGAGGTGGTATTAGCGATAGGAATGTTATAGAACAGATTGGCTTTATCTTCTTCAGTTAGATAGAGAATCCTTCCATCTTTTTGCATTACCCTACAATGGGAAAGGTAGTAAATATTGGCACGTTTAGAGTGCAGAATAGTTTTTAGATCTGATGAGGCAAAACTATTATCTGTATAAGCGTTGCTAGATTTTGCCATAGTAGTTCCGTCCATTGAAAGCATTATAAAGTTTAATACAAATTTACTTTAACGGAACTATGTCGGTAAAACAACGTATAAAAAAGTCTTTACGACAACAGATGTCGTCAGTCAATTAGAAACAATAAAAAGCCAAACAACCTAAGCTGTTTGGCTTTGAATGTTTAAAAAAATTTATCGGTTGTTATGCTCACGCCACACAGCGTGCTCACATACTTCACAACACCAACTATGTTTTGCACGCATATAAGAAATGTCTGCTGGCACCTCTAAAGGGCAAACATAACCACAGTACTCGCAAAGTACATCATCTAGATAAGCAAAACACTGGCCTACCGTAACAAACATAATATGAGGACTGATGTCATACTTCTGACAAACCCCTTCTACATGCTCAATGAAGCCACATTCATTATCGTATGCCCAGTAATCGCTACAGATTTTCAGATCCCGTGAGTTCTGCGTTATATTAGGCTCAAGTCTTAAGCTCATAATATCCTCCTTAGTACCCATAGCCAGTGTGTGGTAGTAGCTCGTAAAGCTCACTCTTCAGCTGACCACGCATCTCATCAAGTACATAGTCAGGATTGGCATCTAAGCGCTTCTGTACCCATACCCGCATTGCCATATGATTATCGAAGCAACTATCAACATTTAAGAACCGAGCCAAACCAATACCTGATTGAATACAGAGTTCACAAATCAAAGTATTAGCAATGTCATTAGCATCGTCACTGACATAACCACTAGGTTTAAACGTCGCATGCAGTTTATCGTAATCAATGATTTTCATTGTGACGTCTCCTTGTCCGTAGATACCTGAGCAATCTGACTGCGATTGACCAATGCTTCAAATGCACTACCATCCTGCCTAGTCATATTCGGTACATAGCGGCTATAAGTGTTGAACAGCATCTTAGTCGTAGAGTGTCCCATTTGGCTGGCTATCCACTCAGGACTTTCGCCAGCAGCTAACCATAACGTCGCTGCGGTATGACGGCTCTGATAGGCATTACGCTTCTTCAGACCCAAAATCTTAAGAGTAGGGTGCCAAACACGCTTATTCACGTTGTTATAGTCAAGTGGTTCACCTGTATGCGCGCAAAATACATAGTCAGAGCGCTCATAAGTTATGGCTTGTTGCTCTAATAGAGCATCATAAACCCAAGGTGACATTTGAATCGCTCGATAAGACTCTTGCGTCTTAGGCGGCACAATCTTGCCCTTAACCAAAGCCTGCTTGATTACAATCTCACGACGATCAAAATCAATGTTCTCCCATATCAGTCCATCAATCTCACTGGTACGCATACCAGTAAAAAAACGTACCAAGTAATAGTTACGGTAGTCTGCTCTCACACCGTTAATAAACTTCCAAACCTCCTCCAGCGTAAAGGGCTGGATATCGGTCTTAGGCTCCTTGAGAGACTTAATATCATCATATGGATTATCAAACTTGTAGCGTTTAGCCGCTTCCTTTAGTATCATACCCAAAGGTACCATAATCGAATTAATGCGTGCCGCTGACAGATGTTTGTTAGCTTTTCCGTAAGTCACTTTGGCGAGGGATGAACGGAAGGCTAATACATCTGTCTTTTTTATGAGATGAATGGGCTTAGTCCCAAACTTAACAATCAAATACATATCAATAATCTCCTTTATTTTGCGCTTATAGGTATCGCGCCATTCAATTTCTTTTTCAAGAAACCATAATTTTGCAAACTGCTCAAAAGAAGGCGTATTAGTGTTGATGCATTCCTTGCGATCGTTCAACGCTACCATTTCTGCCGCTTTGTCACTTTTTGGAAAGTACTTAGCGTAGTTGAAGAGACCTAGGGTGATTTCTGCTTCCATTTTCTCAATCACTTTCTCAAGCTTCTTGCGATTCGCTGGCGTGTCCGTTAAGTTTGTCGTCTCCCGACAGCGTATACCCATATAATAAAAATCGACAACGAGCTTACCGTATCTACTTCTGATGCTAGCCATACTATTTCTCCTTATTGTAGTGCCATGGCATTGATGCTACCGGCGATGCCAGTGCGCATATCTTTTTCAATCTCTTCCCAAATGTACAAAATCTTACGACCACCGAACGGGCGTATATAATGAATGCCCTCAATAAGTACACTATCCTTGAGTTCATTGCGGATAGTACGAGGGTTGTATTTGATGAGCTCAGAAAGCTCTTGGGTAGTTAGGTAGGTATGTGACATAATATGTTCCTTATATAAAGTTTAACTATAATGGTACTTTTAGATACCATGGTTGTAATTTACCATAAATTTATAACTATGCAAGTACTTTTTATAATTATAATTGGAGTTTATAGTATGATAGTTAATCATCTCCCAACTTTGTTAGCTGAAAGAAGGCTTAAAGTAGCGGATGCCGTACGAGCAACAGGGGTAAGCAAAACGACGTTGCATAAGATATACAACGATCAATCATCTAGAATTGATTTCGATACTATAGATAAGCTTTGTGAGTATTTAGAAGTAGAGGTAGGAGATATTTTTGAATATGTAAAAGAGGATAAAGAGAAAAACACTAAAAAATAGGTTCTAGCTTAGAATTTGAAGTAGAGGTCAAAAAGAAGATTTTAATTTTAATGGTTTTTAAGGGTCGGTCACGTTTTGGTCACCATTTGGTCACCGTCGCGTTTTTGAATCATTTAAAGTTGATTAAATAATAGTGATTTTAACTGGATACCAATATAGATTTTCCGCTACAGCCTATATTTTACGGACAAAAAAAAGCCCCAGTCGTTAAACTGGAGCTTTCTAAATTTGGTAGGCATAAGCAGACTCGAACTGCTGACCTCTACCATGTCAAGGTAGCGCTCTAACCAACTGAGCTATACGCCTATTTAGGTTGAGCATTTTAGCAAGTTTCCCAGACTTTGCAAGTCTTTTTTAGCATAAACCTCTTTTATTGTCATAATATCTGATATTCAGGCTTATATTAGATATACTTTTGTGTATATTCATTAAATATTGAATTTAATACGTTTAGTTTGTATTGTTAATAAACGAGATGACGCTAATGATTAAACCCTTATAACTGGTATGATATCTCTCTAAACAACGTAATCATCATGATAATAATGGCTTCAAGTCAATCATGCTGACTAAGCGTTAAATAAATATTAAAAACAGTTGGAGAATAACATGGGTCTCTTGGTAGATGGGCAGTGGCAAGACAAGTGGTATGAGACAAAAGAGAGTGGCGGCCGCTTTCAGCGTGAAGATGCTGGTTTTAGAAACTGGGTAACGGTAGATGGTAGCGCAGGGCCAACAGGTATTGAAGGCTTCAAAGCCGAACCTGACCGCTATCATTTATACGTGTCGCTAGCCTGTCCTTGGGCACACCGTACCCTTATCTATCGCAAGCTCAAAGGCTTAGAAAACATCATTCCGTTGTCTGTAGTACATCCATATATGGGTGAGTATGGTTGGACGTTTGCAGAGGGTGCAGGCGTCGTTGCTGATCCAGTTATCAATGCAGACTATGCTTATGAGCTGTATACCAAGGCCAAGCCAGACTATACAGGCCGTGTCACCGTACCTATCTTGTGGGATAAAAAAACAAACACAATCGTGAGTAATGAGTCATCTGAAATCATTCGCATGTTTAACTCTGCCTTTGATGAGGTTGGTGCGCTAGCAGGTGATTTCGTGCCTTCAGAGTTGTTACAAGAAATTGATGATATAAATACCTTCGTCTATTCAACTATCAACAATGGCGTGTATAAGACAGGATTCTCTACCACACAAGAGGCTTACGAAGAGGCTTTGATCGAGCTATTTGCGGCATTAGATACACTTGAGACGCGCTTAGCACATCAGCGTTATCTGACAGGTAGCACTATAACTGAGGCCGATTGGCGACTATTTACGACGTTGGTTCGTTTCGATGCTGTCTATGTTGGGCATTTCAAATGCAATCTGCGTCGTATCGTTGACTATCCAAACCTTTGGGAATATCTGCGTGACTTATATCAGGTACCTGGTATCGCAGAGACGGTAAATATGGATCATATCAAGCAGCATTATTACACCAGTCATGCCAATATTAATCCCACGCGTATTGTCCCTGCTGGCCCAGTGCTTGATTTTAATGAACCACATAACCGTGCACGTCTATAGTTTTATTTTAATAGAGTAACCGCATAAAAAAGCCCCAGCTACTAATAGGCAGCTGGGGCTTTTACATTATAAAAGTTAGTGTAATTACTATTAGGCATTGTTTAGCTGACGAGCCGCTTCTAGAGCGAAGTAGGTCAAGATGCCATCAGCGCCAGCACGGCGGAAGCCAATCAGCGACTCTAAAATCACTGCATCACTTAACCAGCCGTTCTGAATGGCTGCCATATGCATGGCATATTCGCCAGATACTTGATACGCAAAGGTTGGTACGCCAAAGGTGTCTTTGACTTCACGAATCAAATCAAGATACGGCTGACCAGGTTTAATCATGACCATATCTGCGCCTTCGTTGATATCCATAGCCACTTCATGTAGCGCCTCAGCACGATTGCCAAAATCCATCTGATACTGTTTCTTATGGCCACCTTTTAGATTGCCGGTACTACCAACGGCATCACGGAATGGGCCGTAGTAAGCAGAAGCATATTTGGCTGAATAAGCCATGATAGCCGTATTCACAAAACCTTCTGCTTCAAACGCATCACGCATGGCCTTGATACGGCCATCCATCATGTCACTAGGAGAGATGATATCTGCGCCTGCACGCGCATGTACCAGCGCTTGCTTGACCAATACTTCGATAGTTGCATCATTGATGACGTAACCGCTATCATCAAGCAGACCATCTTGACCATGTGAAGTATAAGGGTCTAGCGCTACATCAGTCATGACGACCATTTCTGGCACAGCGTCTTTGACCGCTTTTATCGTACGTGCAGTCAGGGCGTTTTCGTCATAAGCGGCGCTACCGTCTGGTGTTTTCAAAGCGTTATCGATCACAGGGAAAAGATCGATGGTTGTGACACCTTCTGCTAACAGTTCTTTGGCATAGTTGATTAGCAAATCAATCGATAAGCGTTCAACGCCCGGCATACTAGCGATGGTTTCGCGCTGGTTTTCGCCTTCTAATACAAAGACAGGGGCAATAAAGTGCTTAGGATGCAGCTCCACTTCACGAATCATTGAACGTACATTGTCGTTATAGCGCAGGCGACGTAAGCGAGTAGCAGGGTATTGACGGTTAAAGGTATAACTCATAATAATTCCTTATGATTGTTTTAATAGTTATCATATTACATGGTTAAAATAATATCGCTATAAGCGGTATTTTATAGAATTAGTTTATCAAAATCTGTGCTTTATAAGTGGCTGTATATAAAGAGAGCTTGCATAAAGTGAGCCTACTATAACCAAAAGACGTTAATAAAAGCAAAAATCCCCACCACGTTAAGTCGGTAGGGCTGATAGTACGTATCGACTGTCAATGTGATGATAGAGCTGCGTCATCAGATCAAGGCTGGGTCATTTAAGGCTCAACAATCTGGGTCACAGGAACTTGCTCAACACTATTGTTATTGAAGCGAGTCTCTTCAGTGACCACGCCGACAGCGGCATCCTTTTTACCATCATCATTCACATCGACGATAGCAGTCGGTTTGAAAGTAGTCGTTTCTACCGCTTGCGACTGCTTGATGGCGACAGCTTCTTGCGGTGTAGTCACACGCGCTGAACCAGCTGCTTTGATGGCGTTTGTCGCTTTGGTTTTTGCACTAGTAGCAGTTCCAGTGACAATCTGCGCCAAGTTAGTGTGCTGCGGTACAGGTATGACGGTCGGTACATCAAGATTCGCTCCGCCACCAAGCGCTTGGTACAACTCAATCTGGCTAACGATTTTCTGTAGCTCTAAATCTAGGATACCTTGCTGAGTAGAGAACAGTGAACGCTGAGCGTCAAGTACGTCTAAGTAATTGTCCAGACCTGCTTTAAAGCGTGCATCTGCTATCTGATATGTCTGTTCAAAATTATCCTGCAGACGATACTGCGCCTCTAACTGCTCACCGAGCGTCGCACGCGTGGCAAGTACATCTGACACTTCGCGGAATGCCGTTTGAATAGAGCTCTCATAGCTAGCAAGCGTTTGCTCACGTTCGATTTGAGCCACATCATAGTTGGCATCTAAACGGCCTGCATCAAAAATAGGAACGCTCACGCTAGGTCCAAACGACCAGCCAACGGCACCATTTTTAAACAAGTCATTCAAGCTGCCGCTACTGACGCCCACACTACTGGTCAAGCTAATAGATGGGAAGTAAGAGGCACGGGCCACTTCGATATTCGCACCAGCCGCTTTTAGGTTGTATTCTGCCTGTAGTACATCAGGGCGATAGCGCAGTAATTCACTTGGTAGACCGGCATTGAATATCTGCTGGCTAGTGATATTACTGACAGCAGGTGTTGGGATAAGCTCGTTTGGAATAGCGCCACCAACCAAGTACTGCAATGCATTGCGTGATTGGAGAACGTTGGTCTGTGCACGTAATACGGCAAGCTTGGCACTCTCTAATGAGGCAGCAGCCTGCAATGAAGGCAGTTTTGCGTCAATACCTGCTTCAAAACGTTTATCCGCGATAAATAGCGAACGCTCACGACTCTCGACTGTAGCTTCAGCCAGTTTTAACTGTGCCAAGCTGTAGCTTAGATTGGCGTAGCTTTGCGCAATATTACTAATTAAGCTGATTTGGGTCGCATCTTTGGCCGCCGTAGTCGCCAAGAAATTCTGCAATGCTTGGTCTTTTAGGCTGGCAATTTTACCCCAAAAATCCAGCTCATAATTTGCCAATCCTAGATCGACATTATAGCCACTACTAGGATTTTTGTCTTTTGCGTTTTGTGCTGAACGAGTGTAACCAGCACTGCCATTAATAGCAGGTAAGTCATTAATATCGGTAATCTGATACTGTGCACGTGCTTTTTCAATCGCTAGGCGCGCACTCTCAAAGTCTTTGTTGTTTTCAAGACCGAGAGCAATCAGACCTTTTAGACGCTCATCGCTATAAAAATTCTGCCAGCGCTGACTGGCAATGCTTGCTTGGTCAGCACTACTGACAGTCTCTTTATCAAATGCACCGTAAGATTCCTGCATAGGGATATTCGGCTCTGCTAGCACAGGACGCATATCCGCTTTTGGAATGGTGTTACAAGCGGCCATGCTGATTGCCAATGCAGTCAGCCCTAACAGGCGGCCACTGTTTTTGCGCAAACGAGATAGTGCTGGCTGCGCATCGATAGCTGTAATAGCTACCGATGATGAGTTGATGATAGATGTTTTTTGAGCACTCATTGTGTATTGTCTCCAAGACTTGCAGGCTGATAACTCTCAGAAGGTGTTGGGTTATGCGAGTTAGGCGTACCATTGCCACCATCTTTATCATTGGGTGTATTGTTCTCATATTTATGCGGGAACGCACTACGCACCCAGATATAGAACATTGGGATAAAGAAGATACCTAAGAGGGTTGCTGTGATTACCCCACCAACAACACTAGTACCAATAGCGTTTTGACTGCCTGAACCTGGCCCATTCGCCAAGAATAATGGCACAACACCCAAACCAAAGGCAAGTGAGGTCATGACAATCGGACGCAAACGTTGGCGTGCTGCGGTCATGACGGCCTCTCTGAGACTGTAACCTTCCTCTTGGTGTTCTTTTGCAAACTCGATAATCAAAATGGCGTTTTTGGCGGATAGACCAACGACAGTCAGTAGACCAACTTGCAAGTAGATATCATTGGCAAAACCACGTAGCCAGGTAAATATCACTGCACCCAATACCCCAAGTGGAATCACTAGTAGCACAGAGACAGGAATAGACCAGCTCTCATACAACGCTGCCAAACATAAGAATACAACTAGGATTGAAAGCGCATAAAGCATCGGCGCTTGGGCACCTGATTTTTGCTCTTCCAATGACATGCCTGTCCACTCATAACTGATACCTTCAGGTAACTTGTCTATCATCGCTTCCATCGAGCTCATTGCTTCACCAGTACTTAGTCCTGGTGCGGCGCTACCTTGGATGTTCATGGACGGTAGGCTGTTGTAACGAGTAAGACGCGGTGAGCCTGACTGCCACTCACTACTAGAGAATGCATCGAACGAAATCATATCGTTCATGTCATTTCTTACATACCATTTACCAATATCATCAGGGTTGGTACGGCTGCTGGCTTCACCTTGTACATAGACGCGTTTGATACGGCCACGATCGATAAAGTCGTTAACGTAGCTTGAGCCCCACGCTGTTGAAATGACACTATTGATATTGCTTAGTGACAGGCCATAAGCCGCCGCTTGTTCTTGATTGATGTTTACTTTAAGTTGTGGCGAATCTTCTTGACCGTTAGGACGTACACCAGCTACTTGGTCGTTCTGTGCAGCCATACCTAAGAGCATATTTCGAGCTTCAAGTAGCCCATCATGTCCGAGGTTGCCACTGTCCTGAATCATTAAGTCAAAACCACTGGCATTACCAAGCTCGGTAATTGCTGGTGGTACGATGGCAAATACTTGTGCTTCGTTTAGCTGAGTAAAGAAGTACCCCATCGCTCGACCAGCGACAGCCTGAGCGGTATTTTCATCGCCCGAGCGTTCCTCCCAGTCTGATAAGCGCACAAACGCTAGACCCATATTCTGACCTTGACCTGCAAAACTAAAGCCTGCAATGGTAAAGACCGAAGCGATATTATCAGTTTCTTGGGTATCGTAATAGTTTCTGACTTTATCCAATACGTCTTGCGTCTCATCTAACGTCGAACCAGCCGGAAGCTGAACCAAGGTAAACATAATGCCTTGATCTTCTTCTGGTAAAAACGAGCCTGGAATACGTAAGAATACGACCGCCATGATACCGATAATGGCTGCGTAGCCAATCATGTATAACCATTTAAAACGAATACTTTTGCCGACAAAGTTTTCGTACGAACGGCTAAGTTTGAAGAAGCCGCGGTTGAACCAACCGAAGAAGCCTTTTTGCTTTTCGGTACTGCCTTTTTCATGACTTTTGCCACGTTTTAGCAAGGTCACACATAGGGCAGGGGTGAATACAAGCGCGACCATGGCAGAGAGCACCATGCTGGTAATCAGCGTAATAGAGAACTGACGATAAATCACACCTGTTGAGCCACCAAAGAAGGCCATCGGTACGAATACTGCAGACAAGATAAGCGCAATACCAATAACGATTTTACTGATTTCACCCATCGACTGGATAGTTGCATCTTTGATAGAGATGTGAGGATCTTCTTCTAGTATTCGCTCGACGTTCTCTACGACGACGATCGCATCATCGACCAACAGACCGATGGACAATACCATGGCAAACATGGTCAAGACGTTGATACTAAAGCCTGCAATATACAACACTGCAAAGGTACCCAAGAGTACGACAGGTACGGCAAGGGTCGGGATAATGGTGGCACGCCAGTTCTGTAAGAAAATGAACATAACGATAAATACCAACACAATCGCTTCAATGAGGGTCATAACGACTTGTTCGATAGACAAGCGTACAAATGGTGTGGTGTCATACGGAACGACTGAGGCTAGACCAATTGGGAAGTTTTTTTCCAGCTCAGCCATACGTGCGCCGACGGCTTCACGAGTCTCAAGGGCGTTTGCGCCACCAGCGAGTGAAATACCTAAACCGGCTGCTTCTTGACCATTGTAGAGAGAGACAACGCTATAGTTTTCACTGCCAATCTCGACATCTGCCACATCGCCTAAGCGCACTTGTGCGCCTGAGGTATCTGTTTTTAGTAGAATGTTTTTAAATTCTTCAGGCGTTTGAAGATAGCTTTGTACAGTAACAGTGGCGTTGATAACTTGTTTGTCTGTGTCGGCAGGTGCTTGACCCAATTGACCAGCAGATACCTGAGCATTCTGTGCTCGTATCGCATTGACCACATCTGAAGGTATCATGTTGTAGCTACGTAGGCGTGATGGGTCTAACCAAACACGCATCGCATAAGTAGAACCAAAGACTTGAACTTCACCCACACCCTCTACACGACTGATCGAATCGACGACATTAGAGTTAATATAATCGGCAATATCTGCCCGATCCATGGTGCCATCTTCAGAAATAAATGCTTGCACCATCAAAAAGCTGCTAGACGATTTATTGACGTTGACACCTTGACGCTGAACAGACTCAGGCAAGGAGCTCATCGCTGCTTGCAGTTTGTTCTGTACTTGTACTTGAGCTGTGTCAGGATCTGTGCCGTTTTCAAAGGTAAGCGTCACTGAAGCACTACCATTTGACGAGCTCGATGACGACATATACATCAGACCATCGAGGCCTTTCATACGCTGCTCAATGATCTGTACGACTGAGTTTTCTACGGTTTGCGCATTAGCACCAGGATAGCTTGCACTGACCGAAATAGTCGGCGGTGCAATACGTGGATATTGTTCAATCGGTAGATTGATAACGGATATTACCCCGATGAGCATGACCAAAACAGCCAGCACCCATGCAAAAATAGGGCGATTAATAAAAAAACGTGACATAGTATATCCCTAAGTCTTCCTGTCTTGAATGGAATTAGTTGGCAGCGGCTTCTGTTGGTTTTTTGGTAGAAGTCTCATCGCCAGCTGGCTTTTTATCCATCGTTTTTGCGGCTTGCTGCGGCGTTTTGGTATTAGGCGCACTTTGTGCAGCTGGTGCTGGATTTGCACTTTCTAATGGTTTAGCGACCACTTCTTGGTCAGGCTTGACCTTAGCACCACCAATCACAACCACTTTGTCACCTGCTTTCAAGCCTTCAGTGACGACCCATTGTCCATCGTAAGTACCATTAATGGTGACCGGACGTACTTGGATTTTATTATTTTCGTCAACGATATAGACTTGCGTCTCACTCTTCGGCGTACGAGTGACTGCACTTTGCGGGACAAGGGCTGCGTTGGTAATAACACTCTGTGTCAAACGTGCCGTGACATACATACCTGGTAGCAGGATGTTATTGCTGTTTGGAAAAATAGCACGTAAGGTGACAGCACCTGTTGACTCATCAACTTTGGCTTCAGACAGTGCAAGCTTACCGCGTACTGGATAGACAGAACCATCTTCTAGCACCAATTCGACTGAGTTCATACCTGGCTGAGCAGTACCATCTGCGATCTGCTGACGAAGCTTTAGCAACTCAGAAGAAGACTGGCTGATATCAACGTAGATAGGGTCTAAGCGTGAAATAGTCACCAATGGATCTGCTTGACCAGCGCTGACTAGAGTACCAGCAGTGACGCTAGAGCGATCAGTACGGCCGGTTAGCGGTGCGCGTACGATTGTACGGTTTAGATCTAAGGTACTGGCTTCTAAACCTGCTTTTGCGGTCTGAATGCCTGCTTTTGCACTCTCAATACCTGCTTGAGTTTGACCGACAGCGGCGGCGGCACTTTGTACTGCTGCTTGTGCTGTACGCACGGCTGTTTGTGCTTGATCGTACTGCTGCTTTGAGATGGCATCAATACTGACCAGACCTTGCAGACGTTGTAAGTCATTTTGCGCTTGTGCTAATGACGCTTGACGACTGACCAACTCAGCTTTTGCATTGGCATTGTTTGCCACAGCAGTTTGATAATTGGCTTGTGACTGCTGTACGGCGGCTTGGCCACTCGTAACAGATGAGGCATAGTTATCGGTGTTGATGCGATATAGTGGCTGACCTTTTTTGACGTTGCTTCCTTCACGGAATAGTACTTCGTCAATCACACCGTTGACCTGTGGGCGGACGTCAGCAGTTTGATAAGCTGCAGTACGACCAGAAAAAGTTTGTACTTGAGGGACGGTATCGAGAGTGACTGTCTGAACGTTGACAACCGCAGGCGGCATTTGCTGCTGTGCGGCTTGCTCACCAGCGGCGTCCTCGTTTTTGTCACAGCCAACCAGTACAGCTCCAGATAGTACAGATGCTATTACAAGCGCAAGATAAGAGTGCTTCATCAATGTCCTCGGCAATATATATAAATAGTGACAGTATAAAAATCGATCAATAAGTTTGGCGTACTGAATATAAGGGTCTTGCTAATGCTAAATAACTTGCTAATGCTAAATAAAGAGCATAAATAGCCTAAGCTGGCGCTATTTACTCCAGTTTCAGATGTTTCCGTTAGCGAAATATGACTAATAGAAAATCTGACATCGATATGGATTAAGTATCGAAAGGATTATTTAGCATTAATTGTTTAAGCAAACCACAGAATGGATTAATAAATTTAATGAGTCATTATAAACTATTGGGGTAACCCCACAGTCAAGTAGTTTGCAATACGAGCTGGATCGAAAAGCGGTAATATTACAGTTTACGAATTAATAGATTACCGTCATAGTAAGCGTCGTCTCTATAGTCACTGCACTACAAAAGAGTTATGTTTTGGATGAATATCATAAAACAATTTAGATAAGTCATTTTCCATCCA
>NZ_JASMRK010000021.1:0-50895 GCF_041431295.1 Psychrobacter sp. Arc9 | reverse complement strand
AATGTCAGATTGAGTAGTCATTGCTTATTCTCCTGTTAGTGGATTATAAGCAGTTACACACTTTTTAGGAAAGGCTCTATTAATTATATAGACAAAATATAAAAATAATTTGGTACTTCTAGTTCTTAATCATGACGTACCAAATTATCTGTATTAGAACTTACTACACTATGAAAAACTCTTATCTATATATGAGTATCTTTAGGTAAAAATATCAAAGATCACTTGTTTTGATAGCATCTTTGCTCTCAAAGTCAGCCAACATTTCTGTGATTAGTTGATCTTTTTGATGCCATATCTGTTCTACCCAATCAAACATCTGTGCTTTTATCGCTTCATCTGTTTCATAGCCACCGTTTTTGATCGCCGTAAACAGGTCTTTGGGTATCTCAATATGTCGTACATCGACACCTAAACGCTTGATATTGCCTTTCCATAGATCACTATAAGTGGGAACACCGTCAGGGTAGACAATCGTCATGTCCAAAATCCCATCAATCTCTTCCCCTAATGCACTCATAGCCAGTGATAACCCGCCAGCGCGTGGCTTAAGTAAATGCGTATATGGGGATTTTTGTTTATCATGTTTGCTAGGAGTGAAGCGAGTCCCTTCTAGATAGTTCAATAGTGTAAAAGGCTTGTCCTTGAGCAATGCACATGCTCGTTTCGCTTCTTCGATATCCTTACCCTTTAGAGCAGGGTTTTTGGCGATGGCTTCTTTAGAGTGTCGACGCATCATAGGAAAGTCGAGAAAGTAGAAAGCTTGACCAATGACAGGAATATATATGAGCTCAAACTTGGTAAAAAAGCGCGTCAATGGCAAGCGTTTTTCGCTGATATATTGCACGATACTGGTATCAACCCAAGACTGATGATTGCTAACCAGTAGATACTTACCGTTGGTATGCACATCATCAGGTAAGTTAATGCGCCAATCTTTGCGTGGTAATACGTTGTCGATCAATGCGTTATTGCTATTGATCCAATAGTTCGTCACGTCGATAACGGCTTTGTCAGCGATGGCAGCACCGGTGATAGCCTTGGTAGCACCCATTACCCAGACAGGTAAACCAGCTAACATACTATTAAAAGTGATAACGCTGGTTGCTGTCGTCAGTGAGGCAGCTTTGCCCAATTTTGGAGCGCGTTCATGTAATTTTTGAACGATTGATTTCAATCGCATATCGAATCCTTTTACTCATACCTATGATGAGATATTGATAATGTTGCTGCATGATTTTAGCAGAAATTAATCTCAGTGTACGAGTGTTAACAACAAATAATAAACAGCATTGGTGAATTAGAACGTACAATTATATCAAGATTTTGCCAAAGCGAAATACGAACCAGACCATAAACACAGTCTGTTTTATTTATAAAAACTAACCGATGAAAAAAGAAATATAGCTTGCTCAAAGGTAAAATGTTTGTAGATGATATTTTGAGTTCAAATATAGCCCTTATATGCTGGCTAGTCTATGAATTTTGTACAGAACCTCTTTTTATAGATTCACAGTGCTACTCGCACATTAGTACTGAGCAAATACTAAGGAAGTTAGATATGAAGCGACTACGTTTGATAGCAGATAGGTTATCAATAAATAAAAAAAGGGCGTATCAAGAATTATCTCAATACGCCCTTTGCAATTTAACTGGTTAGATATTAATCAGCCAAATAATCGAGTGAATCAACACTCTATATTTACTATATCAATTAGCCGTGCATACCACGGATAGGGTAGTTGTTTTCTGGGTTTCTAACAAAAGCCAAACCATTTGCCAAGGCTTCAAGATCTGGTCTAGAGAACGGTGCGTTCGAGATATCAACGATATGTACTTTTCCTTCAGCATTGATAACGAATACAGCAGGTTCAGCGAAAGGATGATCAGTTTCTTTTTCTGAACGTGGGTCAGAGATATATAGACCTAGCGTATTCATCTGTTCGATAGTCAGACCATAAGCCATAGGGAAGCTAACATCTATTTGATCTAGATGACCTTCTAACTGCTCTTTGCTGTCTGCAGATACTGCGATGATATCGACACCAACGTCATAGAAAGACTGTTTTACTGTCTCTAAGGTATTTAGATATTTTGTGCAAATTGGGCAATGCTTACCGCGGTATACAACGACCAGTTTCCAATCATGACCGTTTTCAGGTTTGCCTAATGAAGTCATTTCACCATTTAATACTTGTACTTCCATTTCAGGAAACGTAGTACCGGCCTGAATTTTTTGAGCATAATCTGTTGACATAGTTTTTATCCTTTTTGATAGTATTTTTGTGGTTAGTTGGTATTTAACAGCCTTACAGTAGCAGTCTTAAGTGCAAAAGTATTGGATGTTTACAGTAGTTCCAAGTAGTAATAGGAAAAGTTAACATTACCTTTAAAATTGCTCAATAAGACTACTTAAGTAGGCTAGGGCATATCATCAATTAGCACATTGAAACATTTAGTGGTCTTAAAATGGCTAAATTTTGTCAAACATCGTCAGAAATCTTGTCAATATGTTCATATTTGCGGCGAGTTCTTCCTTGTTTGACTGCAATTTTTCTCATTTTGAGCCTCACAATCTAAATGATGACACGCCCTAGTAAGTCATAGACAAAGCGTCTACTTTTTCGCTTCTTCAGTTGTCTGAGCGTCTAATTTATCTTGAGTTTTTAGCTCAAAATCTGAGGCGTCATGACGTTCGTGTAATTGCTCAGCAGGTTCACCCCAAGTGCGGTTTACCTTTCGACCACGTTGCACAGCAGGACGCTCTAAAATCTCAGTTGCCCAGCGGCGTACATTTGGATAGCTCTCAACTTGTAGGAACTCTCCTGCATTGTATGCTTCACCTAGTATTAGATTGCCATACCAAGGCCAAGTGGCGATATCTGCAATCGTATACTCATCGCCGCCTAGATAGCGATTTTCTGCAAGCTCTCGTTCTAGTACATCTAATTGGCGTTTTACTTCCATCGTAAATCGATTGATAGGGTACTCAAATTTTTCTGGTGCATAAAAGTAGAAATGTCCAAAACCGCCGCCCAAGTAAGGAGCAGAGCCTTGTAACCAGAAGAGCCAATTCATGACTTCAGTGCGTGCTGCTGCATCTTTAGGCAGTAGTTTTCCGAATTTTTCGGCAAGATAAAACAAAATAGCGCCACTCTCAAACACACGGCTACCAGTTTCTGTATCCAAAAGTACAGGAATTTTTGAGTTTGGATTTAGCGCAACGAAACCTGATGAGAACTGTCCGCCTTCACCAATTTGAATCAGGTGCGCGTCGTACTCAGCTTCTGTCACACCCAACGCCAATAACTCTTCGACCATAATGGTGACTTTTTGACCGTTAGGGGTACCCATTGAGTAAATCTGCAACGGATGTTTGCCGCGAGGTAGTTCTGCTTCATGCGTTGGGCCAGCGATAGGGCGGTTGACACTTGCCCACTTACCGCCGCTTTCTGCATCCCATGTCCAGACGCTGGGTGGCTCGTAATGATTAGAGTTTGACATAATGATGATACCTTTTTATATACTGTGCTCAGTAGGGTGTAATTGGTAAATCAGATCCAGTTTATTGTTTTTATTCTGGCATGTCTGCTAGTTGCTTTAAGATGTTTTTGTAGTTGTCTACACCTTGCGCGCCGCTCACCAGATGCCGACCGTTGAAGATAACGGATGGTACGCTTTGAACACCTTGCTGCTTTGAATGCTGTACGGCTTCACGTATCACATTGGCAAAGCGTTGATCTGCGATAACGGCGAGTGCTTCATTACGATCTAGTCCAATATCTGCTGCGACATCTGCCAGTACGGTACTGTCAGCCACGTTTTTATTATCAACGAAGTGTGCAACGAATAATGCTTGTTTTAGGTCGTGCATACGTCCTTGCTGATCAGCCCAATGCAGCAACTGATGCGCATTAAAAGTATTGTAGGTACGGAAATCATCGGTAAACTGAAAATTAAATCCAGCTTCTGCACCTGCTGCTGTCATTCTAGCTCGGCTCTCTTTAACGTCTTCAGCAGTTGTACCGTACTTCTCCATAATATGCTCACGATAGTTTCGTCCTCCGTGCGGCGTATTAGGATTTAGTTCAAATGGATGCCAATGAATCTCGTGCGGCGTGTTGGTTTGTTTTAATGCCTCGGCCAATTGGCTATAACCGATAGCGCACCAAGGGCATACAACGTCTGACACGATGTCTATTTGTAAGGGTTTTTTTGCCTGTTCCATAGGATCTCTCATTAGCGATAAATTAAAATGAAAAACTGCTGCCCGAAGATGTTTCGAACAACAGTATGAAAACATCAAATGGACTGTGTCAGCGTTAGCCGAAAAACGTATTAGTCAGCTTTATGCCATTCAAATTTCTGAAATGGTTTGTCGACTGGTGTGTTAGCTAGGTGGTTCGTATAGTTGCTCATGACCTTTTGAGCAGCACCAAGAATAACTTCAAGAATTTGACGCTTGGTGTAGCCTGCATCTAAAAACGCTTGAACCGCGCTGTCATCAACGTTACCACGATTACGGACTACAGATAGTGTGAAGGTACGCAATGCTTCCAATTTTTCAGTTGGTAGTGGCGTTTCATCACGTAATGCATCAGTGATAGCGTCATCTACTTTCATGCTCTTAGCAATACCAGTATGCGCAGGCACACAGTAATGGCAAGCATGCTCAACGTTGATAGTTTGCCATACCACAGTGGTTTCTTCGTCATCAAAGCTACTGTCTAAAAACAGTTGATGTAGCTGTTGGTAGCCTTCGAGCAAGCCAGGTGCTTCAGCCATCACGGCGTGTAGGTTAGGTACCATACCAAATGCTTTGATAGAAGAATCAAGTAAGTCTTTGCTTTCTGCTGGGGCTGTGTCTTTATCGTGTAGAGTAAATTCGGTCATAATATAATTCCTGATAATAGGTTTAAGATTTAGTGTGTTTTAGAGTTTTCATGCCCGCTTCAAAGCAGTCGCTGATTTACATTTAATTATTGGCTTGAGTAATTACTCAAAATTAGCAACTTTGTTTAGCAAGCGAGTCAATAGAGACTACTATAAATGATATTGAGCAGTCGCTCAATAATTATTTGAGTAATCGTTCAAGTAAATTGTAATGGATCAATTACATTCCTCTGCGTAATTCATATTATTCTATTAATATCAGTAGCTTAAGAAGGCAACACTGTGTAAGTAGTGAGGCAGAAATAATAGTAATAAAGCGATTGTTAGTGTTAATAACATTATTTTCTCTAGTATTACGACAAAGCTTATTGAAATGATTGAGTGAATCGAGATTAATGAACTTCTGTCATCTCATGTAGCACGAATGATTCAACTGCGCCTTCTGTTGAGGCAGAGAAGTCTTTTAAGTGTTGGTTTTCCATATGGATTTGCCATAGCTCGCGCGTAGCCCAGCTTTCATGAAACATAAAGTGAGTGGGTTTCTCATTATCTTGGAACAAATCATAACGAATACAGCCTTCTTCGCTGCGAGTAGCTGGTATGAGTTTTTCGAGCTCAGCTTTTACGAGAGCGATGCTATCGTCCTTTGCTGTTATATGGGCGATGACGGTTAATGTAGTCATTTCTAATCCTTTGAGTTGGTGGGATGGTTAGACAAGTTGTGAGGATGGCTGTTGGCAAAAGAGTCTATATGCGAACAGAGTTATATCGACACTGTGTTTATTATATCAATATATAACATTACTTGAACGACCGTTCATTTGTGGTTATAGTGTATATCAGACAATAAAAATGTGCTTCAAACTTCGACGTCTATTTTTGTTCTCTCATTACAGCTCTTATAGTCATTAGTATAGTCACTAGATTTGATAGTCATCAAACGACTGTCTTCATATAATAGGATAAAGTTATGCTTAAATTTTATTTTCATCAAACGCCAAACCCAATGAAAGTAGCATTGTTTCTTGAAGAAACTGGGCTGCCTTATGAACTTGTTGCAGTAGATACGCTAAAAGGTGAGCAGCATACACCTGAGTACCGTGCTATCAACCCAAACGGCAAAACACCTGCCCTAGAAGATGATGGCAAACGCGTGTTTGATTCTACGGCTATCTTGATGTATCTTTCTGAAAAAACAGGCAAGCTGGCAGGACAGCCAGAAGATCGTAGCGAGATGCTATCGTGGCTAATGTTTGTAGCATCTGGATTGGGCCCTTTTTCTGGTCAATCTGTTCACTTTAGACATAAAGCGCCAGAAAAAATCCCATATGCCATTAATCGCTACCTTCGTGAGGCTGAGCGTCATTATGAAGTGCTAGATACGCACCTAGAAGGCCGTGAATATATGGTTGGTGATAGCTACTCAATCGCTGATATTTCTACTTGGGGCTGGATTGATAAGGCGACAGTTGTACTAAGCGAAGGCGGCTTGGATAATTATCCGAATCTAAAGCGCTGGTTTGATAGCATTAATGCTCGTCCAGCGGTACAAAAAGCCCGTGACATTCCTAAAGGTATTGATTTCAAAACTGAGTTTGACGACGTTGCTGCACGCGCGCTTTATCCGCAAAACTTTGATAAAAATAGTTAATCGAAGCAAAGAGACTCAATAAGTCTTATAATATAAAAAGTGATTAAAACCAGTAACTAAGGTTGATTCTACAAACTTTGCCTTAAAATAGATTTTAATGACTATGTGCAGAATTCCTCTACCTTTAAAGTAGAGGGATGAGTATATCATTATTTTTTAGTATAGCTTAAGATGTTATCATACCTTATGCCCAAACAAATCTTAAAAGCTTATAAAGTGAGATTATATCCAAATGACGAACAGCAAGTATTCTTTGCTAAATCATTTGGATGTACCCGCTTTATTTGGAATAAGATGTTGTCTGATAAGGTTAATCATTATAAAGCAAATAAAACGATTCTAAACAACACCCCTGCTCAGTATAAAAAAGAGTTTGAATGGCTCAAAGAAGTAGATAGCTTAGCGTTAGCTAACGTGCAGCAGAACCTTCGCAGCGCCTATAAAAAGTTTTTCGAACAAGGCACAGGCTTCCCTAAATTCAAGAAAAAAGGTATCAAAGACAGCTACACCACTAACAACCAAAAAGGGACGGTTGCACTCACATATAACAGTGTCAAACTCCCTAAAATTGGTCATATCAAAGCAAAAATACATCGCCGCATTAATGGGCTTATTAAAAGTGCCACTATCAGCGCAACTCCATCTGGTAAGTACTTTGTCAGCCTATTGGTTGAAACAGTAGTGGAGCCGCTACCAAAGACTTATTCTAATATAGGCATTGATTTAGGATTGACCAACTTTATTGTCTTATCAGACAGTACTAAAGTTGCTAATCCTAGGTTTCTATCGAAGCTGAAAGACAAGCTTGCGCGTGAGCAAAAGATTTTAGCCAAACGTAGAGAGGTTGCTAAAGCTCAGCAGCGTAAGCTGTCAGACAGTCGTAATTATCAAAAGCAAAAAGTTAAAGTCGCGAAGATTTACGAAAAAATAACCAACCAGCGTCTTGATTTTCTACATAAACTCTCATTCAATATCATCAAAAACCACGATGTCATTGCTATAGAGGACTTGAACATTAAAGGGATGGTTAAAAACAGAAAGCTTGCCAAAGCTATTAACGATAGTTCATGGTCAGTCTTTACAATTATGCTTGCTTATAAAGCAGAATGGTATGACAAAGCGCTTGTGAGAATAGACCAATGGTATCCGTCATCTAAAACATGCTCAGGCTGTGATTATGTCCTTGGCAAAGATGACCTTAAACTCAGCGATAGATTATGGGACTGCCCAAGGTGTCTACAGACCCATGATCGAGACATCAATGCCAGCATCAATATCTTAAATCAAGGATTGATATTGGTTAAACAATCAAAAACTGTCGGTGCGATAGGGTTAGCTTAGTAAATTCGCTTAACCGCTGATACAGAATAGCGTATTAAGTAAGAGCGTTACCTAAGAAACCTCTACCTATAAGCAAGGTAGTGGATAGTTCATGGCAAAGTTATTAAGGTGAAAATTATGAGTGCTCCGATAAAGTTCAATCGTGAGGATGTGATCGAAAAAGCAAAAAACCTCTATTGGGAAAAAGGCTATCACGCGACATCAATGCGCAATTTGCAAGATGTGGTGAATATGCATCCAGGTAGTATTTATGCAGCTTTCGGTAGTAAAGATAAACTATTTACAGAGTCACTGAATCGCTATGCTGCAGATGGTGCCAAGAGATTGGCCGACTGTATTGAGCAAAAAGACACAGTGCTAGATGGCTTAAAACATTTTATCCATACGGTGATTGTCTGTAATAGTGCTACTGCGCCTAGCGGTATGTGCATGATCGTCAAGACAGTCGCTGAGCTTACTCAAAATGATAGTCCAGATTTGCTCGCACATGCAACGAATATCTTAGAAGGTATAGAGGCATCGTTTGCTGTGCTCTTTGGACAAGCCATTGATAGCGGTGAGATTAGCGCAGAAAAAGATCCCGTTGAGCTGGCGCGTTATTTCCAAATTCAAATTATAGGTCTCAGGACTTATGCGCAAGTCACTAACGACAATGATGCAGTAGAAAAATATATCGATGATATTTTTAAAAATATCGTATAGCAAAGTTGTATAATCTGATTATGACAGCTCGTATATTTTGTCGTTGACCAATCATCATAGTATTACTAAAAACCCTGATTGCTAGTACATTAGCAATCAGGGTTTTTGTTATCTATTACTGTGCTTTCGGATTGTCATTGATGAATTTCAGTAGAAGCTCAGCCAACGTTTCACCTTGGTCTTCTTGTAGGAAATGACCACCGTTAGTGATAGTCGTATGATTTTGGCCTTTGGTACCAGGAATTAGCTTTTGCATGATGCGATCGCCGCCCCCAGTTACAGGGTCGGAATCACTAAACAGTGTAATAAATGGCTTGCTCCATTTGCTTAGCACGACCCAAGCTGCACGGTTGTTTTCTGAAGCAGGATCATCTGGTGTCGTGGGCACTAGGATAGGAAACTGTCTAGCACCTTCTTTATAGGACTCATCAGGGAAGGGTGCATCGTAAGCATCCAGTACGGCTTGAGACAATGTCGTTGTGGTGCCGCTTTTGATGGTGCCTGCTACATTGAACTGCGGCGTCTCCTGAGAGAACTTCTGCCACTTGCGAAAACCTTCGCCAGGATCATGATCTCCAGTCGGTAGCATCGTGTTGCCTGCTGCGACGCGATCGAATTTATCAGGATGCGCTGCTACTAAGCGTAGGCCGATTAAACCGCCCCAATCTTGACAAAACAGTGTGATATTTTTTAAATCTAATTGATCAAGTACCGATTGCATCCAATCGACATGGCGCTGATAAGTGTAATCAGTACGCGATGCAGGTTTGTCTGAACGTCCAAAACCAGGAAGGTCTGGCGCGATAACGCGGTGTCCTGCTGCTGTTAGTATTGGAATGACTTTACGATACAGATACGCCCAAGAAGGTTCGCCATGTAATAACAAGATAGGGTCGGCATCGCTTGGGCCTTCATCAAGGTAGTGTACGCGCAGCTCGCCACCCTCTGTATCATCGACCATCAAATAATTCGGTTCAAAATCGTAATCTTGCAAGTTAGCAAAATACGAATCAGGCGTCCTGAGTTTTTTCATATATCATCCTTGGTTTAGAAAAATAACAGTGCATTCTGGCACTGGTGTTAGACAATCTATTAAAGGTGGGTCTCTTAGTGCTACTCGACTATCACTGGTAATCCTAGCGATAAGGCTATCTGCCTATAGTTTATATTGATTAAACGTTCAAAATGAAAACTATACCCTACATGCATTCGTTGCTGCAAACATTAATAGTGGATGCGTCAGTAGCATCCACTATATATAGGATAAGTTTTGATAAGGGTAGGTTTTGAGTTTCATTTTATAAGGCTAAACTAATCGTGACGCCAGTAGACCTTTACCACGACATCGGTACGACTTAGTCCAAGTAGGTCTTTCAGTAATGGGCGCAATGCTTTGGCAGTATTTGCTTCTAGTGCTCCCCAAATTTTATCAATTTGTAGAGGGTTATTAGTCAAATAGTCGCCTAACTCTCTGTCGATTAGCGTGGCTAAATCTGCCCCTGAGTTAACCTGATTGGTCACTATAGGCAATATGGTAAAGTGGTCGTTACCATTGTTTTCAGTATCGCAATCAATGCCACTGCGCATTTTTACAGTATCAAAATAGCTTTGATCGCCTGCATCTTGCGTCACACAAACGACCAATGGTGGCGTAGGGTTGTTCCATAGCTCCAGCAGTCGTGCTGCCGTTGGCATCGAGGTCTCATCGACAATCAGTACCGCTTGACCGTTTCGTAAGTGCTCTACCTTTTCTGGAAACTCTCGTTTTGTAACGACGGTCTCGCCCGCTTGTAGTGCTGCTGCCCAGTTGCCACCTGGTGTATCTCCATGCAAAAAAACATCGACCCATGCTCGTATTCCATTATCAGCTTGCCATGCTTTTCTCAAAGTGTAATAGCAGTGAGGACGAGCAGGGCGTACGTTTTCCTTATTGCTATCATTAGTTTTATAGTCACTAGCTTTATTGCCATCAGTGCTGTCAGTCATCAATGCATCGGTCATTGCATTGTGCTCTAAATCAAACAAGTAAGCGTAACCCGCTTCGTTGGTAGGTACTGACGTCGAGCTTGTGACGCCCTTAGCATTACTTAACTGAGCGGTATTATTTAATGGCGTATCACTATTTAATGACGGCATGCTCAATTCAAGGCGCAGCATATTTTTGCTGACTCTATAACTACTTTGCACATCAAATACTTGCTTGGTCAGTTTGATTGTTTTTTTGCCTAGCTTTTTATCTGCTCTTTGTTTTAGCAAGATATATTGGGCTTGCAAATCATCAAGCTGGGAGATAGGTGCAGCAAAAGCGATAAAGAAAGTCTGGTTATGAAGCGAGTTATTTTGAGCGTCAGTTGATTGATTCTCTACGCCTTTTGGACAAGTCTGTATGGCAATACCTTCAGCATAAATATCAGTTATTTGGGCATCGACCAGATCCGATTCGGCGGTAGATAATGAGGTAAATGCACTCAAAAATCCAAGCAGTTCGTCGAGGTGCTCTTCATTAATATGAGCGACCACACTTGCTATTTCAGGATCGTTTAGAGAAGTGTATTGGCTGTTTTGGTTATCAGTGTTTTCTGTAGTAGCTAAAAGAAGGTTGGTCATATAAATACTCGCAATCAACAGAGCGTTGAAATTAAAGTGAATGAGTTTATAGTTAATGATAATTGTTTTTGTTATCATTTACGAGTAAAATCAATTTTTATTGTGGTTTGATCGTCAAAAATTGGTCTACAACCGATGGCCGATGAACCATCATTTTTATGACATATTATTTTTATCAACAATGAGTGCTTATATGCTACGTGCAAACCAGCTGACTATCAGCCGTCAAGGAAATACTCTATTAGACAACGTGACTTGTGAGATTGATACCAATCAACTGGTGGCTTTGGTTGGGCATAATGGGTCTGGCAAGTCGACTTTGATCAAGGCGCTAGCGGGTGAGATGGCAAGTAGTAGCGGCAATGTCACTTTAGATGAGCACAGTATCAATGACTACGGCAGTAAGGAGTTAGCGCGGCAAATGGCATATTTGCCGCAGCAATTGCCAGAAGCTGCTGGATTCACGGTGCGTGAGCTAGTCATGCTAGGGCGCTATCCCCATCAAAAATGGCTGCAAAAGCCAACTCAAATAGATAAAGACAAAGTCGCGCAAGCATTAAAAGTGACTCAAACCGAAGCGTTTGCTGATCGAATTACTGCCACACTATCAGGTGGTGAGCGCGCTCGTGCGTGGCTTGCGATGTGTCTGGCACAAGATACCCGTTACCTATTGCTCGATGAGCCACTTGCTGCGCTTGATATGCATTATCAAATCGAGGTCATTCAGCTAATTCGTCGTTTGGTGGATGAGCAAGGCTTGAGCGTGGTAATTATTATCCATGATATTAATTTGGCAGCGCAATATGCCGATCGAGTCATCGCGCTGAAAAATGGCCAAATATGTCACAATGGCGATATCGCCAGTACCATGCAACCTACCGTGCTACACGATATCTTTAATGTCGATATGCAGTTGCTCAGTCATCCTATTACTGGACAGCCTGTCGCAGTCGCTTAACGTTTGGTTTCTGCTCCTTCTTTCTTTTTAATTCGCCTACAAAGATACGCTTCTATGCCTCCCGTTTTTTATATAGATAAATTATCGAAACTTCCAATAGTTACGTCAGTATCAGTAATGACAACATTGAAATGGTTCGCCCTCGCATTGTGCTTGGTATTGACGGCCTGTAATAGTCAGACATCCACGCAAACAACTGCTACCTCAGAAGCAGAAAACAGTCACAGCGATAGAATGAATATCGTTTCTCCTGACTGGGGTAATGCAGCGACTTTGACGGCGATGGGGCATGCACCAATTGCGACAGGTGATGTCAGGGTTTGGGATAGATGGGTGGGTAGTCCCAAACTGCCAACATCGATCACGGACTTAGGAATCCGTTATCAGCCCAATGCTGAGCTAATCGCCCAACTGCCTGTCGATATGGTCATAGATAATTATTTTTATGAGCATGCACGTAACTTATACGGCGATGTCCCTGCAGAATCTGTGATGTCTGCGGCAAAAGGAGAGACAGCAACTTGGGCTGACTATACCGAGCCGACGCGGGAGCTTGGCATGCTGATCGACAACCCGAAGATGGCTGAGGACTATATTGTACAAAGTCAGAAAGACATACAGCTGGCCAGTCAGCAATTCAAGCAGCGCTATCCAAAAGCCAAGAAATTCGCAGTGGTACAGTTTGCAGATGCCAATAACATGCGTATGTATGTGGCAAATAGTTTATTTCAGCCTGCGTTAGAGCAGATGGATAGAGAGCTTGTGGTATTGGGCAAGGGTAATCAGTGGGGGTTTGTGCCGATACGAATGGGAGATTTGGCGCAATTAGATGATGAGACTTGTTTATTAATTATCGATCCACTAAGCCCAATCACTCGAGCTGAAATTGATGATAGCTTGATTTGGCAGCGCCTAGGTTATGGCAAGACCCGCTGTGTGGGAGAGCTACCACCAGTATGGATTTATGGCGGGATGTCATCATTGGTCAGCTTAGCAGATAACTTGTCAGAAGTTTCACTAAAAGGCGGGGACGTACTATGAGCACCAATGCAGACACTCACAACAAAAACAATAATATCAATAACCACGCCGACAGTTCTCATAACGACAGTGCTCACACGATAACATTAGCCTCTCAAGCAGCAACGGTTTCAAAACCCTCATCAACGTCATCGAAACATTCATCATCATTGAATCAGCCACCGAATCAACCCAGTCCCCAAACTTCTTTATTTGCCAGTATGTCTTGGCGACTATGGGTCATGCTCATCGGATTAGCGGCTTTGTCATTATGGAGTAGCTGGGCGTTGCTAGATCAGCAATGGACGCGCCCACTGAGTGACTTGCTTATACCAAGCTCGCAATTAGATATTGCCAGTATGGCGATACAGCTACATATAGTGGCAACCAGCGTAGTGGCGTTGTTGGCTGGCGGGCTATTAGGCGTGGTCAGTATTTTACTACAGCAATTGGTAAAAAACCCATTAGCATCAGATACAACGCTAGGTGTGGGCGTGGGTGCACAGTTGGCCATGCTTATCGTCACGTTGTTTTTGCCAAGCTTGGCAATTTATGGCGGACTTTATGTAGCCTTTGTAGGAGCTATCATTAGTATGGGTCTGGTGTTTGCCTTATCAGCACCCAGTCGATTTAATCCATTAATTTTGATATTGGCCGGTTTGGTCGTCAATATTTTGCTGGCCGCAGTAGCCAATGTTCTAGTACTGTTTTTTGCTGAGCGTAGTAATGGCATGCTGTCATGGGCGGCTGGGTTTTTGGCACAAAACAGCTGGCATACCAGTATCGCGCTAGTCATCACTGCTATTTTGATGGCGGTTGTATGTCTGCCACTATTGAAACCATTAACGCTAATGAGTCTAGATGACACGCAGGCCAAACGTTTGGGTGTGCCTATTAATGGGATTCGGGCACTGGTTGTATTGGTAGTCGCCGTTGTGACCGCTTTAGTGATTAGTGAAGTTGGTTTAATTGGTTTCATTGGTCTTGGTGCGGCAAGTTTGGTCAATGCGCTGGGCATCTCCGCGATTGGTAAGCGTTTGGCCACTGCCTTTGGGTTGGGGGCGCTGCTGTTATTGTTGACCAGTAATGTCGCGTTACTGCTTGAGCCAATGCTCGATATGCAGATTCCAGCTGGTGCCATGACAGGTATCTTGGGTGCGCCGCTGATTATTTGGCTGATTTTGCGTCAGCGCCGCGCGCGGATAGAGACAGTGACGCCGATGCTTGCGGGTAAGCATACATCTATTGCCTTTTGGCGATGGGGCGTTGGTGTGATCGCTATCATCATGCTGGCTTGTCTTTTTGTACAAGATATCAATGGTTGGGGGCTCAGTACGGACTGGGCGCTCACGCAGCAGTACCGCTTGCCTCGCAGTTTGAGTGCTGCAGCAACAGGCTTGATGTTGGCAGTCGCCGGTGTGCTACTGCAAACCTTAACGCGTAACCCTATGGCCAGTCCTGAGGTGCTAGGTGTCAGTTCAGGTGCTGCATTGGGGGTTATTTTAGGGTTTTTATTATTACCAAGTTTAGGGCTATATGCGGGAGCAGGGACGTTGCTGGTTTCAGGACTGTCAGGAGCGATGGCCGTGCTGCTATTGATTATTTGGCTGGCACGCAGGGTCAGCTCAGGTTATTTATTGTTAGTAGGTATAGGCATTGCCGCCATGATGGATGGGGTGATGCATATGGTCAAGCTTTCAGGAGATCCGCGTCTAGAAGCGATGCTCAGCTGGCTGTCAGGGACAACTTATAGCACGCAGCCCAGTACAGTATGGTATCTCATTGGTATTGCATCTATCTTATTTGCACTCAGTCTACTGCTGATTAAGCCTTTGCGTGTCCTTGGTTTAGGCACAGGTGTGGCACGTAATCTAGGTGTGGCAGTTACACCAGTGACTTTGTCGTTATTGGCATTAGTAGCAGCGCTTAGCACGGCCAGTACGCTTGCCGTTGGCCCATTGAGCTTTATTGGTTTGATGGTGCCACATTTGGCTACTTCACTGGGAGCTGTGAAGCTTGAACGGCAATTGCCACTAGCTGCACTCTTAGGGGCAGGGGTGATGGTGATAGCGGATTGGATTGGCCGTTATGTTATTTTCCCTTATGAGCTGCCAGCGGGCACGATTGCGGCCATTATTGGTGGTGGCTACTTCTTATGGCTCATTCGTAAGGTGCCAGCTTCAGCAAGTAGATAGCTCATGTCTGCAAGCATTGAATTTGAATAGCCGGCAATTTTGTCTTCATTCAGCAGAGGTTTATCTAACCTTATTTGAGCAGCCATTTGATAAGAATAACGATGCTAAGTTTCAGCGAAATTGAATGACGTGCTCGGCAAGCTAGCAAAATAATAACTAGGAGCAAGTCATGCTGACCATCACTCAATTTTATAGTGCCACTGCTTAATGAGCAACGCCCCTATAAATAAAGCACCTATAGATAAGGTATCTACAACTGAGTCGCCTATAAACGAAGCCTCGAATAGTAGTGGTAATGGCTTTACCGACAAACAAGTACAGCAGGTATTACTGACACTATTACTCGGCGGTACGGTCGTCAGCTTTAGTAATAGTGCGCTTAACCCAGCAATTCCTGTTTTTATGTCGGTGTTTGATGTCGATATCGTGATGGGCGGCTGGGTGCTGAATGCTTATGTATTGGCCATGAGTGTGGGGCTGATGCTAAGCGGCTACTTAAACAAAAAGTTTCCTTTTAAGCATGTTTATTTGGCGGCAATTTTTGGATTTATGCTGGGCTCAGTCATTGGGATGCTGGCGTCTAGTATGAGCTTTGTCATCATTGCCAGAGCCATACAAGGACTGAGTGGCGGTCTGATCATCCCACTGTCTATTGGTATGCTGTATCAGATTTATCCGCAGCAGCAGCACGGCAGAGTAATGGCGATATGGGGCATTGTTATTATGATGTCGCTAGCGTTTGGCCCTTTGGTCGGTGCTTACTTGGTTGAGCAGTTTGCGTGGTGGACACTGTTTGCCATTACGTTGCCACTTAGTGTGGCGGTCATGGCGATGGTATGGCGGCTAATACCTGACATGCGCTCACATGATCAAGAAACCCCTTTCGATATCATCGGGTTTGTCAGTTTGATCATCTGGCTACTGGCGATGATGATTTGGCTGAGCACCCTCAAAATAGATTTTACTCACGGTATCTCAAGGCGCGATGATTTGTTAAAAATAGTGGCATTAGGCGCATTGTCTATTTTATTTTTGCTGTCAGCCGTGGCTTGGTGGGCATATGAGCGTCGTCAGCGTCATCCGTTATTGAACGTGCGCTTGTTCAATAATAAGACCTATTTGCACAGTAATATCATTAGCATTAGCCAAACAGTCGGTTTGATGCTGTGTCTCTTGTTATTACCCGTGTTGATACAAGATGTGATGGGTGAGAGTGCCTTATGGACAGGCGTTGTCCTAATGGTCGCGACGCTCGTGGCCAGTATCACCACTCATTACGCTGGCAAGATGGTAGATAAGCAAGGTGCCAGAGGGATTGGCATCGTAGGAATTGCGATTAGTGCGCTGTCTACCTTGATGCTGGCATGGTGCTTGTATCAGCCCACACTTTGGCTACTCATATTGACGATGAGTGTGCGCGGTGTCGGCGTGGGTTTGGCGTATCTGCCAACCACCACAGTGGGTTTTAGTAGCTTACCTAAAGACTCGGTCACTGAGGGAGCTGCACTCAATAATATCAGTCGCCGTATCATCTCTACCATCGTTATCACGTTGACAACCCTTTATATCCATAGTCGAAGCGCGCAGCTACTAGCCGCAGGTAGTGATGTTGGCATAGCAAGCGCTATCCAAGAAATACTGGTGATAATCGCGTTGAGGCTATTGTTCACACTTCCTTCTGCCTGCAAATTACCCCGCGCGCCATAACGATCAACTTCATAGTTGGGCAGCATGTAGATTACCGGTGTCAATGACGATCTGCTTGAAGGCTTATCCCTTTTATCTATTTATTTGAACAAACTTTGAGACAAGCCGCTTATGTCACTGTCTAACCATTTCGCCAAATTTACCAAAGAAACGGACGGTAATTGCAGTAAGTCAGTCAACATGGTCACTCGCTACTTATAAAAACCTATTTGTAAATACTTATAGAAATAAAAATCATTATCATTTAGAATGTCATTCACAAAGTTAGTACATACAGTATTATTTGCTAAATATAACGCGTATCACTGTCCACCTATCCAACTAAGTGAAATAACCTAAGTGAAGTAATTATGAAAAGCCACCATCATGTTGCTCTATCTCTTCTTACCCTTTGTATCAGCCAGCAGTTATACGCCCAAACTAATACCAATTCAGTGCAAAGTGCATCAGGTGTGCAGGCCACCGCTGCGGCGACCCCGAATGCATCATCAAGCGATGTACCTAGTGTGACTTTAGATGCTATTACAGTTAGTGCCAATGCCAAAACAGGCACAGCGCTGGCACAGAAAATCAGTGAAATGCCTGCTGTCACGCAAGTGATTTATGAGGCGGACATTCAGGCGCAGGCGACAGGTAACCGCACGGTTGGGGACATCTTAGCCCAGCTCGTGCCCAGCCTTGGCGTGAGCAGCGGCTCGGTTAGTAACTACGGCACGACCATGCACGGGCGTCCTGTACAGTATTTGCTAAATGGCGTGCCATTATCTGGCTCGCGCAGTCTGTCACGCGAGCTAAACAGCATCGACCCTGAGCAAATTGAGCGCGTCGAAGTGCTCTCAGGTGCGACCAGCATCTATGGCGCGGGGGCAGCCGGCGGTCTGATTAATATTGTGACCAAATCGACGGCAGGCTATGGCTTGACAAGACAGACGCGCCTTGGCATCAACAGCAGCCGCGAATTTAAATCCGACTCGCTCGGCTATCATGTGGGACAAAGCATCGGCTACGGCGGCGAGCGCGTGTATGGTAATGTCGATGTAGACTACGAGACCACAGGTGGCAAGTTTGACAGTCATGGCGACCGCATCAGCCCTGATGCCAACCAAACCGACAACCAAGACACCGATACTATCAGCGTCAACGCCAACCTTGGCTTTGATATTAGCGATACCAAAACCATGAATCTTGCGGCGACTTATTATGACAGCGAGCAAGATACCGATTATGGCGTCGATTACGGCAATGATCTGTCTGTACTGCTAGTAAAAGGTACTATACCGTCACTACGTGCTATCGATGGCGCCAATATCGAAAACCAGCCCTACAATACCAAAAGCTCGGTCAACCTAAACTACAATGACAGCGACTTTTTGGGTTCTAACTTAAGTCTGACAGGCTATTACCGTGACGAAAAGGCGCGCTTTTATCCGTCAGGAAAGCTTTTTAACAAACAAGCCCAAGAGGTATGGGTAAATAATGGCTTGACGGATGAAACAACCTTAGGAAAATTATTGGCTGCATCGGCTGTGGTTACTCAATCAGAAGCGGACATTGAGGTGATGGGATTGCGCGCCGCTATGCAGACTGAAACCGATGTTATGGGTAAAAATACCTTGTTCAGCTATGGCGCGGACTTTGAACGTGAAGAGAGTGAGCAGACCTATTATGGCCAAGACCTGACTACCTTCCTTGCAAGTAATGGCTTGACTTCAACAAGTAATGGTCTGAGCTATAACGGCGGACCAAAAACCACTATCGATAAATGGGGCGCGTTCGTCAATGCCGATGTGGATATGACCGACAAATGGCACACCAGCGCTGGCGTGCGCTATCAAAACATCAAATCGGATACCGACCGTTTTGTGCCCATTTATGAACAGCTATTGGCGGATTATTTTGCGACCAATGGCATCAGTGATATTGCTGACGCTTACGGTATTGATTACGAAGCAGGCGCGGTTGAGGCGGGTAGCAGTAAGCACGACAAAGTGCTGTTTAACCTTGGTACCAGCTATCAGTTGACCGATGACGACCAAGTCTTTGCTAACTTCTCGCAAGGCTTTACCACGGCTGACGTGCAGCGCGCCTTACGTGACGTGCGCGCTGGATTTGTGGTCAACTCAGACAATATTCAGCCCATTTCTATCAATAACTACGAGCTGGGCTGGACAGGTACGCGCGGTGATACCAGCGCAAAGGTTAGCGGTTTTTATAACGACTCAGACAAAACCGTGCGCTTTACCAACGACTATACCGTCGAAGTCGTCGATACGGACGAACGTATTTACGGCGCTGAAGCCTCGCTCACGCATGATTTAAACAAAGACTGGCAAGTAGGCGGCAGTGTTGCTTATACCCGCGGGCAATACAAAAAAGACGGCGACTGGCTGGAGCTGGATGCAGTACGCCTGACGCCACTCAAAGGCACGGCATACGCGCAGTATAACTTTAGCGAAGGCAGTAACATTCGCTTGCAAGCGCTGGCAGTCGGCGGTAGCGACAAGGCTTATAAAGACCAACAGAACGACCCAGACGCGAGTGCGCAGCCATTGACAGGCTATGCGACCTTTGATGTGCTTGGGCAAGTCAAATTACCTGTCGGACGTATGGGCTACGGCGTGTATAATATCTTAAACAAAGACTATCAGACCGTGTATCATCAAACGACCTTTGGCGATTTAAACCGCTTACCTGCTTCAGGGACAACTTACGGCTTGAGCTATACCGTGGATTACTAAAAAGCGTCACGCATTAAAAAACCCTTCATGCTATGAAAATTTAGCGTGAAGGGTTTTTTAATGTTCATAACTCTCTAAATCATTCATCTGCTCCAAGAGTATTTGCTAGCGTTTCCAACTTCACGCTTTATCAGGTGTAAAATTCTTCTTTAGTATTTTATGATTGACTTATAGCGTATCAATGCTAATCTAAGCACTCTTTGGGGAGTAGCCTGCTTTCGTACTGCGAAAGCGTTCGTATCAACATACTTGGCCACATGCCATGGTGCGAACACCTCTCGGTTGGCGAGACCATCGATATATCTACACTGCAGGTCGGGGGTGTGGCTATGTCGTGGACTCTATACTCGACCAGAGAAAATCACATGAATCCTATCGCACTTCTATTACTTGCGCTTTCTATGTCTACGGATGCCTTTTCCGTGGCAATCAGTAAAGGCGCAAGTCTCAAAAACCCTCGTTTTATCGAAGCTTTCAGAATGGGTGTTATTTTTGGCACCATTGAAGCGATCACGCCGATTATTGGTTGGTTAATTGGTCACTCTGCCACATCCTTTATAGATGCGTCTTTTATTGAGGCATGGGATCATTGGGTCGCGTTTGTCATTCTTGCAGCTCTCGGTCTGCACATGCTATATGAGGGACTGAAGCCAAGTGATGAAATGGCAGAAGCACCGTCGAGACACTCTTTCCTTAAACTTGCCATAACTGCATTTGGTACCAGCATCGATGCCATGGCTGTCGGTGTGAGCCTAGCATTTGTAAAGGTCAATATTTTACTGGCGGCAGGTCTTATTGGCTTGGCCACTACAGTAATGGTCACGCTAGGGGTGATGTTAGGCAAGGTGTTAGGTTCATTAATCGGTCATAGAGCTGAAATATTTGGTGGTGTGATGCTCATTGCCATCGGTGCATGGATTTTATTCAGCCATCTTCAATGATTATATACAAACTGTCTACTACGAACAGATAGTCATTACGTGTATAGATCTGTTACTGACTTTTGGATGTAGAAAACCTGTTTACCTAAGAAAAGCCTATCTATATTAATAGTTAGGCTTTTCGGGTCTAAAACTAGTACATTACGCTGTAGCAGTTCGTAAAAGGTCTGAAAAACACAGCACTACAAAATTATCAATAATTATCCGTTGTCAGCGAAGAGGCTTGAATAAAGTGCCTATATCTATGCTTATACACATAGTTGTTATTTACTAAAAAAACAACAGACAATAAAAAAGACCTCCAATCTCTTGAAGGCCTTTTTTATTAAAACTTAAATATGGTGGGCCCAGTAGGACTTGAACCTACGACCAAAGGATTATGAGTCCTTGTTTTTACAACAACAATACACAATGAATGGCGATAAGTAGCTGCAATTATTGGCTTAAAGCCTTTTATATTAAAGGGTTGGGTTAAAAGATAAATATACCTATCAACAAGTAGATATGCTTATCAATAAATTTGAAGTATCAAAATAGTATCAAAACGGATAGTTTCAGCAGATATTTTAAAAGTAAGGGTATACAAATGAAACTTTTAAATGATTGGCAATAAAGGATATATCTTTCATTCAATGTATGAAAAGAGTTAGTAGCTAGGTACTTCTGTTTTTATACATGTATTTCCCAAAAGCAAGTCAATAGCCTTAGTCATTTTCCGTAATTTTCCTTAGCCACTTTTAAGAGAGTGTTCAAAGCTTTAGATTTTTCAAAGTGTCGCATACTGATTATGATTGGAGATGTTATATGAAGGTCATCAAGAGGAATATAACAGATTTCATCTTTACGAACATGAGCTACAGTATGGGGTACGATTGTTAATCCTTCTCCGGCAGCAACTAAACCTAATGCGACTTGTAGCTCTCGAACTTCTCTAGAGTTACTTGGGTGAATTTTACGTTCATCAAATATATCAAGGACTTGATCAATAAAGCTAGGTCGCGGCTCTTTAGGGAATAAAAGTAATGGTTCATGTTCTAAATCTAAAAGTGAAATGCTTTTATGGTTTTTCTTGGCTAGAGAGTGATTTATAGGAAGTGCGGCGACGAGCTTTTCTTCTCTTAATACAGTTCTATCAATTGAAGAGTCTTCAAAACGCATCCTTCCAAATCCTGCATCAATTTTTCCACTTTTCAAAGCTTCAATTTGTTGCCATGAATTCAACTCATGAAGCCTCACTTCTATATCTGGATGAAATTTTCTAAAGCCACCTATTACTTTGGGCAAAGTTCCATAGAGTATCGATGATACGAACCCTATCGATAAGGTTTTTTGAGTTCTAGCCATTCGTTGAGTCATGCTTTTAAGGTAGTCTGCTTCGGATAATATACGAGTAGCATGCTCATAGAAAAAAACTCCCGCTTCAGTCAAAGATAGAGGTCTTTGACTGCGATCAATTAATTGTATTTCTAACTCTTCTTCTAATTGTTTTATCTGCCTACTTAGAGGAGGCTGAGATATATGAAGTTTATCAGCAGCTTTATTAAAACTCTGACAATCAGCTACTGCAACGAAATAACGTAAATGTCTAAGATCCATCGTTCTCATCCAAAGCTGAAATACACCAATTATTAATACTTGTCTGATATATGGTTACGAATTTAACACCATACTTAAAAGGTATTATAACCTGTCAAATTAAGTCTTAGACATATTTTATCAGAATACCTATAGTCTTATACATTCTTTGAATATTAAAAAATAATTTCAAAACACTCTCTAGATTAATTTTTTTTAGAATCAAAAATCTAATCGATTTAGCGATTTACTTTGTAATTTTGATTATAGGCAGGAAATCACGTAATGATTGATAAGGTAGCTTTAAGCATAGAGAAAGCCATCGACAAGGTAAGCGATGGTGATACCGTGATGATAGGTGGCTTTGGCAATGCTGGTCAGCCTGCAGAGTTGATAGATGCTCTTATTGAACATGGAGCGAAGCATCTCACAATTATTAGTAATAATGCTGGTAATGGTTCTCATGGTTTGGCGGCATTATTAAAAGCAGGTCAGGTTGATAAAATGATTTGCTCATTTCCTCGTCAACATGATTCATATGTATTTGATGAACTATATCTCGCTGGGAAGATTGAACTTGAGTTAGTTCCTCAAGGTAATTTAGCCTGCCGAATTCAAGCAGCTGGCTCTGGGCTTGGAGCCATATTCACTCCTACTGGTTATGGAACACTGCTTGCCGAAGATAAAGAAACTCGAGAGATTAATGGCAAACAATACGTACTTGAACACCCATTAAAAGCTGATGTTGCATTAATAAAAGCCTATAAAGGTGATCGTTGGGGTAACTTGGTTTATCGTAAAACGGGACGGAATTTCGGACCTATTATGGCAATGGCTGCTGACACTACAATCGCGCAAGTTCAAGAAACAGTCTTGTTGGGTGACTTAGATCCAGAACATATTATTACCCCAGGCATATTTGTTCAACATGTCGTTCAAGTATAGATTTGTGGTATGAATATACAATTATAGTAGTTACGTTATTAATATTATTCGCTTAATCATATAAGTATTTATCTTATTAAAGGAGTTATTAAATGAGATTTACTCCAAGGAACCAAGAAGAGATGGCCCGGGCTGTGGCACGTGACATACCAGAGGGTTGGTATGTGAATTTAGGTATCGGTCTACCTACTCAGATAGCTAACTTTTTACCGGAAGATAAAGACTATTTTCTGCATAGTGAAAACGGATTGCTAGGCATGGGACCAGCTCCAGCTGAAAATGAAGAAGACGAAGATCTTATTAATGCAGGTAAAGAGTATGTCAGTCTTTTGCGCGGAGGAAGTTATTTTCATCACGCAGACTCCTTCGCCATGATGCGTGGCGGACATATTGATTTATGTGTATTAGGTGCTTACCAAGTTGCCGCTAATGGCGACTTGGCTAATTGGAGTACTGGAAAGGAAGGTGCTATTCCTGCAGTTGGCGGTGCAATGGATTTAGCTGTAGGAGCTAAAAAAGTATATGTGATGATGACACATCAGACAAAAAATGGTCATCCAAAAATTGTGAAAAGTTTAAGCTTTCCTGTAACAGGACTTAGCTGCATTGATCGTATATATACAGAGTATGCCAGTATAGATGTGACTGAGGAAGGGCTTCAAGTCATAGATATCGTAGAAGGCATGACACTAGAAGACCTTCAAGCTATTACAGATGCGCCATTAATCTTAGCTTTAAGTGACTAATAAGAAGAACAAATATTATTACGGCTATATATTAATAAATAGGGATGTTTTATGACTCAGTCAAATTCGAACACAGAAATTATAGATGCATATATTTGCGATGCTATACGCACACCCTTTGGTCGTTACGGAGGGAGTCTATCTAGTATTAGAGCTGACGATCTTGGAGCAATACCTATCAAAGCACTGATTGAGCGTAACTCTAAAGTTGATTGGCAAAAAGTTGACGATGTTGTCTATGGCTGTGCTAACCAAGCAGGAGAAGATAATAGGAACGTTGCTCGTATGTCAGCATTGCTAGCAGGCTTACCGATTGAGGTTACAGGCAACACGGTGAATAGATTATGCGGATCAGGAATGGATACCATAGGTATCGCTGCACGTGCAATTAAAGCAGGTGAGCAACAACTGGTTATCGCAGGTGGTGTTGAGAGTATGTCACGTTCACCTTTTGTCATGCCAAAAGCAACGAAAGCTTTTAGTAGGGATAATAATATTGAAGATACAACGATAGGGTGGCGTTTTATTAACCCTAAAATGAAGGAAATGTATGGGGTAGATAGTATGCCTCAAACGGCAGAAAATGTTGCAAACGTCTTTAAAATTAATCGTCATGATCAAGATAAGTTTGCATTACTTAGTCAACAAAGAGCAGCAGCAGCAATAAAGTCAGGTTTTTTTAAAACTGAGATTACTCCCGTAAATATCTCCCAGCGTAAAGGTAATAGCTTAACTATTAATACTGATGAGCACCCTCGTCCTAGCACGACACTAGAAGCTCTAAATCAACTTAAGCCATTTGTTAAAGCTGAAGGCACTATTACTGCTGGTAATGCTTCAGGTGTCAACGATGGTGCTTGTGCACTGCTAATTGCCTCTAAAGCTGCTGCTGCAGAACATGGCCTGACATTAAAAGCAAAAATTGTTGCTATGGCGACTGCAGGTGTTGAACCTCGCATTATGGGTTTTGCTCCTGCACCTGCTACAAAGAAAGTACTTGCACTAGCAGGACTAACTCTGGATCAGATAGATGTAATTGAGCTCAACGAAGCTTTTGCCTCTCAGGGGCTGGCTGTAATGAGAGACTTAGGTTTAGCTGATGATGACCCTCGAGTTAACCCTAATGGTGGAGCTATTGCACTCGGTCATCCATTAGGGGCATCTGGTGCTCGTCTTGTAATGACTGCTATGTATGAACTTATTCGCACTAATGGGCGTTATGCGCTATGTACAATGTGCATCGGTGTAGGACAGGGAATAGCAATAATTATTGAACGTGTCTAACACAATAATAGATCGACTTCAAAGGAATGAAACATGAACAGTATTATTAACTTCTCAGTAAAGTTAACTCAAAAATATCTACCAGATGCTTATATCTTAGCAATCCTACTAACTGTAATGATTTTCTTTAGCGGTATTATATTCGCTGGACAATCTCCAATTGAAATGTCGAATCACTGGGGTGAAGGATTTACTTCATTATTCAAATTTGGTATGCAGATGGCATTAGTGCTAATAACGGGCTTTACTTTAGCACAGACGCCCATAGTAAAAGATTTGCTAGGAAAGGTAACAACTATTCCAAAAAGTCCTAGACAGGCAATATTATTGGTTGCTTTAGTATCTTTTGTATCATGCTATATCAACTGGGCATTTGGGTTAGTTGTCGGTGCTTTACTAGCACGAGAAATGGGGAAAAGAATAAAAGGAGTACACTTTCCGTTGATAGTAGCCGCTGCCTACAGCGGTGAGATCATTCGTGGTCCGTCTTCATCAATACCTTTAGTGATTGCTACACCTGGTCATTTTATGGAAGAGCAGATTGGTATCATACCAGTTTCACAAACTTTGTTTTCAAGTTGGAACCTTGCTATTTCTGGGTTGATACTTGTCGCTTTAATCGCATTGTATGCATTCATTAAAGTTAAAAAAGAAGATGTGATTGAGTTTGTTGATGATATTGAACATGAGCATGTCTTAGAGTCTAAAGAGCCAACTAGCTTTGCGGAACGTTTAGAGCACAGTCGTTGGGTTAATTGGGTTCTAGCAATTGTTCCTGTGTTATTCATAGGTAGTTCGATTATAAGTAATGATTTCTCACTAACACTTGATACTGTAATTATTTTATTTTTTACACTTGCTTTAGTTTTTCAAAAAAGTCCTATGGCTTTTCTAGATACTGTAAAAGATGCTGTTGTTGCTGCTAGAGGGATTATAATTCAGTTTCCTATTTACGCTGGTGTTGCCGGTATGATGGCTAGTTCAGGTTTGGTAGATATTGTTGCAGCCGGTTTTATCAATATTGCTACTCCAGAAACTTTTCCACTAATGACTTTCTTAGCAGCTGGTTTTGTAAACTTCTTCATTCCTTCTGGTGGTGGACAGTGGGCAATTCAAGGGCCTGTCATGATGCAAGCAGCATACGCTATGGATGCTGATATTCCGCAAGCAATTATGGCATTTGCCTGGGGAGATGCATGGACAAACCAAATTCAACCATTTTGGGCACTTCCTTTACTTGGTATTGCGGGATTATCGGCTAGAGATATTATGGGTTACTGTCTAATTTGGTTTGCAATATCTGGAGTAATTATTAGCGGTGTGTTTGTGGGGATTACTTTGCTCTCATAAAGAGTTAATAACTGGAATTGCATTGTATTGTTTCTAATTGTGGCATTACTAAAATAGATATTTTAATGAACAAAATATCGTTCTAGTATAGGACCCCGTAAGCTATTAACTTATGGGGTTTTTACATATTAAAAACTGTTTTTATTTTTTAAAGTTAAGGTTTGAGTATATTGAAAAAATACTCACTACTCATTAAGCTTCCTCCCTAATATTGACTTGCTCAAGGATGAACTCATGCAACAATTTCATTACAAGGCTCTACCAATTGATGTTCATTTTGGCGTGGGCAAGTCAAATGAAGTCAAAGATATCCTACTTCAGCATGGTTATCAGAAGGTTTTGGTGATTACGACACCTGGTCAAGAAGAGGCGGGTCGTCAATTGGCAAAAGAGCTGCAAGAAGTCTGTGCAGGCGTGTATCCGCATGCAGTAATGCATGTGCCAGTAGAGGTGGCAGGCAAGGCGGTGGAGTTTGCCAAAGATAATGACATTGATTGCTGTCTGGGTTTGGGCGGTGGCTCTACGATTGGTCTTGCCAAAATAATTGCTCTAAAGACACATTTGCCTATCGTTGCTATACCCACTACCTATGCTGGTAGCGAAATGACATCCATTTATGGTTTTACGGAAAACAATCTAAAAACCACTGGTAAAGACAATCATGTACTACCTAAAGTAGTGATTTATGATCCAAATTTGAATCTAACATTACCCGCTAAAATCTCAGCTTGCTCAGGTATGAATGCCATGGCGCATGCTGTAGAAGCGTTATATGCTAAGGACAAAAACCCAATTATTAGCCTGATGGCGATTGAGTCTATTAAAGCATTACAGTCTTCCTTGCCTGTGATTGTCGGAGATCTCACCAATATCTCAGCCCGTCAAAAAGCAAGCTATGGTGCATGGCTTGCTGGTGTGTGTCTTGGTTCAGTTGGAATGGCCATTCACCATAAAATCTGTCATGTCTTAGGTGGTACTTTCAATTTACCGCATGCACAGGCTCATGCCATTACGCTTGCATATTCAGTACATTACAACCGTCACGCTGATATTGAAGCCATGGATAGACTGGCAGAAGCTTTTGGTGTCAGTAGCTGTGAAGAAGTTGGCTTGGTAATCTACCGCCTAAATCAGTCTTTAGGTATTGATTTGGCGCTAAAAGATATTGGTTTGCCTAAAGAAGGTCCATCGGAAGTAGCAAGAATTGTTTGTGATAGTCCTTACTCTAATCCTAGAGAATATAATTATGATGAGCTAGAAAAGTTATTAACTAAAGCTTATTTAGGACTGCCTCCTGCCTAGCATCAGAGTTCTATAACTTCACTTACTAATCTCAAAAAATAAAGAATATAAAATTCTAAAGATGGGTAGGAAAAGCTTTTAGATGTTTTGTAAATACTAATACATCAGATAGGACTGAGAACATGTCTATTATTAACTGTACTTACTATTAATTAAAAAAAGCTGCACACTTAATTGTTATTGATCATGCTTGCTTAAATCGTTAAGAGTGCATTCAAGAAACTAGTTTAAAATCTCTACACCTATAATTATCTAACAGAAATAAACTAAGTCTTTTAGAAGCTTAATCATAGTCCTGATTAAAAGTAACGGATAGCTCGAGAGCAGCTTCTCGCATAATAGGTACATATTCTAAAAGCTCATCCAAAGTTTTTCTTACCGTTGGGCCATGGGTAAATACTGTAGCAAACGTTTTGTTTTCATCATTGGGAATGAGTACAGCACAAGCAACCATGCCAGGAATAAACTCTTCGTCATCTATTCCTACTCTTGTGTCCCGTGTCTTAGCAATAGTCTGCATTGTAGTGGTCAACTAATTTAGGACACCTGATAAGAGGTTTTGATTAAAGTAACGTCTTTCTTTTTCAGCCGGCGGTAAATAATTATTGAAGCTGTGCGGTCTCACCGTTTGGTAGTAGCCCCAGATATAATCGCTAATAGCACTTGATGCTTCAGCTATATCCTCGTAGCCACCCTTTGGCATCCATTCTGTCTTAAAGCTTCTAAAGAAGCGCTCAGTGGGTGCGTTGTCCCAACAATTACCACGACGGCTCATACTTTGTTTCATACCCTCATAATCAGCTATCGCGTCAGCGAATTTCTCACTGGTGTAGTGCGACCCTTGGTCAGAATGAAACAGCACACCGCTTGGTTTAAGTCTAGTGGTAATCCCCCCCCTAAAAACAAGAACACTTAGAAGTAGAGATTAACTGCTAAACTACCAGCAGGAGAAACTCATGAAAAAGTCACGCTTTACCGACAACCAAATCGTCAACATCCTCAAACAAGCAGAACAGGGTGTGCCCATTACTGAGCTGTGCCGTGAGCACAATGTCGGCCAAAGCACGTTCTATAACTGGCGGTCTAAATATGGTGGCATGGATGCGGCGCTTATCAGTCGTCTCAAAGAGCTTGAAGTTGAGAATGCCCGATTAAAGAAGATGTATGCTGATGAGTGTCTTAAATCAGACATACTACAGGATGCCATGTCAAAAAAGTGGTAGCGCCAGTAAGGCGCAAAGAGCTTGCTTGTCACTACATTGAAGATCGTGGCATAAGCATCCGCATGGCTTGCCGTACATTTAACATCAGCGTGACCTGCTATTACCATAAGTCAGTCGCCTCTGATGAGAACAGCCAAATAGCAGATTTGCTTATAGAGCTGACTACCCAGAACAAGAATTGGGGCTTTGGCTTATGCTTTTTAACCTTACGCAACGTGCTAGGACTGCCGTACAACCATAAGCGTGTGTATCGCATCTACTGTGAGCTTGAACTAAACCTTAGGATCAAGCCTAAGCGGCGTATCAAACGTAACAAACCAGTGCCACTTGCTGTACCTGTAGCGCCAAACCAAAGCTGGAGCATGGATTTTATGCACGATGCCCTAACCGATGGACGAGCCTTTAGACTGTTTAACGTGATTGATGATTACAACCGAGAAGCTTTAACGGTCGAGATTGACTTCTCACTACCGGCTCAAAGAGTGATACGCAGTCTGAATCAGCTGATTGAATGTCGAGGTAAACCGGTTCAAGTAAGATGTGATAACGGCCCTGAATACATCAGCAATGCACTTAAAGACTGGGCGGAAGAACAAGGTATTACGATAAGCTATATTGAACCTGGCAACCCACAGCAAAATGCTTATGTTGAACGTTACAATAGAACGATGAGGTATGATTGGTTGAACCAAGAGTTGTTTACTGACCTAGATCAAGTCCGTCAGCAAGCAGAGAATTGGTTGTACCACTACAATAACGAACGTCCTAACATGGGCAACGGCGGCTTTACGCCTATACAGAAACTAAACCACGCAGCTTAATTCTATTTATTAGGTGTCTTATGGTTGGGATGATTACCGTTAAGCTATGCTGTCAAATATGTAGGAATAGATTTGGGAGGTTTTAATCAAGTATCTTAACGATAAGAATCAAGCTACATCTTCCAGAATTAGCATAATAAAATTGGACTAAACCGCTGGAGATTAAATATTCTGAAAGAATAGAACAATGAAAACCGAAGTCTAAACTTCCGAGATTAAAGAGCGCGCCGTTTGCATGCTGACTGAGGTAGCAAACGACTGTTTTTCACTTGGATGGTCATCCAAGCCATAGTGTCAAAGATGGGCACCTCACCTGAAACCCTGCGATCATGATATTAAAAATACATAGACCACGCCATTCCTGTCTCAGTGCAAATGTAAAGCTTAATCCAACCATCAAAGAAGCTTCCGATAGAGTCGGGCTGTTCAGATAACAAAGTATTAAATAATTTTTATAGTGTTATATTTTAATAAAGTTTAGAGAATAAAAAACCCTTACAAGTGAACTGACCCCCAAAAGTTGTGTCCAACTTATGGGGGTCAGTTCACAAGCCTTTGGCTGTAAGGGTTTTTTTGTTTTGGCTCTATTATCAACTAAACTCAATAACTAAAGTAAGCTAATCAAAGTTGGTTTATAGGTTGATATGATAGTAAATATTTTTCCTTCACCGAGAGTCATATTTAATAGCAATCAACCCAAATTGATTTTAGTTATCAAAATCTAATAAATTATAATTAGCTCCTTACATTACAGCTTCTGAAGTGACAATTACTTGGTTTTCCTCAACAGTATCTCCTTTCCACTTCTCAGTCTGATCAACTATTTTGGCACCAACTAAATCACCAACAACGTTGCCAAAAGTGAAAATCATATCTACTAAAATATTAATACCTGCTGTAAGTGCAACGATTTCAATCGGTAAGCCTGCTTGTGTAAAGACAATAGACATGCCAATTAATCCAGCTCCTGGCACGCCAGCAGTACCAACAGCTGCCATAGTACCTATTATAACGATAGTAGCTAACTCTGGCGTTGATAACGTCATACCCATAATTTCTGCGGCAAAAATAACTGCAACACCAAATCGTATTGCTGTACCATTCATATTTATTGTTGCGCCGATAGGCAATGTGAGCTTTGCAACTCGTTCACCAATACCAGCCTTTTCTGCACATTTAATAGTAACTGGTAAAGTACCGATGCTACTACTGGTGACAAATGATGTAAAAGCAGCTTCTTTAATATCCTTGTAGAATTGGATAACTTTAATACCAAACACTTTCATCATTATTGGGAACGCAACTCCAACCAGGATAATTACTCCAAGGTAGGAAGTGCCGATAAATTTCCCAAGAGCGATAGCAGTGTCTAGTCCTTGAGTTCCAAATGTATTAGCCGTAATACCTAACACTCCAATAGGCGCATATATCAAGATACCATTAAGGATTTTAGATATTACTTCGTTACAAGCTTCGAGGAGTTTAAATAAGAACTCTCCCATTTCTTGCTGTTTTTTATCCAATGAATGGCGCATAAACAAAATAGCTAAGCCAGCTATGACGGAAACAAAAACTACTGCTAGAATATTGCCTTGAGCAAGAGCATTAAAAATATTACTCGGCACCATATTCAGTATTGTATCTATAAAGGAGGGGCGAACAGGAGCATCCATAACAACTTCTGTAGGCAAAGAAAAACCAGCCCCTGGGTTTGTGACTTTAGCTAAGATGATGCCGATTACTACTGCAATACCTGTTGAAAAAAGGTAGAAGGGAAATATTTTTAATCCTATACGGCCTAATTCTTTAGGATTTGAGTGATTAACCGCTACCATCAAAGAAAATATTACAAGTGGGATCACGATCATTTTCAATAAGTTTAAAAATAGTGTACCAAGTGGCGCTAGAAAGCTACTATGTTCACCAAGTACAATTCCAAGCAAGATTCCGATTAAAAAGCCGCCGGTCATTTTGACCATGAACGACATACTCATGTACCAACGCCAAATTTTTCTCATTGCTATCTCCGATTATTTACAATACTTAATACATATTGCAAAAGCGATGTTATTGAGATGGTCAAGAGAATATTGTGATTGTAGACATTCCATTGTCCACTCCTTTTTGATGTAAATTAATTTTAGTGTAGCTAGGAGAGTACTGTGACTGTAGACAATTCCATTGCCTACTTCTGTGTAGCTCATATTTTTCAGCTATAGGCTTGCACAATTATTGTTTGCATACCTAAGAGCAGAATCTATATATGATTTAAAGATATTAAACATCATAAATTGTTGGAACAAGCGAATAAAATTATGGAAAGCATTCCTTTTTTTCTTACTGATGGATATATACAATTATAACTAATGTTTTGGATTAAGAATAAATTATGAAAACTGATACGAGTAGTTCTTTGGGTTTTAGAGCTTATCCTTCAACTAAAGCTTTACAATGCTTTGAGACTGCTGCTAGGCATTCTAGCTTTACCTATGCTGCTCAAGAAATGCACATGACTCAAAGTGCAGTTAGTAAACAAGTGACTCAGTTAGAAGAGATGTTAAATACGGCCTTGTTTTATCGAACATCAAGGCAGATTTCTTTAACACCTGCAGGCAAGGTTTATTATGTTGAAGTGTTGAACATCTTAAAGCTTATTGAGGTGGCGACCACTAATTTACTGTCACACAATGATGATAGCGAACTACTTAGAGTCGTCTCGCATCCTACCTTATGTTCCCGTTGGTTGATTCCTGCTTTGAAGGGACTTAGTGAAGAGCACCCTTTAATTAACTTAGAGATAATAGAGCAGGTAGGACCGTTCTTTTCAGAAGATCAAAATGTAGATATTGCCTTTTTATACGGTACGGGAATTTGGGATGGAATGGAGACTGTTAAGTTATTCGATGAATATAGTATTGCTGTCTGTAATCCGACATATTTCCAGAATTTAGATATGTGTTTCAAAAACATAGATAACTATAATTTCATACAGTTTAACTCAAGGCCTAATGCATGGTATGAATACTTTAAGCAGCAGGACCTTAATATTGAAGGAACAATCGATGGGCCACGTTTTGATACCTTTCAAGCTTGTATTTCAGCAGCTTTAGCTGGCTACGGTATAGCTTTAGTTCCATCTCATTTTATAAAGTCTGAGTTGCAGTCTAAAAACCTGGTAAAGGTATTTGATTATGTAATGCAAGGTCGAGGCTCATACTATGTTACATATCCACTATCCTTAGGTAACTCTTACAAAGTAAGGACGGTTTTGGAGTGGCTTTCAAATTATATCGAAAGTTATACTGAGCCTAGTAACGAATAGAAATTAACTTTCTAACCATTATTGCGTATATGGAGTTGATCCTAAATTAATACCTTATCAAACATCTATTTAAATCAAAAACAATTACTTTTTAGTTCTAGTAAAAACACAGTTTTGATTGATTTATATCTCTCAAAGTCAATATAGTTGGCTAATTGGGTCTGCTATTTTTAATAATACTGCAGTATGAAATTATTGCTGCAATGAATAAAAGGAATGCAAGCACAACTATTATTCGTTTGTTGAGTAGCTGATATTTTGTTGAAATGAGTATCTAACTTAAGGAAGAGAAAAGAGCTCATGGATAAGATGTATAGCGTTACTGATGCTTTTACAATGGTACACCCAGTAACATTGACTAGAGGCGTTAATGCAGAAGTTTGGGACACCAATGACCGGTGCTATATCGATTTTGTCGGTGGTATAGGGGTCTTAAATTTTGGACATTGTCATCCTCATATTGTTAGTGCGATTATTAACCAAACCCAATCCCTCATTCATTACGCCTATAATGCGGCCGCTCATACACCGTATCAAACTTTTATGCCGCGATTATGTGAACTCATACCTATTAGTGGTGAGCTTGCAGGTATGCTAACTAACTGTGGTGCAGAAGCTACCGAGAATGCCATAAAAGTTGCTCGTCTCAAAACCAATCGTGTCGGCGTCATCGCTTTTGATGGTGGCTTTCATGGACGTACACTTGCTGCTGTTAATCTGAATGGTAAGGTTGCTCCCTATAAGCGTGGGCTAGGGCCTTTGGCGAGCTGCGTCTACCATATTCCTTTTCCCAGCCCAGATAATGAAGTTAGTGATCAGCAGGCCATTGATGCCTTAAACCGCTTATTTGAAGTAGAAACGGATGTCAACAATATTGGCGCCATTATCGCAGAGCCCGTACAAGGTGAAGGTGGTTTCCAATTAATGTCGCCATCATTCGCTAAATATCTACGTGCTTTCTGTGATGACCACGGTATTTTGCTGATTATGGATGAAATTCAATCAGGCTATGGTCGTACAGGGTCACCATTTGCATTTCCGCACTTAGGCATTGAACCGGATATGATACTACTAGGTAAAAGTATCGCAGGAGGATTGCCTTTAGGTGCTGTAGTAGGTAAAGCTAGTGTGATGAATGGCTTACCTAAAGGTAGCTTGGGAGGTACTTATTCAGGTAATCCGGTTGCTTGTGCAGCAGCGAATGCAACTATAGATATCATGCAAGAGAATGAGATATGGGAATCTGCCAATCAATATACACAAACGATTGAGAATACCATTGCTCAGTGGCAAGAAGAAGGCGTTTCGCCTTGGTTGTATGGTCTCACTGGTATTGGTGCTATGCGCGGTATTGAGCTTCGTCATTCTGAATACGGCACTCATCCGAGTATAATGGCGCGCGTTTTAAACCAAGCGCGTGAGCAGGGCCTATTGCTCATGCCTAGTGGTAAGCATCGACATGTTATTCGTCTGTTACCACCACTGACTATAGAGCCTGAAACGCTAAAAGCCGGCCTTGATATCTTAAAGAAGGTACTCGGCGCTATTCCTGATGAAAACCCCGCTGTCTAGTCTGCACTGCTAATGGTTGTTGCCTTCGCAGTTTATATCTGTATTTAAGATTTAAAAAAGGATAAATACTTATGAACAATAATAAAAATGTTATGGAAAGCAATAAGTTAAAGGGTAGCAATGCTATTCGCCATGAGTTCTCAATGGCCATGTCAGCCATGTATCAATCTGAAGTTCCATTGTATGGTGACTTGCTCGATTTAGTCGCTGAAGTAAATACGGAGGTGTTGAGCCAACATCCAGAGATTAAGGAGCAGTTAGAGCATACTGGAGAGATTGATAGAATTAGCATGGAGCGTCACGGAGCGATTAGATTGGGAACGGCGGCTGAGCTCCATATGATGCGTCGTCTCTTTGCTGTCATGGGTATGTATCCTGTTGGCTATTATGATTTAGCACCCGCTGGCGTGCCAGTTCACTCTACGGCTTTTCGGGCCATTGATTCGCAAGACTTAAATCAAAGCCCATTTAGAGTTTTCACCTCTTTATTGCGTCTAGATTTAATTGGTGATGAGATATTAAAAAAAGAAGCTATAGATGCATTAGCTAATCGTCAAATATTTACCGCTAATGTTATTAGTCTTATCGAGAGCTTTGAAGAACAAGGTAGTTTAACCTTAGAAGAAGGTAATCAGTTTGTCAAAGAAGCATTAGAAACTTTTCGCTGGCATGACAAAACGCCTGTTTCAAAGAAACTCTATCAGCGCTTGTTAGAGCAGCATGGACTTATTGCTGATGTCATCGGTTTTAAAGGTCCGCATATCAATCATTTAACACCTAGAACATTAGATATAGATACTGTGCAGCAAGGTATGCTGGCAAAAGGCATTCCGCCAAAAGCAATTATCGAAGGGCCGCCAAAGCGAAATTGTCCAATTTTATTAAGACAGACAAGCTTTAAAGCGCTAGAAGAAACGGTTAGCTTCAAAAACCCAGAAGGTGACTATGAAAAGGGTCATCATACTGCGCGCTTTGGTGAAATTGAACAGCGCGGTGTAGCTTTGACACCAAAGGGTAGATCGCTATATGACCAATTGCTCAATCAAGCTCGTGAACAACTGGGCGTGACGCCTAATGAAAACAATGCAGTAGAGTATTATCAAATCTTAGAAAGTGTATTTGAAGCTTTTCCTGATGACTATCGAACGCTACATGATGAAGGATTAGCTTATTTTTACTATCAAGCGGTCAATGACTCTCCATATCTAAGTAATGCGGACTCTGAGTTAAATCTAAATTCTTTAGAAGAAAGTTATTTGGATGACTCTATCTCAAAGCAAACCATGACTCAATTGATTGAGCAGGGTATTGTTCGTCTTGAGCCCATCGTTTATGAGGACTTTTTACCAGTAAGCGCTGCAGGAATTTTTCAGTCTAATCTGCACGATGATAAACAAAGCAGTTATGAAGGTAATTCAAATCAAAACGAATTTGAAAAAGCACTTGGAGTACATGTATATGATGAATTAGCTTTGTATGCTGATCAACAAGCTAAAAGCATTCACGAATGCTTATGTAGATTAAAATCTTCTATTTAAATACTCGGTACATATAATTTACTATTACTAGATGAATTTCATTAATCTAGTAATAGCTTCATAAACCTAATTCATTGTATTAGGAAGTGTTTTTAGTGAATAAACTTCTGAAAGTTTTAATAGACAGTCATCAGTTCGACCCCAGCCAAATAAAAATCGATAGCGAGAGCTTAGAGCATTGGGGTAAAGACTGGACCAAGCATTTCGCCCCTGCGGCCTCCGCTATTGTCTTTCCAAAAACTACTGAGCAAGTGCAAGCTATCGTACTGTTAGCTAATGAGCACAACGTAGTATTAACGCCAAGTGGCGGGCGAACCGGCCTCTCTGCTGGCGCCGTAGCGGCTAATGGCGAGATTGTCGTTAGCATGGATAAGATGAATAAAATCGGCACCTTCTATCCCGCTGATCGTATGGTTGAGATTGAAGCTGGCGTCGTCACCGAACAACTACAGCAGTTCGCTGAATCGAAAGACTTATACTATCCGGTTGATTTTGCCTCAGCAGGTTCAAGCCAAATCGGTGGCAATATCGGCACTAACGCAGGTGGTATCAAAGTTATTCGCTATGGCATGACCCGTCAATGGATTATGGGCTTGACCGTGGTTACTGGTAAAGGCGATATCTTGCATCTTAACCGCGGTATGGTGAAAAATGCTACCGGTTATGATCTAAGGCAGTTATTTATTGGCAGTGAAGGTACTTTAGGGTTAGTCACTCACGCTCAGATTAAGCTAGACCGCTTACCACAAGACTTAAATGTCATGGTGCTTGGCATGGATAGCTTTAATGATGTGATGAATGTGCTATCTGCTTTTCAAGCCAAGATTGATCTCACGGCGTTTGAGTTTTTTGATGATGTGGCGATTGATAAGCTAATGGCTCATGGTCAAGTACAAGAGCCATTTGAGTCGCGCACTAAGTTCTATACTTTGCTAGAGTTTGAAGCGCCATACGAGCCGATTATGGACAAAGCCATGGCCATCTTTGAAGAGTGTATGCAGCAAGGTTGGGTGGTTGATGGAGTCATGAGCCAGAACCTCACGCAAGCGACAGAACTCTGGAAGCTGCGTGAATACATCTCTGAGACCATCTCAGTATTCACTCCGTATAAAAACGACGTCTCAGTGCTGATCAGTTATGTCCCTGACTTTATCGAAGAGATTGATGAGATTGTCAGCAGCAATTACCCTGACTTTGAAGTCTGCTGGTTTGGTCATATTGGCGATGGTAATTTGCATTTAAATATCTTAAAGCCTGAAAACATGAGTAAAGATGACTTCTTTAGCGAATGTCAGATCGTTAATAAATACGTGTTTGAGACGGTGCAGAAATATGGTGGCTCAGTATCTGCCGAGCATGGCGTGGGTATGACCAAAAAGCCCTATCTACAATACAGCCGTAGTCCGCTTGAGATTGATTATTTGAAACAAGTCAAAAAAGTATTTGATCCTAATAATATTATGAATCGAGGTAAGATTTTTGATATGTGAATGATTGAATCAAACCCTGATATTAAAAACATCACCTAAGAAAACTAAACTTCATGCCTAAGCCCTACATGCTATATAAATATTAGCATTTAGGGCTTTTTTGACCTATCGAGGTAAAGTGGATTTATTAGATGTATAGATATTATAGGTATTCCTATCACCATAAGATTAAAGGCTCTATCATCTGGTAAGTTATATTTTAAATGGTTGTCATAAGCTAGAATTAGCCAAGTCCTTCTTTACTCGAGTGCAAGACAGCAGGATATAATTGTGCCTCTTCAATTCTCGACTAATTAGTCCTATCAGCTTTATACCCTTAATGGTTTAGTAACGAGCCAGCCTGTTATTGCTTTGAGATATTGACTGTAAGAAGTATTAGAACTTTGAGTTTGATAGATTTCAAATATACTAGCCTCCAGCTTATAAAGAACATTATTATGCCTATGGCAAAACAATCGTCATAAGTCTATTATTAAGTACATAGTATTTATCCAATTTTATATCTAAAAAAGACAAATTAAATAACATCGAAGCTTTAATAAGTGAATGATATAGAGGATCTCCCTTTGAACACTTTTTCTCAATCAGCATCTAGTCATAACGTACTCTCAGATAATACACAAGTTAATGAATATCTACCTATTACCCAGTCAAGTACACAAGGGCAATCACCTAATCGATTACTCCGTGTAGCATTGATTAATAGCTATCTAAAAGGTCAAGCTCATCTACTAAATGTTGATAACAACTGTATTTTAACAGGGCATAACTCCGCTGGTAAAACGACTCTAATGGGAGCTATTGCTCCATTTTATGGCGTACCCTTGAGTGCTATTGCCAGAAAGTCTGAAGTGAACAAAAGCTTTATTGAGTTTTATCTACCTTATGATAATAGCTATATCGTTTATGAATACGTACGAGATGGTCAATCACGTTGTGTCATCTTAAGTAGTCAGGATAAAAAGCAGATATTTAACTTTATAAATAGTAGTTATAAAGAGGATTGGTTTATCGGTAAAAGAAATGATGAGCTTTACTTTAAAACAAGCTCAGAGGTCATGCATGCTATTAAGTCGCGAGGACTACAGGTATCAAGTAATATCAGTCAGCTAGAGTATGAAGCGATTATTAGCAACTGCCCAATGAAGCGCTTAAAAATAACATCTGCACAAGCTCGTAGAACCATTGCGAAATATCGTCCTGATTATGCGCTTACGTCAGATCCACACGCCACATTTTTTGGTTTTTCTCCTATTGTTAATAATGTTTTTCAAACTCAGCTGGAATTTGATGATATATGTGCTTTTTTAGTAGAAGCTATGAAAACGCAGGACATGCTAAGTAGTGATGAGCTGAAGTTAGATGCGGTAAATATTGATACCGCCAAATGGGTGCGTCAGCGTGAAACGTGGCAACAAATAGAAGCGCTTAAACCAAAATTTGAGACATTAATCCAATCTTTAAGTGACAATATTGCTCATCAACAGCAGCTTGCTGACATAAGACATAAAGCTTCGATCTTATTATCCAAGATTGGTAATGAAGTCATTGATAAGAGTGAAGAAAATAAAGCGCTTGATAATCAATATAGTAATGTGGAAAGAGAAGCCCGTGATAAAGAAACCATGTGGTATTCGGCTAAAGGTAAACTAGACTCGAATATTAAGCTAGCGGCAAATGAGATAGTGAATCTTGAAAATAAAAAAGAGGCGTTTGAAAAAGGAACTCAAGATAAGTATAAATATGAGCCTATGTTTAAGTTAAAAGAGCGTGTTGCGCAAATAGATAGTTTGCAATCGCAAAAGAGCAACAAACAACAGACCTTGACAGTCTATCAACAGCAATTAAAAGAAGCAGAAACAAACTTAGAGAAAATTCAAGCCATATTTAAAGATGAAGTTCGCAACCTTGAAAAAACGTACGATGAGGCAGTCAATAGAATCGATAAAGCCAAGAGTGCGACTGATTTAGAGTTTAGTGAAAAAAAACGACATATAGAAAATAGATTGTCTAACGAGAAGCAACGCGTGCAGTCGCAATTTCGGATACAAAGCGAAAACGTAAAAAACGAGATTAGCCAAACTAAAATAGAGATAGCGACTAAGCAAGCAAAGGCTGGCAATCTAGCACTGAGTCAGTCCTCACGAAACGCTATTGATAACAATATTAGCGAAATAGCCAGCTTGCGTAAAACGCTAAAAGGCGACCAATTCCAGCTAAAAAAGGCACAGGCAGATCAAGCCAATATAAAAAATGAGATAGATAACCAGTTAAATCAACAACGTCTCATTAATGACACCATTAACAAGCATCAAGATGACAAGCTACACCTAGAATCTTTAGTACAAGGTGATACCTTATTTAGCTTTTTGATCCAAAGCGAAGCAAACGACAAGCTATATCATACCGTTAATCAAATACGTAAAACAATTAATCCTACGCTGTTAAGCCGCGCGGATTTAAACCCTGATTGGCTAGCAGATGGTGAAGAGTATAGCGTAGTTGATACTGATCATGAGGGTTTGTACGGTCTAAGGCTTAATACTAATGCTATACCAACCCCGGATATCCGTACTCATGCTGACATTGCCCAAGAAATACTGAGCCATGAGCAACAGATAGAATCAAGCAATACTGATTTGGCTGAACTAGGGAATACGCTCAATAAATTGAATAAACGCAAAAAACAAAATGGTCAAGAGATAACTCAATTACAGCTTACTGAACAAAAAATAGAAAATGAAATTGAAGTTTTAGAGGATCATGCACGTTATCTACATATTCAAGCAGAAGACGAGAGGCAAAAGCGTATATCAGAGATGCAAAATCAAATAAAAATGTTAGCTGATCAGCTAACCCATCTCAATATAGAACTGGAAGCTCTAGACTTAGAAGAGCAAAATCAGTTGAGTGCATTAGATGAGACTCATACGATTGATAGTGATAAATTAAACCAAGAAAAGCAGGAACGTTTAGAGGATTTAAAAACCCAATCAGATAAAGCTAAAGAACAGTATAAAATTCTCTTAGCTGAAGCGACAGAACGTAAAAGTCAAGCAGTCGAAGACGAAGGCTATGACCCTAGTGTTCTAAATAGCATAAATGCTGATATTGAGTTTTTAGACTCGGAGCTTTTAACTGCTGAACGAGCAAAGCGTCGCATTGATGATTACCATGTATTTATTGAAAAAGAATATGCCGAGCTAGTAGGGCTTGAAAGCAAGAAAAATGAGTTGGAGAAAAGCCTAATCACACAGCAACACGCTCATGAGAAATATGCTGCGGAGACCGGGAAATTACTAAGTGAGTTACAAGCAAAAATAACTAAGACTGCCGAAAGACTGAGTGTGTTAGAGGCGGATAAAACCAATCTAACCTCGCAGCTTAAAAAGCTAGAGTTAACGTTAAATTCTGCTTTAATCGACGTGAATACTTATTCATCTGAAGCAGAAAGTCGCTTACTTGAAGAAGATGTCCATTTGCAAACAGAGCGCATCTTACGCGGTATACAAAATAATATAGAGTTGGCAGACACTACGATAAAGCAGGGGGTTAAGCTGGTTGATACCATCAAAAAACCCTTCTTTAATAATGAGTCGATGTTTCAAGCATTATTGTCTCAATCTGACATCACAGGTAGAACGACAGAAACCAACTGGTTTTTACAGTCCAGATTTTTTATGGACTATATGAACAACGAACACGAAAGTAAAAAAGAGATGATCGTTGGGCATTATATAGTAGAAGCTGAAAAAATAAATAATTTCAAATATGACTTAGATAACGCCGATAATAATTTAAATAAGTTTACTCGAAATATTAATAAAAACTGCTCCGATATTTGTGACAACTTAAATGCCTTAGCAATCGAAGAGTTTAAGATGAGTATCAGTTCAAGCATAAAAGATAATGAGTGGTATAAAGTGCTCGATGATTTTTCTGAAGCATATGATAATTGGCGGGGCTCTGAGCGCATTAATCAACCTATGCCAAGTGAGTGAGCCCATCCCGAATTCTGTGTAACTGCCATTTAGATTAAATGCCTGCTGATGCGATCATCAAACATAATCATAAAGCGATTAAGAGCAGACGTCCAGTTACGGATTGGCATCGACCACTTTTTGGATGCCTGCTGGGTTGCTAGATAGACTACCTTGAAAGCTGCGTGATCAGATGGGAACACCTTACGCTTATTCACCGCTGTCCGAATCACACTGTTCAGTGACTCAATAGCATTGGTAGTGTATATGACTTTTCTGATGTCTTTCGGATACTCAAAGAACACCGTTAAGCCCTCCCAGTTATTGCGCCAAGACTTGACCACGTGCGGGTAATCTTTGCCCCAAGTCTCATCAAAGTGCTCAAGATTGGCCTCTGCCATCTCAAGGGTATCAGCGCCGTAAATGGCCTTTAAATCAGCCGCTACGGCCTTTTTATCCGTCCACGGCACAAACTTCATTGAATAGCGCACCATGTGTACGATACACAGCTGAACCTGTGCCTTTGGATAGACGGTGTTAATGGCATCAGGGAAGCCCTTTAGACCGTCAACACAAGCGATTAAGATGTCTTGTACGCCACGGTTTTGAAGCTCGGTAAGAACACCTAGCCAGAACTTAGCGCCTTCATTCTCTGAGAGCCACATACCAAGCAGCTCTTTTTTACCGTTAAGGTTAACGCCTAGGGCTAAGTAAATGGCTTTGTTGATGATCTGCTTGTCTTGACGTATCTTCACGACGATGCAGTCTAGATAGACGATAGGATAAACACTGCTCAGCGGCCGGTTCTGCCAAGCGGTGATGTCCTCTAATATGTTATCGGTGACTCTTGAGACAAGAGAGCTTGAGATGTCGACATCGTAGAGCTCTTTAATGCTCTCTACGATCTCAGTGGTGGTTTGACCCTTGGCGTAAAGGAATATGATTTTATCATCGAGACCTGAGATACGGGTTTGATGCTTACTAACGAGTACAGGCTCAAAGCTGCTATCACGGTCTCTTGGGGTAGAGATTTCAAGATCGCCTGTATCACTGCGGACGGTCTTTTTAGTGTGTCCGTTGCGCTTGTTTGGTTTATCTGCTTTCTCATGCTTGGGGTAGCCGAGATGGTCTTCCATCTCAGCCTCTAAGGCAGTATCGATAAAGGATTGCATGAGCTGCTTTTGGAAGTCTTTGATGTCATCAAAGCTTTTCATGCTACCAGCCATTTGCTCGGCCAGTTTTTTAATGTCAGATTGAGTAGTCATTGCTTATTCTCCTGTTAATGGATTATAAGCAGTTACACAGTTTTTAGGAAACTCCCAAGTGAGTATTTACTTGCCAGCCTAGATAAAGTGCAGCACTTTATTGGGCAGAATAAATTGAATGTTAAATTTGCCCAGCAGTTCTCAATGGATCTGATGGTCAAGCAACATGGTCAATCGCCAAGAACTGCAACGAAAACCAATTCATTTAAAGCGTTGTCATCTAACGGTACCATGCGTATAGCTCAACTTATTATTTACTTGTCTTTACTATCTATGATTTCAACGGCTACTAATACTGAGCTCAAGCTATTTATTGATGAAATCGGTGTGCTTGATCCACAAAATACTCAAGAACTATTAGAACTGCTTAAGAGCCAGAGAGTCTCTGCTATGTGCGCCGCGCCTCAAGTTGTTGATGATGCGGTTATCCCTTTATTCACTAATAACATTGCCTGTAGTCGTGATAAAAGTAATACCTATAGACTGTCTCAAACCGATGACTTATCCTCCCTAACTCAAGAAGCCATTATGGAAGCTCACGGAGTCTTTGACTTATGATTGAGATGACGATTGCTAGAAAACTCTTACAAAATAAATTTATTTGTCTCATTACGGATGAAGAGGGCTATCACTGGTTAAAAACGCCTGATAACTTTGAGCGTATGACAGCTATTTTAGAACCACTAGGTATGAGGTTAACTACCTTTAGCGAAGGTGACGTCTTTGCTGGTATCAACGTTGCCGTAGATGAGACGGATAAAAAAAGAGTCGTCAAAGAATTCGAAGATATTCATTACAATATTTATCCTATCATCGATATATTGACAGCGCTGGCTAGTGCTGATGAAGATGGCGATACCCTATATATGGGAAAAATAATAAAGCAGGATAAGTTGGTAATCACCGTTAACGATAACCAAGAGTTTGCAACACGCTTAAAAAAATTGGCAGAGTTTACTAATAGTGTTAATAAACCCAACGATGAGCAAGTGGGAGCATTACTTAACAAACTACAAAAAGATGAACTTCTTTACCTGGTTAATCCTGAGAAAAAGGTATACCGAGTAACGGGAAAGATGGAGTATATCAATCGTATTATTGAGTTTATCAATGAGAACTACTTAGAAAAGGAGAGTGAAACACACACTCAACAGGGACTTGATCTATGAGCCGTGGTGGACAATTAGCCGAGGACAAAATTCGCGATTTAGGCCGAGCGACCGAAAGCCGCGCCGACTTGCTATTACAAGCTTATCTGTCTGAGTTATCTATTGAGGACAGTCAATCAACCAAGCATTATCGAACGCTACGTGATTGCGGTGTCATCCAAGAAGGTCTAGATACCATAACGATTAGTAAAGAGATGAGACGCATCTTCGATATCATGGCAAAAAAATCCCATCGTTTGCATGTAATGCCTGATATAGAGGAGTGGAAACGCAATATAGAGCATTATAGTAAACTTGCACTAAATGCATCATACGAGGTGGATGAGGCGAGTAATGAGCAAGGTTTTTTAGACACTATCGAAGATTATAGTTATGAATTGGCTGATGCGCTTATTCAAGAGATGGCGAGTATAGAGTTCACGATTAATTCAGAATTAAACAACACGTTTAACCTGAAATCAAAACGCATCATACTAGATACACTCACACAAAAAATAAAGTCACAAATAGAAAAGGTGCAAAGCCTTAGCCGAGAAGAGTTGCATAAATGCCATGTCGGTAACTATAAAGTTTCTATGATACTAGACAACCTTCTTTTTGGTACTATCGACCAATGTATTAAAGAGTTAACGATTAGTCTAGATAAAACCGTCATTCTTATTGATAAGTTAAAGAAAGAACAAACACGTCAAAACGAGATGTTATGGCGACTTCATCGTCATATCCGTAACGGCCAATATAATCCTAAAGATGTGGTATTAAGTTTTGATGACTTGGTATCTCATAACTTAGCTTTCGGTGGCATGGCAGTTTATACTCAGCTAACCAATGTTGACGTAGAGGAGGGTAAGTTCCTACTGCTCGGCTTGCTTGATAAGATGTCACCACCTAAACGCGCACTCAAAGATAGTGTGAGTAATCATTATGATTATCCCTTATTACACGTCGATAATGATAATACGAGTAAGCCACTACTGAGTGAAGAACAACGCTGGGCGTATGACTTCATGAAATACAACAATACGGATGATATAAATAAGAATCTGTCTGTCAGACAATTTTGGGAGCAGTTTGAAGTCAATCGTATTATCAAATTCAAATCGTTTTTAGCCTTAGTTATGCATATTTGTAAAAGCAATTTTAGGGACGATGCCATCGTGCACACCAAAGAGGGTTATCAATGGAAACTGTACCTTAAGACCAAGACACCATCAGAGCTTTGTAATACCATACGTATTTTCGATGCGCGCTATATAAGATATAAAGTAGTAGATAACGAACCTAGTTTGGATAAGGTATGGAGATGATATGGAGCCAAGACTTGCTAATAAGTTAGCTCAAAAACGAACATTGAAAACCTTACGTGATGGTTTGCTCAAACGCACGAAGGTATTCGCTTATCGTAATGAAGACAATATTTTTTATATGTTGTGTCAGCATGATAAGACGATTGGATATTCAGCAGGCAAAAAAATATACCTGTCTGATATGGGTTGGCAAAGCATTATTAATTTAGTAAAAGCTGTAACGGGCGTTAACCTTATTTCAGATGATATTGACGTTTTATCCCAAAAGGGACGATTAGAAAATAGCACCATAATGGCTGACGAGAAAATATTGAGTAGATTGCCAACGCAAGGGTTTGTTCTATGTCGTTTATTAGGTAGTGCAGAGACGCTAAGTCAGACAACAGACCACTTCGCTAGTCAATCAACACCATTACGGTCTTATTTAGGTGTGCATATAAACCATATTTCAAATTGGGACATAGGTACAATTGTAGTGATTGAAAACTTTGCATCTTTTACTGAGTTCACTGAATCTCATTTAAGCTCAATAGAGGGTGTAAGTAACAATGGAATGGTATTGCTTATCTACAGAGGACACGATGATAAAAACATCTATAGTGTCGCAACAGAGATATCACGCTTGAGCTGTCCTAAATATATCTTTGCGGATTATGATTTAGCAGGCTTGCAATTGGCCGAAGTTATTGCTGAACGTATCAAAGCCGCAGGCTATATCTTACCCAAAGGCGCTATGCACAATCAGAGACTGTTAAAGCTAAATAAAATAGCAGAGCGTGAAAAACAGTCTGCTACTACTATCAAAGACTCAGTATTACAGCCATATATGAATGATATGAAAGCTAGATTTTTGGCGGTCACTCAAGAGGCTTTGATGGCGCATGAGGTGGAGCTGGAGGTTGTTGATAGGGAGTAATCAACCAAAAAATATTACTCGCAGGTATAGATAGCTATTAGAGATTTATTAGAATACTCACTTTGTCTAGTGCTGACGCCTCTCTTCAAAGCTTTATTGTCTGCTGCGATTGACATTTCGTAACGTGCCCTTATACAGAGTTTTAATTTTCCACGTAGAAAAATTTGCTAGGGAAACATTCGCTAAGTTCAATCTCGCTTAAGTTATTGGTCTCTATGACTGTGTGAAGTTCGGTTTTACTTATCCATATATTGTGAATACTTTTATCTTCATGTATGGGATAAAGTCTATCATGATATAAGGGTCAACCCCATGACGTTTCAAGCTCTAGGAAAGTTCACCTTTACCAAGGATCCATATTAGTCCAAGCATAAACGTAACCGAGAACCTCTAAGCTATTTATTTTGGATTTAGAAATTTTCTCATCTGGATATTCCTTGTTCTTACATTGTAGTAGCAAACCACCATCAGACTGACTAAATAGTGCTCTTACCCCGTAAAAGCCATCCCTTCTTATTAGGTAAAACTTGCCGTTTTTTATGGTGCGTTTAGTTAAATCTATTGAACATTGTGCACTAATGGTAATTATTGGCTCCATGCTACGATCTTCCTGATTATAGAATAGGGTCTTACCTAAGTTGGTATTCGTCCGTTCAGAAATTTCAGACTGCGGTTTTAATGACTGTTCTACATATTTATAGTCTTCTATAAATTTGATTAAGTTAGGATATTCATCTATATATTCTAAAACTAACTTGTTTTCAATAAAGTCATCCGCTCTTTCCTCCCATTCCAGCCAATCTTCATACTCTTCTATCTCACGCTCTTGTTCAGCAGAAAGCTGATATTGCTGTTCAATTTTTTCGTATTCACTAAACATTTTAGACTCAAACTCTTCCTGTAAAAATCTAATACTATAGGGGAGCTCAGGATCTAAACCTAGCTTTGCAATGTAATAGTCTCTTTCGCCTTCTTGAATAGAATCAATATAGTCCATGGCGTCATCAATATCTGCATATGAACTATAAGGATGCTCACCATTTAGTAACCAATACTCTGACTCATCTAAAACCTGAGAGAGACGCAGCAGATATTCACCACTTGGTTTAGCTTTACCGGCTAACCATTTCGACACGCTACTTTTCGAAACTCCTGTAGTTTTTACAATATCAACCTGCTTGAGTTTCTTCTCTCTCATAGATTCTCTAATTCTATTAGCAATCTGGCTTAAATCATTACTCACGTTATTCTTCCCAAATTATAAAAAGTTTCCTAAGTATATTTTAGCATAAGAAACTTTTAGAGGGAATAAAATAAGTTTTGATAACTATCATAACCCGTTATTCAGAGATATTTCTTAAATTAATACTAGTTTATGAATTTCAGAGAAACTTTTCGTTGCATTTAAAAGTTTCTTGTGTAAACTATAAGTATGAGTATTTAGAAATAACTAACTACATTTATCGGGATAAACTTTATGTATCGCAAAAAAACTTGGGCTGAATACACAGATGATGAAAAAGAGCTTTTAAAGCAAAAAGTTAGTGAAGCTGATGAGAATACCCCTTTTTCGCCTGAATTTGCAGCCGCTTACATTGGCAAATCATTGCACACACTGCAGCATATGCGTTGTCACCAATCAAACACCATCATATACAGTAAGGTAGGCCGGCATGTTTTGTATCGTAAAAAACATTTAGATGAGTATCTTGATAACTGTGAAAAATCATCTACAAGCAGTTATTAGATATGCAATCGATTTATAAAAAATATAAGTTTAAGAGGTTAAAAATGGAACGTTTTAGAAAATATCCAATAACTTTCAATAGCTTATATTTAAAATCTTTAGATCAGGCTGGGTGGAAATATGAGTAATCTACTGATAAACGAACCGCCATTACAAGTATTGCCCTCACTTGCCAATAAGATAGGGCTTAATGAAGCGATCGTTTTGCAACAAGTACATTACTGGCTTGCTCACGCCAAGACAAAATATGATGGGAAAATGTGGATTTATAAAACATTTGAACGATGGTATGAGCAGGATTTTAAGTTTTGGAGCAAAAGAACAATTGAGCGTATATTTAAAAAATTAACTGACATGGGTTTATTATTAGTAGAAAAACTGGCGGACAACAAACAAAACCGAGTTAATTTCTATACGATTAATTATGAAGAATTGAATAGGATTAGCGCAGACTTAGGTAAAAAACCGCTTGAAAGTACAGAAAATAAGCATAACGACAAATTGTCTAAATCCAATACGACAGATTGTCATGATGGATCGCGACAGATTGACGATGCGGATAACGTCAGCTTGGCATCATCCATCATGACGACAGACTGTCGTGATGTTAAAGAGAATAAAGAAGAGACTAATAAAGAAAATACAGAAGAAAGCGTTGTCGCCTCTTTTGATGATTTTGATAGTCGATATGAAGTATATAAATACCATTTACAGGTGGCAGGTCTATTACCCATATCTGGATTCATCAATGAGCAAGAGTTAAGGCCAACTCTTTACGAGTTCCATTCATACTGGTTTGAAAAAAATCTTAGTGACTCGATGCGCATTGCTAAGCTAATCAGCTTATTTCAGAAAATGGGTAAAGAGCGAATCAAAAAGTTTAAAACCGACCTTGATGATGCTCAGTTACACCCTAGCCATATACCTATTGAAACAATCGCAACAGCCAAAAAACAGCATGACCCTGAAAGAATAGCCGCCATGATTACTGCCGCTGAAGCGAAAACTGAGAAGAAATAATGAGTAATTTATACAACCATAGTCTCGAGCAATCTATAATCTCTACGCTTATCTCAACTGATAATTCATATCAGAAAGTTGCGGGCAAAATAAAAGCAAACGACTTTTATTCAGAAGCGCATCAACTAATATTTGAGTCTGTCGAGTCATTGGTTGCATCTGGAAAGCCGTACGACACAGTAATGATTATCGATAAATTATTAGCTGATAAGAGAAACAAATCTGTCATCGAATATATGAATGAACTGCTAATAGCTGCATCATCAATTTTTAATATTGAAAGCTACATAGAGCGCTTAATTGATTTATCGCAACGTAGAAAAATCAGTGAATGTTATGAGAGAGCAAAACTTAAAATTGCTAACTTTGATTTAGCGCCTATCGATTCTTGGAGCTTAACGGCTGAAGATGTTAATACAGTAATGCAGGGAACAGTCAGTGAGGGTTACTCAAGCATTGACCAACTTATAGAAAACTTTGTAGAGGATCTAAAACACAATGCCACTGTAGGCGTTGCACCAAACATTAAAACAGGGTTAGTAGAGCTCGATAATAAAACAATGATTATGAATGGTGAGATGGTTGTTATTGCAGCTCGTCCCTCAATGGGTAAAACCACCTTAGGGCAGACCATCGCTATAAACATTTCTCAAAATGAAGACGGTGTTGTTGTATTCTTCAGCCTTGAGATGCCAAAAGCTAGTATTGTTAAGCGTTTAGTAAGCAGTATGGCTAACATACATATGAGCAAAGTGTTTAGCGGACAAAATCTAAATACACAGGATTGGGAAGGTATCATGAGTAACAAAAAGCGCATCGAGGCGTTACCGATGATTATTGATGACCGTAGTGGCATCACTACAGGACAGATGCGAGCCACATTAAACCGCATACGCCAAAAACACGGCAGAATATCGGCAATCCTAGTAGATTACATTCAGTTGATCCGGGCTAATAATCTAAAAGACAATCGAGAAGGGCAGATTAGAGACATATCGTCAGCTTTAAAAGGATTCGCTAAAGAATTTGATTGTCCAATGCTTGCGCTATCGCAGCTTAATCGTAGTTTAGAAAATCGAGATAACAAACGTCCGATTATGAGCGATTTACGAGATTCAGGCTCTATTGAGCAAGATGCTGATCATATCATCTTTGTCTATCGTGACGAGGTTTATAACGAAAAGTCAGTTCAAAAAGGCATTGCTGAGTTGATTATTGGCAAGCAGCGTAACGGCTCGATTGGTACTGTTAAAGCTAAGTTTGAGGGAGAATACAGTCGTTTCGCTGATCTCGCTTAAAGCTAGTGTTAAGAAATCCACAAAATTAACTTCACACAAAGCCCTGCATACTATCTTAGCATGCAGGGTATTTTAAATTTATCAAACCCCAATTTTCACAGAGCCACCTGGCAAATCTCATTATTATCAATTTGTAGGGGACGCATTGTGAACACTGACTTAGAGGTTCTATCAATATAGCGTATTCATGTTTTGAGGTGTAATAGACAAAATTCAGGCTAAAAACTAGCGGTTAATCTCTAATGGACATTTTTCAGGCTAATTAGCAGAGT
>NZ_JASMRK010000020.1:13741-50994 GCF_041431295.1 Psychrobacter sp. Arc9 | reverse complement strand
CTTTGAGTTTAAAGTCTAGATTGTAACGCATAAAAATACCCCAAAAGTTGTGTCCAACTTATGGGGTTCAGTTCATTGCTGGGGCTTTTTATTAAGGTAAATATTTTATCTTTAAGTCAATAAGGCAGATAACTATGCACGTTATTTGTCATCTATTTTATCTGCTTTTACACCATCAGTAGTAGCGATAGAGGCGTCGCTATCCTGAGCAGAGTCAGGTAGACGATTTGGGTCAAGCGCACCTTTTTTGTTTTTAGGGGCACTACCATTGCCATTACTGTTCGTAGAGGTTTTGGTCTTCGAAGTCGCTGTCGAATTTGCAGACATGACGCCTTTATTATCCACATTAGTAGCAGACGTTTTTGGCTCTTCTACTGCTTCACTTTTCTCTACCGTAGTGCTAGAAGGTGACTGAGTCTCGGTACTACGGCTTTGAGTGGTTGATGACTGATTAGCAGTGTTTTGCTCATCGCTTTTGTCACTATCTACCGAAGGCTCTGGCGCTGCTGTCTGGCTATCGTCAGGGTTAGGCTCCTGCTCTTTACGCTTTTCAGGGGCTTTTGAATTGGACTCAAAGTTAGCATCCGCTGCCATGCGAGCCTGCTCTTGCTTAGGCGTTACATCGACTGGCTTCGGCTGTACTTCATCGTCTACCACTAGCGATATAAGCTTACGGTCACGAGGGACAGTACCGTCAAATTTATCGGTGATGACGTGCAGTTTGCCTTCTTTGTCGACGGTATATAGCGGTACGAATTGCTTATTATCGGCTTTATATTGCTCAAAGCTGTAGCTATCTGTGATGTTGGTAATCTTAATTCGAGCTTTTTTGGACAGCATACTGGCAAGCTTGGTATAGGTCACATCTTTGCCAAACAACCACTGTGAGTGGAAGTTCGATTGCTTGTCATCACGCTCGCTTTTGACTTTTTCATCACTGAATTTGAGACGGTATAGCTTACGCTCACCAAATTCATGACGATAATGAATCTCGGACAACGTGTTCATTTCTTTGTCCATACTCATCGCAAACAAACGACCAATACCGATTAGATCCAGATGATGATCTGCGTGATCAGAGATAGGGTTGCCAAAGTAAGTACGCAGACCGCTCATGCGTGCGCGTGCAATATTGGTGTAGTTGTTGTGCGCAACGATAACGTCGAAGCCCTGGTCTTTGAGAGAGGTAGCAATCAATAGCGTAATTGGGTTTGAGCCAACGATAAGGATACCGTTGGTCTCAGGCTCACGTACGCCTAGTAGATTACCGACGACCTTTGCACCCAGGCCCTGAATCATGACCGTACCGATAATGACCATAAATACCAGAGGTACAAGTAGCTCTACGCCTTGAATATCATACTCTTGCAAACGAATCGCAAACAGGGATGAGATAGCAGCAGCGACGATACCACGTGGCCCAATCCAGCTAATCATCAGCTTTTCATTGGTCTTAAGGTTCGAGCCGATAGCCGATGCCCAGACCGATAGTGGACGTGCGACAAACATTACAATCGCGAGGAGCACTAGCCCTGCAAAACCAACACTAAGCAAGCTTGCCAACTCTACACGCGCCGCCAGAATAATGAACAGCACTGAAATCAGCAAAATGGTCAACGACTCATTAAACTCTAAAATCGTCTCACGTGGGAATTTTGGCCAGTTCGCCAATGCCACGCCCAGTACTGTGACGGTCAATAGACCAGATTCATGCTCTAGATGATTCGATATCGAAAATAACACCAGTACAAATGCTAGGGTAAAAACATTGCGTAAAAACTCAGGAATCATATGACGACGCATAAGGAATGCAAGTAGCCAAGCGCCTGCCATACCCATTGCCGTTGCCAATACGACAATCTTAGCAAATAGTAGAATACTACTGGCTTCGCCGCCTGAGATAATGTACTCATAGACCAATACCACAGCGATAGCGCCGATTGGGTCAATGATAATACCTTCCCATTTTAGGATGTTGGAAATGGTTTTGTTGGGGCGTACACTACGCAGCAGCGGCATAATGACCGTTGGACCAGTCACACAGACTAGTGCACCGAACAGCAACGCAATCAATGGATCGACATCGAATAGTAAATAAGTCGATAGGGCCACGATAGCAATGGTAATCAGTACACCGACCGATACCAGCATCTGTACCACGGTACCATGTTGCTTAATCTCATCGAACTCTAGCGTTAGCGATCCTTCAAATAGAATAATCGCTACGCCCAAAGAGATGAAAGGAAACATCAGCTCGCCCAACACCAAGTCTGGGTCAAATACACCCAGCACTGGGCCGACGATAATACCAATCAGTAATAAAAATAAAATGGATGGTTGCTTTAAATACCAAGCCAACCATTGGGCGGCAATGCCAATCCCAACCACGCCGGATAGCAAAAGGGCGGTATCCATAAATTAATCCTTTTATAATCTTGTCATATTTTATATCTATCGATAGCTGTTATAAGATAGTCGCTACCGTTTATTTAACAATAAGTTGTTATCCGTTTCTGTTGTAGCCAAGCCATCGCACTGATAGCCATCATGAATCACAACATAAGCTAGATATGATATAACTACTATAAAGTAGCAAAGACAAAAGCGCTTCTAGATAAATCACAATACGCTAGAAATGCAAAAGATGGAAAACAAGAGTGATGATAGCCAGTTCATAAGCCTGCAATAAACAGCCTTATATACAAGCTAACTTTTGTTTGTTTAGTAAAATATTTGGTTTGACATCATACCATGATTTTATTTCAAGCTGATGTAAGCCGTACCTGCTAAAAAGCTATCTTACGGCCATAAAAGTATACGAAGCCCATATGAAATAACGTTGCCTTGGGTTATCCTGCACTATGCAAAAGGCATTAGCATCATATTTTAAGTTTTTATTTATCATACAGTAGCTGCGTGGGGCATGCACGTCGCGCACAGGGTAATAGTGTTGGCGCTATGAAATGTCATATACTGATCGCTGAGAGTATTTATTTCTATAAGACACTATTAACCATGTTCTAAAGACAAGCGTTCTATAAATATTCAAGTAGTGAGTAGTGATAAAAATAAGCGTAAAGTAATTGCTAAATAGGTATGACAATAAGTTCGAATAAAAGTGCTGCGTAGCATAAATAGACAAGATAAATAGATAAAAGAATATAATTTCACCAAATAGTAACGAATAGGGACATGCCGCTTGGTGTGGTCGCTATCGCTGACAATCATAACGTGGCTGTTAATAGCAGCGATTACTCATATGGAGGACACAAAATGCCTATCAATATGTTCAAAGGACAGACCACTGCCGATATGCAGCGCTGGTTACAACGTAGTGCTCTAGCATTCGCTATTAGTACCGCTATGTTTGCTAGTATCAATGTCACGACGATAAACAGTGCGCAGGCTGCAGTCACTACGGCTGATTTTTCTGGTTTGGTGCAACAAGTCACGCCAGCAGTGGCACGTGTCAATGTTACCAAAACGATTAGTGAGGCCGAGCTCGCTAAGGCTCAGACTGCTGAAGTGTTGCGTCAGTTCTTTGGTGATCGTCTACGTATTCCTGATCGAGTCGCGACGCCAGCGATTGAACATGCTTATGGTACGGCCTTTTTTATTACCTCCAATGGATATATGCTGACCAACCATCATGTCATCGCAGGTGCGGACAAAATCACTGTGACGCTCAATGATAGAACCGAGCTTGATGCAACTTTGGTTGGTAGTGACGAGCGCTCAGATGTGGCTGTGCTAAAAGTTGAGGGCAGTCAATTTCCAGCCCTGCCTATCGGCGACTCAAGTGGTCTAAAAGTAGGGGAGCCAGTGTTAGCAATCGGTTCGCCATTTGGTTTTGACTACTCAGCCTCTGCCGGTATTGTCAGTGCCAAATCGCGTAGCTTCTCGCGTGAAACGAGCGTGCCATTTATCCAAACCGATGTGGCATTAAACCCGGGTAACTCTGGCGGGCCACTATTTAACCAGCGCGGCGAAGTGATTGGAATCAATTCGCGTATTTTTAGTGGTACTGGCGGTTATATGGGACTGTCATTCTCTATTCCTATTGACGCTGCCATGGACATTTATGAGCAGCTAAAAAATGATGGTGAAGTGGCGCGTGCATATCTAGGAATTTATCCACAAGATATCGATCGCAATCTGGCCGAGGCTTATAATTTAGAGCGTCCTCAAGGTGCTTTACTGACTCGTGTATCACCAGATTCACCAGCACAAAAATCAGGCCTAAAACCTGGTGACATCATTTTGCAATACAATGACGTACAAATCATGGAGGCATCTGATTTGCTAAACTTGCTCAACCGAGCGCGTCCAAGCGACCCCTTCCGTGCACGGATTCAGCGTAACGGTAAGCAGATGGTGATTAACGGTAAGCTCGCTTATGCTCCCAATGATGTAAGAGCACAGAGCGGTGATGAGCAAAATGATGATGTACAGTTGGGCTTGCGTTTACGCGATTTGACGGCAGATGAACAAGCAGAAATCGCAGTCGATAATAAAACCGGTATATTGGTTACCACAGTGGATCCTACTGGATTGGCCGCGCGCTCAGGTATTCTGGCAGGTGATGTTATTACCAACTTTCATCAAAAGCCGATCGAAACAGTGGCAGACTTTTCAGGTGCCATCTCTTCTCTTCCTAAAAAAGGGGTGGTCACTATAGAGGTTATACGCCAAGGCATTCCTGCTATTATTGGTCTGCGTATTGAATAGCTGTCATGATTAAAGCTTGACTGTGAATGTCATTGTTAATGTGACTCAGATTACGGTACAGAGTATAAAGGCAGCGCGCACGTCAATAATTGTGCTTGTCTATCATGGAGGTCGACCTCTATAATGTTTGGTTTTTTATCAAACAGCTAAGAGTAAGACCTCAACAGCAATCCATTCGTTAAATGAGTTATTGATCAATCAATAGGCTCTAAGGTGGGCCGAGTCGCTTAGTAGGCTCGTACCATTATGCAACCGCTAGGTAATTATGACTGACCCCGCTCTACATACGCTTATTACAACGACGTCAGCAGCACTGCTAGCGTACATTGCACTGTGGTCAGGGCTACAAACGTTTAATGCCAATCCTACCAAGCGCTTTATGCGCATTTGGGTGAAGCTCGCACTGTATTATGCCGCTTACACGATGCCTGTTTGGGCGATATTGCTTATCATGGTTTGGTCACAGGACTTGATGCCGTTGTTAGCGCAGCTATCATTACCTGCCGTACTGATGGCAATATTGATGATGGGCTTATATTTTTTTACTGTCATTGTGCAACCCAACCGCTTACGATTAGAGCATCATTCTATTGACTTAGACTTGTCTACACCGCTCAAAGTCGCCGTATTAGCAGATTTACGTATAGGAATATACGGTGGTAAGCCGCGTCATATTCGCAAGCTAGTCTCTACTATTAATGCTTTGTCAGCAGACGCCGTACTGATTACGGGCGACTGGCTATACTATCCAAGTGCGGATTTAGTGGGTCAGTTAATGCTGTTTAAAGGGGTGAATAAACCTGTTTATACGGTCATGAGTACCTCGGACTTGCGTTATCAATCTATGAATACGACCAAACAAGGTCAGCCACTATTAGAAGATACATTGGCCAGTACTTTTGATGTACTCGATATCAACTATATCGGTCAGCAATGTACGTCGCTGCCACTCAAATGTGCAAGAACAACAAATAAGCAGTTAGTCGTCAATCAGTCGACTAATCAAACTAATAATCAAACTAATAATCAAACTAATAATCAAACTAATAATCAAACTAATAATCAAACTAATAATCAAACTAATAATCAAGACAGTATCGAGCAAGAAAATTTAAATATAAATCCATTAGTAGCGGTGCTTTGTGGCTGGCAAGATGTACCTAAGCAATCTACAGATATCGAAACGTCAGAGGCGACTGATAAAGTAATGCTTGGATCAGAGATTGCCAATGCCACCAGTCCAGTGATTATCTTGGCATCACGATTTGATAGTATCAGTGATCTGCCAAAATCTTTACAACCACGCCCTTTATTGATAACCGGTGCTGCGAAAGCTATTCAAAAAAATATCCTGCTTGCTCAAAAACAGAACGATATTCGACGCAGTAGTGAGCAGTCAGCATTGCTATATAACAGTCGCATGGGTAAGCAGCGCGGCTTATATCAACATGCGAGTGCACAGATATTTGTTAGTAGCGGCATCGGTACGAGAGGGTTGCCTTTTCGATTCTATCGACCTACTATCGATGTGTTGACGATTCGTTAATATTACCTAAGAGACTTATCAACGCACGTTGATTACGCTAAACTGCTCCTTTAATGATGTAACTATTCATTTACAAGGTTTCAGTTCAAGTTCTATAAATTTAAGCGAAAAATAATATACGTTTTTTGGTACTAAATTTATGGGCTGACTGCCAATTGATTGATAGCGGTCAAATCAAAATATGCTACACTAACGAGCACTCTTATTATTATATTTCTGTCGGTTAGTAGGTACGCCTATTATTCTTGGTGAATTGCCATCACGATACTGATATCGTAGATATAATAATCTATGATACAAACGCTATTATAGTAAGTAGAGACGCAGCATTAACATCAAGTAAGTTACGCCATCAGCGTTTATCAACGCATATAAAGCAATGGACACTTGCAAACGACCTATCATGTGACAGCTTTAATAAAAGCTAGGATAATACAGTAAGGCACGGTTATGAGCACAGCATACGACGAGATCAAAACCCGACTACAAGGCTCAATGGTAGCTTTGGTAACGCCCATGCACCCTGACGGTAAGGTCGATTATAAACGTCTCGCAGATCTCATAGATTGGCAGATCGAGAAGGGCACACATTGTCTTGTAGCTGTTGGTACTACTGGCGAATCAGCGACCCTATCTATGCAAGAGCATAGCGATGTCATTCGCTATTTTGTCCAGCATGTTAAAGGTCGTGTACCGGTCATCGCGGGTACTGGTGCCAACAATACGATGGAAGCCATCAAGCTGACTCAGGATGCTGCCGATGCAGGCGCAGACTGTGCGTTGCTAGTCGCTCCTTACTATAATAAGCCGCCACAAGAAGGCTTATTTCAGCATTATCAAGCCATTGCCAAAGCCGTAAATATACCGCAAATGTTGTATAATGTGCCTGGACGTACAGTGGTTGATATCGCTCAAGAAACGGTTGAGCGTTTGTGTGATATCGATAATATCGTTGCTATCAAAGATGCGACAGGATCTGTCGGTCGCGGTGAGCAATTGATCAAAGCTGTTGGTGACAGAATGGTTGTGTTATCTGGTGATGATGGCACTGCGCTTGATCTAATGAAAGTAGGTGGCAAAGGTAATATCTCAGTCACTGCTAACGTAGCACCAAAAGCCATGAGTGAGACTTTTTCTGCGGGTTTACGTGGTGACTTTGAAGCGGCTGGTAAAATCCATGACGTGGTCAAACATTTGCACCGTGACCTATTCATCGAATCAAGCCCTATCCCAGCGAAGTACGCCTTGCATAAAATGGGCATTATCGATAAAGGTATCCGTCTGCCATTGGTTTGGCTCGCCGAGCAGCATCATGCGACTATTGATGAAGCATTAGTCCGAGCAAACATACGATAAATTGATATTTAGCCAATTGATATTCGGCGATTTAAGACTTGCTGCACATTAGATGAGTACCATTCGAGCTAGCAGCAAGTCAACTTATCACGATAAGTCAATCGCCTATATGAGCAATAACTGCTAACTCAGAGAGACAACATGATGACAGTAACATCAAAGACAGCATCATCGACGACAAAATTATTTCCAGCAATGCTGACCTTGGTTTTGGGTAGCACTTTGGTATTAAGCGGCTGTCAAGCAACCAAAAACTTGCTTGGTAAACGTGATAACGGCAGCTTAGATTATCAGCAAAGCAAAAAGCTTGCACCGATAGAGCTACCTGCCGCCCAAGAAACGGCACCCTTTGTACCTTTGTATTCAACACCTAATGCTGGGGCAAACACGCTCAAACTACAAAATGAGTCAGGCAATCAGTATCAGCTGCCAAAACCTCAGCGTGCTGTTAGTAACACTTCGAACTAAACTTATTCCCTTATCTATATCGCTGACTGTTGCGTCTTTATCATAGCTGCAAACCATTTATCTTACATCAGTCAGCGGTAGCTGCGCGTTTTTACCACATAAGCTTGAACGAACAGGAACCCCCATAATGCAAAAGCAACAACTGCTGTATAAAGGTAAAGCCAAATCTGTCTATGAAACAGAAGACAATGATCTTCTGATTTTGCACTTCCGTGATGATACCTCAGCGCTTGATGGTAAGCGTATCGAACAATTAGCACGTAAAGGTGTGGTTAATAACCGCTTTAATGCTTTTATCATGCAAAAATTGTCTGATGCTGGTATCGAAACACATTTCGAGAAGCAATTGTCTGATGACGAAGTGTTGGTTAAACGCTTGGACATGATTCCTGTAGAGTGCGTGGTTCGTAACTTTGCAGCTGGTAGTTTGGTACGTCGTTTAGGTTTAGAAGAAGGTCAGGCATTGACGCCTCCAACGTATGAGCTGTTTTATAAAGATGATGCGCTAGGTGATCCGATGGTTAACGAATCACTTTCTGTATCTCTTGGCTGGGCGACCAAAGAGCAACTGGCTAAGATGGAAGAGCTGACCTATCAAGTCAACGATGTACTAAAGGCATTGTTTGATGCGGGTGATTTAATCCTAGTTGATTTTAAACTAGAATTTGGCGTATTCCATGACCGTATCGTGTTAGGTGATGAGTTCTCACCAGACGGCTGCCGTATTTGGGATAAGAACACTAAGAAGAAACTTGATAAAGACCGTTTCCGTCAGTCTCTAGGTGATGTGATTGAAGCTTATGAAGAAGTGGCTGACCGTATTGGTGTGCCATTAAAATAAGTATCTGATACTTAGCATAAAATAAAAACTGAGCCATGTGCTCAGTTTTTTTATGTCATTATATTTATAATGGTTCCCTAGTGAGGACTTGAATCTTAGACTGTAAGATAATGGTATCAGCGTTTTAACTAGCTGAATTAATCACAGTGTACTTCGTAGTGTACAAAGCGTTAGCTTTTTGAGCTTAATATCAGCTATCTTCCGCGCTATTTTTTTAAAAATGTTAAATCAATCTAAAATACTTTTAGACACGTTACCCGTAGCATTAAATTCTAAAAAGCATTGTTTAACTACTTCTAAATCACTAATAACCGTTGTAGAGCTATGAAGTTCTCCATTAACATACTCCCAATCATCTCTTGAAGCATCAGGGTTATACGCTGTTCTAACATCTAAATAGCCTTCATCATCATAATCCAACAGCATCAAAAGATATCTTCCATTCGCCATATATACAGTTAACTTTAAAGGTTCAATATCTTCTTTAGCAAGTACGTTTTCAATCATAACAGTGCCTCTGCAGTTATAGTCAATCCAAAATAAAAGAAGTACAACCCATATTATGAAATAGTTTAGGTAGATTATTCTCCATCCAACCTTGTCGTAGAAACTTAGCTTGTGCCCATTTCTTTTCAATAGGATTTAAGTCAGGACTATAGGATGGTAGAAATAAAAGCCTGTGACCATGCCTATTCAGAAGACTTTTCACTCGTTTATGAAAGCTGGCATTATCCATGACGATTACGCATTTAGTTTTAAGGCTTGGAATGAGCGTGTATTTGCACCAGTCATAGAATATATCGCCATTGATGTTTTTCTCAAAGTAATCAAGCGCAAAAAGCATCTTTTCATACAGTGACCCCTGCCGTCAAATCCGTACAGTTAAACTTGGGAGATTTTAATCACACAACCTTACGATAAAAATCAAATCGCAAGAACCATGATTGTTTTTCTGATAAAAGATGGGTTTTTATTTTTATTAAGGTATACCCTAATAGAACCAGTTATCCCATCCTTCAAACCTATTAACAGACCACTTAAAACAGATTGCCATAATGGAACCACTTATAACAGACTGCAATTCCTATCTATTTATCAACCAGTAACACCCTTTAGGCACGGGCGTATAGTTTAGCTCGTATAAAAAATCAAACATAGCGCCAACACTGTCCCCGATACCTTATCTTAATTTTATGCTAATTTGTTAGTACTTACTCATATCAAATAGACCATAAAAATAAGAAAAGGTTTCGCTAATGTCTACTGCCTCATCAACCGTTTTGGAGCCTGACTGGTTCACTCGTCCGACCTGTGTGGTCGCTGCTGACCTGATTGGTAAAGTCCTATGTCGACAGCTAACCGATAGGGATGGACAGCAAAAAACGCTACGTATGCGTATCTCTGAGACCGAAGCCTATATTGGTCAAGATGATCCTGCGTGTCATTCACATGCAGGCACTCGAACGGCACGCACAGAGATTATGTATGAGCAAGGTGGAGTATTCTATGTCTATTTGACATACGGTGTGCATCATATGCTAAATTTGATTAGCGGCTCTGTAGAGTCGCCTGAGTCTGTATTGATACGCGCTGGGTTTTTGACTGACGATAGTGACCGTCTGATTGAAGAGCAACAACTCAGTCCAGATAAGCAGTTTACACATCCTAAGCAGTTCGCAGGCCCTGGTAAATTGACCAAACGCTTGCAAATTGATCGCGATTTATATGGCAAACCTATTTCGCTGGCATCAGAAGTTTGGATAGAAGATGATAGTTGCCAGCCGCCTGTATCACTACGCCCACGTATTGGTATTGATTATGCAGGTGATGCCAAAGACTGGCTGCTACGTTATATATGGACTGATCACCCTTCTTTATCTAAGAACTAGCAGGTGATGCTTAAAACCACTCTATGAGGTAAACCTATGTATAAATTGACCATTTTTATTCCTGATGAAGCGTTAGACAAAGTGAAATCTGCTTTGTTTACTGCTGGCGCTGGGAAGATTGGAAACTATGAGCAATGCTGTTGGCAGATACGAGGGACCGGTCAGTTTATGCCATTGTCAGGCAGTGAGCCGCATATTGGTACACAGGATAGTTTAGAAATGGTCGATGAGTGGCGAGTGGAAATGGTGGTAGATGAAGCTTTTATCGATGCTACCATTGCCGCGTTAAAAGAGGCACATCCCTATGAAACGCCAGCTTATGATGTGATAAAAGTTTTGGATTTCTAGTTTTATATAGAAAAGTATCAGATGATTGACTGTAAGAATTCTCATAGAAAAACCAAATAAGCCATTTGCTAACTTATTTGGCTATAAAGCTTTTAATATTTCAACTGAGTATTAATAGTGAATGTCAGCCCTTAACAACTCATTAATCTTTTTTAAGCTTAATCACGTTGTAGCTTGGATAGCCTAGCTCAATTTTATAATCGTCGCGTCCACGTTCAGCCTTTATCTTAATCTTACGATCACCGTTTTTATATTTGACGTCTTTGACACGGTATCCCATGCTACGGACTTTACTAGCAGCTCGTTGCTCGACAACGGAGACATAGCTGTCTTTGTCGTTCTTTTTGTCTTTGTGTTTTTTATGGCCTTTATTGTCCTTATGAGTGTGCTCGTAAAGGTTGTCATAGCCATTGTAGCCATTCGGCGCAGTTACACAGCCTGTGGTCACTGCTAATAAAGCTGCGACTATGCTGCCAGTCGCTACTGTTTTTAATGTTGAAAATGATAGAGTTTTCATAATGATTTCCTAGTAATATATCGTTGCTCAATATGGGTAAAAGCTAAACGTACCGAGGTAATTAGCTAAAAATGTTGAAAGCGATCAATCTTTTCTGACTTTGATCACATCTAAATTTGGATAACTTAATAGTATCTCGTACTTCTGTGAACCGTGTTTGCCCTCAACCTCAAAGACGCCTCGCTTGTTTTTTTCTTCAAGATCGATATCTTCAACACGGTAGCCCATAGCCCTTACTTTGTTGATAGCACGGCGTTTAATAGCTGGGTAACGTGATTCTCTTTTAATAGTGTCTTCGACATCGCCTTTTTTATAGCGCTGACCATTCTGATAATTATCTTTATGTTTGTTTTCTTTATAGCGGTTATTATTATTTTGCGACTTATTATCCCAGTTATCTGGCCATGCTTTTTTGCTTGAGCTGATGAGTCTTAGGGCAGGGTAAGTATATTTTAGCTCGTAGGCTTGGTTGTTCTTTTTAGCATACGCCGTAAGAGCTCGATCACCACGGTAACTATCAGCTCTGATATCTATAACCTGATAGCCTTTGCGGCGCAAGTCTTGTCGAAGCTGCTGACTTACGCGATTAAAATTATTGTTTTGGCTATTATTATCACCACGATAGACAGGCTGATTGTCATATCCTGAGCCTACAACCGCACAACCTACTGTCGTACCCAATAATGCAACGACAAGACTAGTAGACAGAGTGGCCTTAATAGAAAAGGGTTTTATTATTTTCATGAGGCAATATCCTATGATGGTATTAAGTAGGTCGTGTAGGTTAAAGGTACCTATATCCTCTATAACTATAAGATTTTAAAAGTATTTTGGTTTATTAAGTTAGCTAGCAGCTAGCAAGTGTCTTTGGTAGTTTATTGTTCGAAATATTTCCTTACATTATCAATAATAGAGTACAAAACTTTGCGGTAGGTGTCTTTTGCGTTAATAAGTTGTAATAATTGTGGCAAGTAAAATAGATTGTTGTAAGCATATGCTTACACGCAATGACGTTTACGCGACTTAACATACGAGTGAGAGTTAGGCATTATAGTCACACGGCATTAGGGAATGTGACTCAAGGATTGAGTTGACCGCATTAAGGATAATGATTCGATAACTAGCGTCAGGATGACAATAGTAATTGAAGTAAGGACACATACCCTTTGCTGATAGCAGCAAGTAATACTGAAGCTGTAGTGTAGTAAAAAGGGCAGGATGCCCAGTATCACAATATACTGAATATTTGTGCAAGGATGCATGAAAAGCAGTCGTGATAGGTAACATGGATAGTTAACAATAAAACCGCATAACAATTGATTGCTATGCGGTTTTATCGTGTCTGGAGGACGGTGATTTATTTTTCCGACAGCATATCTATATAGTATAAATCTGCCATAAAAAAACCGCATATATTTCTATACGGTTTTTCAATTTATTTAGTACAGTAGTTATGCAGCGGATAAGTATGCAACGAATATATTAATACTTGTTTTCTACACGCCAGTCATCTACTTCACGCTCTGCATCTTCTTTGGCATGGCCATAGCGCTCTTGTACACGGCCTACTAGCTTGTCACGGCTACCTTCGATATGGGTAAGATCGTCGTCTGTTAGTTCAGCCCATTTTTGTTTAACTGAACCTTTCACTTGGTTCCATTCGCCTTTTAGAGTATGTTCGTTCATTGTATTATTCCTTTTATTGAACTTATTGTGTTTGATTTATTTCTTAATCACCATTTTGATTTTTATTTCACAATATCGATTACTGATAATACTATTTAATTTTTATTCTAATTGTATTGCACAAGGATAAGTGATTGGTTCCAAATATCTTGTGAGGTTAAATATAGGACTTTTCAATTCAGCTGTCTGTATATGCTATGTTTATAGTGTTACTTAATTATAGTGGGCGTTTACTAAGTGTTATCTACAGGGCTGCTGTAGTAGTGCCACGTAAATTGCGTCTACTATGCGTGAGAATAATTTATTCTATGAACTTGTTTTTTATATGAATATTAAAAAAATATATTATTTATCCAAAAATACTTATGTAAATAAGAAAGCAGAGGCTCAAAAATAGAGTAGCTGCTTTTTTATTGTCTTTGAAATTGATTAAAAGTTATTTCATCGAATATTTATTCAAATATTGATGATAGCGTTTAGTGAGTTTCTTTATTTGTATACGATCAGAAATCAATGAGAAAACTGGCGAGGCATTTGGTTTGGGTGATTTTCCTTGCCCCATGCGCTGTAATTGTCGCTTGATGACCGCCATTGTAGCAACTGCACTTAAGGTTTTATCTTTCCAGCGTACCACAGGATTGTGAGCACTAAGCGTACTATCATTTTCCCAGTCATTCGGTAGAGCAGGGTTCATGGCTAATGCGGTTCCAATACCAACCACGTCAATCCCTTGCGCCAGTACATCTTCTGCGACAGCCAGTCGCCTAACGCCACCTGTCGTCATGATAGGCATGGTAGCAACTTGAGCAATCTCTTTTGCGAAATCTAAAAAGTAAGCTTCTCGTTGCAACGTGCGACCATCTGCTGTGCTGCCTTGCATGGCTGGGCTTTCGTAGCTGCCACCTGATAGTTCAACCAAATCTACGGCCAATTCATTCATCGCTGAAATAACCACTTTGGCATCATCTGCATCAAATCCTCCGCGCTGGAAATCGGCTGAGTTTATCTTCACAGCAACTGCAAAGGTAGGCGCAACTTGAGCGCGAACGGCTTTGATTACTTCGATTAATAGTCGCATCCGATTCTCAATCGAACCACCGTATTCATCTTTACGTTTATTGGTAAGCGGTGATAAAAATTGAGAAATTAGATAGCCGTGGGCGGCATGAATTTGTACACCATCGAAGCCAGCCTGTTCTGCTTTTAGTGCACTATCGGCAAACCGTTGGATCAATTGTTCAATATCTTGCTGCGTCATCGCACGCGGTTTACCAAATAAATGAGAGCGCTTGCCCAAGTCAATTGCCACGTCAGAAGGTGATAGCACATCGCCACCCATGGCAGCATATACTTGACGGCCAGGATGATTGAGCTGCATCCAAACCTGTGTATTGTTGTGCTTGGCAGCATTTGCCCACGCTTTAAAAGGCGCTATCTCACTGTGTTTGTCTAATACGACACCACCAGGCCCTGTCATAGCGCGGCCATCGACCATCACGTTTCCAGTGATTAACAGCCCTGTCCCGCCTTCTGCCCAGTTTTTATATAGACGGAGCAGAGTGGGGCCAGGGACTTGACCGACATCAGCCATGTTTTCTTCCATGGCAGCTTTCGCTAAGCGGTTGGGTAATGTAGCGCCACAAGGCAGCACTAAAGGGGAGAATACAGGTGATGTCATGATGGTGGCCTAGAAATAGTTGTTTTGTGAAGCATGAGTTCTACTATGGGTTTGGCTATAGACATATGGTTTAAATGACTATAACCTTATAGCTAAGATATTCGCTGTCGGCAATTGACCATTATCATCACATTTTTTTGGCACAATAGCACCTAAGGTAAATTACTGGTGTGTCGATATAATTATCTATTGAATAGGAAGGCCTCTGCATTGAATGTACTAACGCAAGATTTGACAGTCCCAGTAGAGTCCAAACGTGAGCTGGCAAAAGCCAAGACTCGGCGTGCGTTATTAAAAAGTGCCTTGCGGTTGTATAGTTTGGAAGGTGCTCAGGGCATGAGCATGAATAAAGTTGCCAAAGGTGCAGGTATTGCCCAGCCCAGTTTCTACAATCATTTTGAGAGTCTAGAGGCGCTACAAAACGAGCTGAGCACCCAACTAAAAGACAATTATCTATCACCGATGCGACTGGCATGGGTCAATATGCTCAAAGATTATGATGTGTTGAGTAAAGATCAGTTTAATCAGCAATGTCGACAATGCCTGATTATGATTTTTGATTCTGCGTTTGAGAATATCGCGCTGTTTCAGCATTTGCTCCAAGACCGTCCTAGATTTATTGACAATATAGAAAACCAGTCATCATTGAATAATGGACTGGGCAATCTGATTACCGAAATACAAGAAGAATGGACAGAGATATTTATTCAAGGATTGCAGTTATCCAATCGTTCTTGCGAGCGCAGCGCTGTCAATCTATGCGTCGATATGGCGGCGGCACAAGTACATGAGTTGATATTGGGTTGTCATCAGCAGCGTTACTCAAGGCAGCAAGCGATTGCCACGTTGAGTATCAGCTTTGATGCACTGTTCGCCAATTTTTTGCACGGAAGCAAGACTAGTCAGTCATGATAATAAGTAAAAGTTATTGTCATGAAATCTAGAACAAAAAACACAACAGGGAGAGTGACTATGGCCACAACCACGGCTGCACCAACGTTAGGCGAAGCGCAAACGCATTTTAGAACGTGTACATTGTGCGAGGCAATGTGCGGCGTCGAAATAAAGCACGATGGCGAAAAAGTCTTGTCGATTAAAGGGGACAAAAACGATCCCTTTTCGCAAGGCTATATTTGTCCGAAAGCCACTGCTTTGCAAGATTTGCATGAAGATCCTGACCGTTTACGTCAGCCGGTAGAAAGAACGGCAGACGGTTGGAAATCTATTAGTTGGCCAGAAGCGTTGGATAAAGTTGCTGCAGGTATTCAATCCATACAGCAAAAGTATGGTCAAAATGCGTTGGGTGTTTATCTAGGTAATCCTAACGTACATAACATGGGCGGTATGTTGACCATCAAGCAACTGCTTACCAGCTTAAAGACGCGCAGTCGTTTTTCTGCCACTTCTATTGACCAACTGCCACATCATATTATTAGCATGCATCTGTTTGGTCACATGCTGCGTATTCCAGTTCCTGACGTCAATCACACGCAATACATGCTGATCATCGGTGGCAATCCGTTGGCTTCTAACGGCAGTATCATGACTGCGCCCAATATGCGTCAAAAGCTAAAAGATATCAAAGCGCGCGATGGCAAGGTAGTAGTGGTTGATCCAAGACGTACCGAAACTGCTGATATCGCCAGCGAACACCACTTTATTCGTCCAGCGACGGACGTATTGCTGCTATTAGCTATGCTCAATGAGATCTATACGCAAGGCTATGCAAAGCTCGATACTAGAGTGGCGGCCTTGGCACCAGAAATAGATCGACTTGCTTTATTTGCTGAACAATACACGCCTGAGTCAGTGGCAGACATCACGGGTATTACCGCAGCTGAAATCAAACGTATCGTCAAAGAGTTTTGTGAAGCGGAAAGCTCAGTTTGTTATGGTCGCATGGGCATCTCGGTGCAAGAGTTTGGTTTACTAAGCCAATATTTATCTATGGTCATCAATATTGTCACGGGTCGTTTAGATGAAGTGGGCGGACTCATGTTCCCAAATCCTGCCGTCGATGTTGTGAACAGTTCTGGCCCAGGCTATCTGGGTAAACGTCATAGCCGCGTCAGCAACTTGCCAGATTTTAATGGTGAGTATCCAGTGGTTGCGATGGCAGATGAGATGTTGGTCGAGGGCGAGGGGCAATTAAAAGGATTCGTCACGGTCGCTGGCAACCCGGTTCTGAGTACCCCAAATGGCGAGAAGTTGGATGAAGCATTATCTCAGCTAGAGTTTATGGTGTCGCTTGATTATTTTGTGACTGAGACCAGTCGCCATGCCAATATTATCTTGCCACCTGTATCGCCACTAGAGCGTGACCACTATGACATTACTTTTAATGGTTTTGCCGTGCACAATGTCGCCAAATACTCGCCTGCTTTGTTTGATAAAACTGATGATACCAAGCATGACTGGGAAATTTATCTAGAGCTGGCAGAGCGCTTAGACAGCGATGCACCAGAAGCAACGCAAAAAGAACGTGCCGCGACAAAAGCATTTGGTCCTAAGTTCTTGTTAGAGCAAGGCCTAAAGTATGGACCTCATAAGGAGGTGACATTTGAAGCCTTAGTCGAAAATCCACATGGTATCGATTTGGGTCCACTACATCGTATGTTGCCAGAGGCCATTAAACACGCCGATAAACAAATTCATCTTCATGTTGATTTTTATCAGTCAGATTTGGCACGTGTTAAAGAAATGGTGCAACAGTACAACAGTAATGAGATTTTGCTAATCGGTCGTCGTCATGTACGTAGCAATAATTCATGGTTGCACAATAGCCATCGATTGGTAAAAGGTAAATCTCGCTGTACATTGATGTTGCATCCGCAAACGGCAGCGCAACATGGCATTGCAGACGGTCAAGATGTCAGAGTAACTTCTCGAGTGAGTAGCGTGGTCATTGCAGCAGAAGTGACGGATGAGCTGATGCCAGGAGTGGTCAGCATCCCGCACGGCTTTGGTCACGGTCGTAAAGGGGTTAAGCAAAAGATTGCGCAAGCGCATGCAGGTGTCAGCGTTAATGATTTGACTGATGAAACTTTAATTGACCAGTTGAGTGGTAATGCCGCAGTCAACGGTGTGCCTGTGCAACTAGAAGCATTGGATATGGGTGTAGATGGTTTATCTACTGCTACAGAGACTGTAGCGGAAGGCGCACTAGCATAAAGTTAATGATAAGTTTGTAGAAATACAAAAAAGGCGTTCACGTAAAGTGAGCGCCTTTTTTTGCAATCTGAATACATCGCTGAGCCGATCAAACGCTCATACCGATAAAATCAAAATCGACATTCGGGGTTTCGCCTTGGATTAATAAACTAAGGGCCTTTGCAGAACCGCAAGAGTGTGTCCATCCCAATGTGCCATGCCCAGTGTTAAGCCATAAATTATCAAAAGTGGCTGAAGCGTTATGACTGCCATGTTTGATTTGACCGCAGTGTGCGCTTCCAATCAAAGGTACGTTCGATGGGGTCATCGGGCGCAGTCCTGTCCAATATTGCACTGAGTTTGCGATGATGCCTTTTGGAAATAATTGCTGTACGCGCCGAGTGATGGCTTCACAGCGCGTGGCATTTAAGTCTAAGTTATAGCCATTAAATTCTGCGGTGCCAGCAACTCGCAACTTATCACCCAGTCGTGAGGTAACCAGTTTGAATTCATCATCAATCAAACTGACAAAAGGCGCTAAGTGGGGTGCGCGTGGATTCACCGTATACGTAGCCGAGTATCCCTTTGCCGGAAAAATTGGTACATGGATGCCCACTGGTTTTAGTAGAGGTACGCTATAGCTGCCAAGCGCGACCACATGACTATCAGCCGTGAAGGTCTGCGCGTTTTCGCCTTTTGGACGGATGGTGACACTGTGCACGTGCGGACGCGCAGAGTCGGTATCGGTATTGAGCGCTAAGATCTCGGTATCATATAAAAACTGTACACCAGCATCGATACAGCGCTGTGCCAATCGTTGGGTAAATAGATGCGCATTGCCAGACTCATCACGACTGGTATAGGTCGCCCCAGTGAGCTTATGTGCAATTGGGTAAAGCGCTGGTTCTAAGTTGACAGCATTATTGATATCAATCACATGGCGCTCACAGCCGAGCGCTTGCATGCGTTCAGTTGGTTCGATAGCCGCATCAAATTCTGCCTGATTGGTATAAAAGTGCATGATACCGCGGGTTTGCTGTTCGTAGTCAATACCGATATCCGCGCGCAGCTGTTGTAAGGTATCTCTAGAATATAATCCTAAGCGCACCATTTGCACCAGATTGGCATCGGCTCTATCGGCGCGGCACTCTTGCAGAAACTGCATGGCCCATTTGAGCTGCGCTTTATCCGCACGCAAGCGATACAATAGCGGAGCATCTTCTTTAAACAACCATTTGAGCGCTTTCATCGGGGTCGCAGGATTGGCCCAAGGCGTGGCATGTGAGACAGATATTTGACCGCCATTGGCAAATGACGTCTGCATACCTGCCGCCGGTTCGCGTTCAATCACGGTCACATCATAGCCTGCCTGACGTAGATACCATGCGGTGGTCACGCCCACCACGCCTGCTCCAAGTACCGCAATATGTATCATAGGATTCTCTATGCTCATGTTAGTCATGACGGTAACTCTTTATTGAACTACCGTCACCTTTGCTGCGTCATTTGCCTGATTCGATGTGCTTTTATTTTGGGCGTGCGACATCTACTTGTAGTGCAGCTGGCAAGTCCAATATGCTCAAATCGCTTTCTGCCAATTGTTCAGGACGTGCCACGACCAAAGCGTTAAAGCCATCGTCATTTTTCATCGCATTGACCACTTGGATTTTATTGAGTTTGTCACCTGCGCTTGGTGCTGCACCGGTGCCTTTTACATAGTGCAAAAATGCTTTGGGTGCTGATTTAAAGTAAATACGAGCGATGACTTCCTGACCTAAGTAGCAGCCTTTATCATAGTCCATGCCGCCGCGTTGATGTAGACGCAGCTCTTGTGGTTGGAACTCACCTTGAGTCGCGGCCACAATCCAATAATTACCAGTAGCTAGGCTGCATGCCATCCAAGCCTGCGTATCGTCAGTAGTATTATGGTCATCTTTGTGGCTAAAAGTTGGCTCATCTGCTAGCACGCAAGGATAGATCGCTGCTGGTGCACTGGTTTTAAATTTAGAAAACGCCCCGTACTTATTAAGATGCGCCTGCAAAGACTCAGCACAGTCGCTACTTATGACCACATCATAATGTTTCTCTGCTTGTTTTTTGATCCAGATACCGAACTCAATACGACCTTTTAGGTTACCGATGGCGGCTGCCTGATAGCTAAGCCCGAGCTTGGTAACATCACAAGTTAATTGCCCTTGCAAGAATTTTTCGGCGTCTTCGCCTTGGATAGTTAATTGCGAAAACTGCGGTACGGCTGATAAATTTGAAGACTGAGTCATTGTTATTATCCTTCTGAGGAGAGCTTATTTATTAATATAGAGGGTAAATCGAAGTGATAAAAAATTATATGGGCGCTTTTGTCATTGACAGTGTTTGTGCATATAAATTTAAATGAGGCTAAGAAGAGTACCACAAAAAACCCTGTCATAAAAAACGTCATCAGTAAGCGATGAGTTAAGTGTTAAATTGGGCATAGCGTTTGATTTTCAAGCTTACAAATTGGTTAAAGATGGTAAGTTACGGTACAATATCAGCTCTACAATTAACCTAATGTACGATGGCTGCCGAGGAAATAATGAGCTTACCAAATTGCCCTAAATGTGATGCTGAATATACGTATGAAGATGGTGCGTTACTGGTATGTCCTATGTGTGCTCATGAATGGACGGCGGCTGAGACTGATGCAGCGCAAGCTGAAGACCAAGACGCAGTTATTCGTGATGCTGTTGGCAATGAGCTACAGGACGGCGATGCGGTGACGGTTATTAAAGACCTAAAAGTCAAAGGCTCTTCAATCGTGATTAAAGTAGGAACGAAAGCGAAAAGTATTCGCCTGTTGCCAGATGCTACTGACGGTCATGATATCGACTGCAAACTTGACGGCTACGGACCAATGAAGCTTAAGTCTTCTGTGGTCAAAAAAGCTTAAATTGTAAAAACTTCTTGAAAGATTCGATAATAAACAAATATAAAGCAGACGTTTAATCACAAAGCATTGTCGTTATAAATGTCGCTATAAGTAGAGAATAATTATGAGTACTAAAAACGAACAGCTCTTTGCACAAGCACGTAAGCACATCCCAGGTGGTGTTAACTCACCGGTTCGCGCCTTTGCAGGGGTCGGTGGTACGCCAATCTTTATGCACCGTGCCAATGGCAGCAAAATTTATGATACCGAAGACAATGCTTATATCGATTATGTCGGTTCTTGGGGCCCAATGATTTTGGGTCATGCGCACCCAAAAGTCATCGATGCGGTGAAAAAAGCCGCTGATGATGGTCTAAGCTTTGGTACACCAACGCCGTTCGAGACGACAGTTGCAGATAAGATTTGCGAAATCGTTCCTAGCGTTGAAATGATTCGTATGACTAGCTCTGGTACCGAAGCAACCATGAGTGCGATTCGCTTGGCACGTGGTTATACCCAGCGTGACAAAATCGTGAAGTTTGAAGGCTGCTACCATGGGCATTCAGATAGCTTATTAGTAAAAGCAGGCTCTGGCATGCTTGATATTGGTGAGCCAACGTCGAAAGGCGTGCCAGCAGATTTTGCTAAGCATACGATTACGATTCCTTATAATGATCCGCAAGCGATTAAAGATTGTTTTGAAAAATGGGGCGAAGAAATCGCCTGCGTTATCTTAGAGCCTATCGCTGGCAACATGAACATGGTCATTCCGACACAAGAGTTTCATGATACGTTGCGCGCAGAATGTACGGCTAATGGCGCAGTATTGATTTTTGATGAAGTGATGACGGGCTTCCGCGTTGGCCTTGGTGGTGCGCAAGCCCATTTTGGTATTGACCCAGACTTGACCTGTTTCGGTAAAATCATCGGTGCTGGCTTACCCGTTGGTGCTTTCGGTGGTAAAAAAGAAGTCATGTCTTGCATCGCGCCACTTGGCGGCGTCTATCAAGCTGGTACATTATCAGGCAATCCACTAGCGATGCGCGCTGGTATCGCCATGTTTGAGGACTTAACAGCAGACGGTTTCTACGGCGAGTTAGCAGCAAAAGTTGATCATCTAGTAGACGGTTTCCAAGAAGCAGCTGACAAACATGGTATTCATCTACGTACCAATAAGCTTGGCGGTATGTTTGGCATGTTCTTTGTCAAAGACAGCGCAACTGAAACACCAAAGAATTTCGATGATGTGACAGAGTGCGATATGGACGTATTTAATACTTTCTTCCACGGTATGCTAGATCGTGGTATTTACTTGGCACCGTCAGCTTATGAAGCAGGCTTTATGTCTATCAAACATAGCGACGAAGACATTGATGCGTCAATCAAGGCGGCTGATGAGATATTTGCAGAAATGGCAAAAGCATAGTTTAGCCATTTAAGCTATTAGCTCGTCAAAAAGTTGAGGTTTAAAAAACCAGCAAGGTCATCCCGTGATCTCTGCTGGTTTTTTTGTTTATCGATATATTATTTATAATCGTATTGGGAAAAATATAAAGTTTGTCATTTAATTTATATGACGACTAAACGTTATCGTGCTTTATCAAACTTGCGATCTCTCAAGCTTAGATTACCTCGTAGTACATCGCTATACATACGAAAGTCGCTGACAAAGCTTTTCAATGGAAACTTAAAAGAAGCGGGCTTGTTCTTTTCAAAGAAAAAGTGTCCAACCCATGCACAGGCATATCCGGCGGCAATGCCCTTTACCAAAGGCTTAGCTGAGCCAGTTTTGACAGACTTTGCCAATCCTAGTAGGCCAAAGCTACTACCTGCAAAATGTAGACGGCGACAGGCCATGTTTTGATGCTCATCTAAGTAAAAATCATAAAATGCCTGTTTAGGCGAACTTTCAGTTTTTACCATGTCTTTTTTAGTGCTACTGATAGGGGGCTCAGTATTTTGGGTAGCGTCTTTTGTAGTGGTCTGATTCATATGACTAGCTTCCTTGCTGGTGGGTTTGATAATTATTAATTGCAGATGATTTTTAATCGAATAGTTAATGGTTTATGAGGGTAGCTATACGGATAAAAGGCCTGTAAATAACGGTTTTTTATCATGATATTGATAGCTTTCAATGTAGCAAACCGATATGAGTAACACAAGCGCTAGATGCTGAGCCGATACCTGTCAGCTTATAGGGTGGTCTTCGATGTTCCCGCTACAGTTTTGCATCGCTTGCGAGTGTTTGGCATAAATGCTTTAATGACAAAATTGCCCTGATTTTTGTGGTTACTACTTTTTTCTATACATGTGATTTTATAACTATATAGCACGTGATTTTGGTAAACTATCCACTCTCTCTAACACGGTGACGACTTGTCCTATGCCTATTGACTACCTTACGAATCCGCCAATTGGCGATGATGAAATGATGGCAGCCATCGATATTGGTTCCAACAGTTTCCATTTAGCTATTGCTCGTCTTGACCATGGGGAAGTGCGAAAAGTAGTCTCGATGTCTGAAAAGGTACAGCTCGCCGCCGGTCTAGACGAAAATAATATCCTAAGCGCAGCCGCTGAGCAGCGCGGTCTTGACTGTTTAAGCCGCTTTGTGGCGCGCTTGGATTCAGTACCGCCAGAGCGTATTCGTGTGGTCGCGACCAATGCGTTGCGTCAAGCCAAAAACGCCAACGACTTTATTTCCCGTGCCAATAAAATCCTGCCAAAACCTATTGAAATTATCGCGGGCCGCGAAGAGGCGCGATTGATTTATTTGGGCGTCTCGCATACCAACGAGAGTAGTGATAAACGCTTGGTTATGGATATTGGTGGCGGTTCGACAGAGTTTATTATTGGTCAAAATTTCGATCCATTATTGACTGAAAGTTTACAGATGGGCTGTGTTTCTTTTACCCAAAAATTCTTTGCTGACGGACTGATTACTAAAGAAGCTTTTAATAGTGCAATTTCAGGTGCACGCAAAGAAGTCTTAGCGATTAATGGTCGTTATCAAAAGACAGGCTGGAGTAGCGTAGTCGGCTCAAGCGGTACAATCAAAGCGGTGCGTAATGTTTTAGTATCAAAAGGTTGGGCCGATGAGCAAGAACGCATTACCTATAAAGGTGTCAAAAAATTAGAGAAATTGCTGATTAAGATTGGCAATATCGATGATATCGAGTTAGAAGGCGTTAAAGAACATCGTAAAGCTGTATTTCCTGCTGGCGTGGCAGTATTGCGCGCGGTGATGAAAGTGCTAGGCGTTGAGACCATTACCTACTCAGATGGTGCATTACGCGAAGGCGTTATGTACGATATGCTTGGTCGTTTTGCTAGTGAAGATGTGCGTGACCGCAGTGTGTTGGCATTAATCAAGCGTTATTCAGGAGACAAAAAGCAAGCCAAGCAAGTGGTGAAAACCAGCCGTCATTTATTTGAGCAAGTAAAAGATAAGCTTGCGCTGTCCAATGATGATTGCGACTTGCTCAGACGTGCTGCTTTCTTGCATGAGATAGGACTGGCAATCAGTCACAGTAGTTATCACAAGCACAGCGCGTATTTGCTTGAGTATTCTGATATTCCAGGATTCTCACAAGTCGATCAGAAACGCATGGCGCAGCTGATGCTTAATCATCGCCGCAAGCTCAAAGCTGATATGCTAGAGCAGGCTTGTCAGATTGGTGGCGATCAGTTGGTTTATCTCTGCTTATTGTTGCGCCTCGCCGTACTGGCGCATCATAGCCGCAGTGATTATGCGCTACCCGAGCTAGAACTAAAGATAGTCGCTGAAAACAGTTGGCAAATTACCTTGGCGGATAGCAGTGAACATTATGCTTTCTTGCTCGCAGATTTGCGTACTGAGATTGACCAGTTTGCTAAGTGGGGCGTACAGCTTAGTGTGATTGAAGCCCAAGAGGCCGAGACTCCAGAGGTTGAGCAGTTACCATTGTAAGTATTGAGTTAAAGATTAACGTAACAAAAGCGGCGTTGTCGATAATGTCATGCTATTTAAGATGTGCTACTATAGCTCCTATTGAGTTTACAACTGTACTTTCATTATCTGAACACGGATAACGATATTATTCTTAAACATAAATACATTAAGTATAATTATTAAAGGGAAGCGTCTATGAGCACTGTCTGGGATAGTGTGCAGCTTGCAAGGCACGCCAAGCGTCCATTATTTATGGACTATGTTAATCAGCTTTTTACCGAATTTGACGAATTGCATGGCGACCGTGCTTTTGCCGATGATAAAGCCATTTTGGGTGGCCTTGCGCGTTTTGACGGTCAGCCTGTGATGGTGATCGGTCAGCATCGTGGTCGTAGCACCCGTGAGCGTATTGCTCATAACTTTGGTATGGCCAATCCTGAAGGCTATCGCAAAGTGATTCGTTTGGTCAAAATGGCTGAGCGCTTTAATATCCCTGTGATGACCTTTGTCGATACCCAAGGCGCATATCCTGGTATCGGTGCAGAAGAGCGCGGACAAGCACAAGCGATTGCAGAAAGCATCGCTGTGTTCTCTAGTCTGAAAGTGCCTGTGATTGTGACTATCATTGGTGAAGGTGGCTCAGGCGGAGCATTAGCGATTGGCGTTGGTGACAAAGTAAACATGCTACAAAACAGTATTTACTCAGTGATTTCGCCAGAAGGCTGTGCTTCTATCCTTTGGAAAACCGCTGAAAAAGCACAAGATGCTAGTGAAGCATTAAAATTAAACGCCATTAACCTCTATCAAATGGGTTTGATTGATGCTGTTATCGAAGAGGGCGAGGGCGCACATGTACAGCCACAACCTGTGATGAATGCCTTAAAAGCATTAATCACTGAACAGCTCGATGAAATTAAAGACTTAGATCCTCAAGAGCGTTGTGAGCTACGTTATGAAAAGCTAAAGTCTTTCAATTCAGAAGTGATGTTGCCTGCCTAGTTGGCTAATACTGTACCAACCTAATATTAAACGTCACAAATGCGTGGCTTTTAATATTAGAGTCTGAGTCTTAGTGCTAAAATAAAAACGTGTCATTTAATGGCGCGTTTTTTTTTGGCTGTTACTATTACTGTTGCTATGTACAGCACCTAACATAAAGCACCTAACGTAACTAAAAATAAGGCTGAATATGACCAGCAGTGCAATTATCTCACATCCTATTAAATCAATTGCCGATTTGCCAGTTGATAAGACACTAGCAACCGCATTAGTGAGCAGTATGTCTGAGTATAGTGATCAGTTGCATGGTCGTCGTCTTTGGCTGGCATGTAGTGGTGGGCGTGATTCATTGGCACTTGCGGCGCTGTGTGTGCAGCTCTATCGACAAGGTAAATTGCCATGTCTGCCGCAGCTGTTACATGTCGATCATGGGTTACAATCGGATAGTCAGTATTGGGCTAAGCATGTTGCCAATTGGGCGCAAGCGCAGCAGATACCTTGTCGCATTTTACAGGCACAAGTGAATGGGCATGATGAGCAGGCCGCTCGGCAAGCACGCTATAACATCATGCGTGCTCATATCAACCAAGACGATGTATTGCTATTAGCGCATCACGCTGATGACCAAGCTGAAACCGTATTGATGCGATTAATTCAAGGTGCTGGGGTGAATGGTCTGTCTGGTATGCAGCCATGGCGAGTGCAAACGCAGGGCGTACAATGCAATATTCTGTGGCGACCTTGGCTTACGATACGACGATCCACTATTAGCGCCTACGCCAAGCGCTTAGAGTTGCCTTATATAGATGATCCTACTAATGACAGCGGCGATAACGTACGTAGTGGGCTACGCCGCGACATCATGCCAATACTGGCTACATACAATCCCAATGTCATTGATAACATTGCTCGTAGTGCGCAGCTGTTAAATGATGCACAGGATACAATCAATGCTCAAGCTATGCAGGATATGCAGCAGACAGAACATACAGACCTGCAATTTTCATCCGCACAGCGCGTACTAAATATCGATGCGTTGCAAAAGCTACCCATGTATCGTCAGCGGCAACTATTGCACTATTGGTTGGGTCAAGATGAGCCGTTACCACCTGCTAAGCAACTTGTCGATGATGTATTAACTCTAAGCCAACGTGATGACCAAGATCATCAAACAGAACTGTTTTGGCAAGGTCGTAAAGCATCTTATACCATTCGGCGCTATCGTCAGCAGCTCTATCGTATGAGCAGCGAATGGCTGTCTTGGCTGAAGCTACCACTTACCGAGCAGGTGCTGCCACTATCTAGCCTGAGTTTGTCTAAGAATAATTCAGCTGATAATAGCTTCGAATTAGTCACCTTGTGCAGCAGTAATGACTACATTTGGCAATTACGAGTGATGGGAGATGCGCTGTTAAGATTATTAGAAAATAGTACGGACGGTGTAGCACAGCAGGCAACGTTAAAAATAGCGCCGCTAGATCGAAAGCAACGGCTAAAGACTGAGATGGCTGCGCGGCCACAAGCAGGCAAAAAACTGTATCAAACGCTTGGGATTCCACTATGGCTGCGAGACAGCTTAATGGTAGTTAGCATTACCTTTATAAATGAATCCAAAGATGGAAATGATATACAAACTAATATTTCTCTATTACTAGCGTCGCCATTTGAGAGTTGGCTTTTGAGTTCTGAGCAGACGGATAAAGATACCGATAGCGATGCTAAAAGCAATCAATGGGCTGAGTACATTGAAAGTGAGCTTAGTCTAAAATAGAAAGCGTCAAAAGTTTAATATCCGTTGGCTGACTCATTGATTTTTATCAGGTTGATGTCAGGCGCGACATTTTGAATTTATCAAACGGTGATAGTGGCAGTATGATAAACTGAGTGTCGTTTTACATATCAGTATGTTAAGTTGAATACCTTTGAATTTTGTGACTAGGAGACAAGTATGTCGGTATTAGATAATAAAAAAATCAGTTTTATTGGTGGCGGAAACATGGCACAAGCGCTCATTAGCGGGCTTGTGGGTTGCGGCATCAAACCAAATCTCATCACGGTCGCCGATCCTAGCAGCGATGCACGTGAGCAATTAGCCGCCAAAGGACTAAATACTGTTGATCCAATGGCTGATCCAAAGTCTGCTGTGATCGGTGCAGATATCGTGGTGCTAGCAGTCAAACCACAAATGATGAAAGTAGTGGTAAGTGCTTTTGCTGACGTACTAGACACTCAACTGGTCATTTCAGTGGCGGCAGGCTTGTCGACTGATCTTTTATCAAACATGTTGGGCGGCTATAGCAATATCGTCCGTGCAATGCCAAACACGCCTTCTATGATTCAGATGGGCGCGACTGGCCTCTACGGTACAGACAATATCTCAGCGGAACAGAAGCAGCTAGCAACAGCCGTTATGGAAGCATCAGGTTTGGTCATGTGGGTCGATGACGAAGAGCATATGCATGCCGTTACAGCCGTATCAGGTTCAGCGCCAGCGTATATGTTTTACTTCATTGAATCGATGGTCGATGGGGCAGTTGCATTAGGACTAGATAAAGAACAAGCCTCAGCGCTTGCTATGCAGACCATGTTAGGTGCTGCAAAAATGGCGATGAATAGTGATGATGCACCAGCTGAGTTACGCCGTAAAGTCACTTCACCGAACGGTACTACTCAAGCAGCGGTTGAGTCAATGCAAGCCAATGAGATTGGTCGTCAAATCGGCGAGGCCATGCAAGCTTGCTATGATCGTAGCCAAGCGTTAAGTGAAGAAATGAGCAAGTAAACACTGACAAGGTGTGTTGTGAGTCACCACTGACGTCACACCTTATGTAATCATCAGCATCTGATAATGACATTTGTCATCCTAGAATCTGTTAATAATGTCACATTGAGTAGCACTTCATGAACAACATGTTATTTCAAATTTTTGATTTGGTCACCACATTCGCTATGATGCTGGTGTTTATTCGTTTTATGTTGCAGTTTGCAGGGATGGATGCGAGCAATCCGATGATTGCACCTGCTTATAAAGCGACGCATATCGTCGATGTATTCGGGCGTATTTTTCCGACTGTTGCACAGGGACGCATTAGCATTGCCGCTATCGTGCTGATGTTTTTGATTCGTCTAATCGACATCTCTGGAAAGGCCGCATTAACGCATAAAGGTATTGCCCCTGTACCGCTATTCTTTACGGGTACGACTAGCTTATTATTAGACTTTTTACGCATGTGTCGCTATCTGGTGATTGGTTCTATCATCGTTAGCTGGATTGTGGTGTTTACCAGATCTGAGCATCCGATTATTGGCATTATCATTAATTTGGCTGAGCCTATTTTGGCCCCGTTTCGTCGTATTACTCCGAATTTAGGTATGCTCGACTTATCGCCAATGGTTGCTTTCTTAGCATTCTATTTGCTGGAGATATTCATCGGTGGTTTGGCTGCGAGTGTGTTGCCAACCTTGGGTTAAACCTAATTAAATCTAAAAACTGTCATAAAAAAGGCGCTCTATAAAAATATAGAGCGCCTTTTTTACGTCTGCTACTTGGGTAAGCTATGGCTTGTTAGGTATGCTAAAAACGAACAAAGCGATTAGGTATGAGTTGAGCTTGCGAATCATCAGGATGCGGTGCATCAGCTGCCCGCAATGTCTGGGTAATCCAGCTGTCTGCCGCTTGCACAGCATCAATGAGAGCATCGCCCATTGCCAAGCGTCCAGCGATGAAGCTGGCAAGTGAACATCCTGAGCCATGGAACTCACCATCTAAGCGCGGCAAGGTACTTTTATGGACCATTTCGCCCTGTATATATAAGTACTGCTCGATATCACCACTATCAAAATCATGTGAGGTTTTTACCAGTACGGCATGAGTACCTTGAGCACATAGCTTTTGTGCACCGACATGCAAGTCTTGCTCACCGCTAAGCGCACGTAGCTCATGAGTATTTGGGGTAATTAAAGTGGCGTAGGGCAGCAATTGTCTAAAGGCGTTAACCAGAGTTTTTTCATCGCCCAAGCTGCCACCGCTATTTGCGACTAGTACAGGGTCTAAGACAAATGGCGTGTTGTTATCGATAACTTGATCAGCAAATAGTTCAGTCAACATTGCGATGTTATCAGTGGTGCCGAGCATACCTGATTTGATAGCACTAACAGGCAAATCATCAAGAACCGCAGTAGCTTGAGCTTTTACCAACGATGCCGCACAAGCTTCAAAGCCAAATACCTGCTGCGAGCTTTGGATAGTGACCGCCGTACACGCAATGGCTGCATGTGCCTCTGATTGTCCAATGGCCTCGATATCCGCTTGTAATCCAGCACCGCCTGAAGGGTCTAATCCTGAAAAACACAGTACGACAGGTCGCATAACAGCTCCTTTTGAGATATTTTGAAGTAAGTGACAAATACTATAGCCACCTACTACTAAAAAATCTATCATAGTCTTATGCTTATGCTTATGCTTATGCTTATGCTTATGGATGAGGTATAAGACGGTAGAATAAATAGACCCAATATTAATAAGCAATTCAATAGTCATATCTAGCGGTAATATGCCATAATTTTCCGTATAAAAATGCAAGATAAGTACTTATGTCTATAATTTTGATAAAAGCCGCATTAAATCTGTAGACAACGCTTGCAATTCGTTTTGGCTTTGTTATAATACTCGCCCACGACATGAGACGTATTGTTAGCATCAATACTATGTTTATAGAAATTTTATAAATGTCTTGAATCGTTAGGTGAAGTGGGTGAGTGGCTGAAACCAGTTCCCTGCTAAGGAACCATACGTGTAAGCGTATCGAGGGTTCGAATCCCTCCTTCACCGCCATTTATTCAGTTGTTATTAGAGTAATAACGCAATATACTGCGTTAAACATTTTAATAATTAATTCAAAAAATAATTTGTTTTAATTAAAAAAAATGTTGACACAAGCGATATTATCTATATAATGACCAACCTAATTTACTGCAAAAGATATTATCTGCGCAGTGGATAAAGTGCAAAATACGCGCCTGTAGCTCAGTTGGATAGAGCACTTGGCTACGAACTAAGGGGTCGGGAGTTCGAATCTCTCCAGGCGCACCATTTGCATAATAGCTTGATTTAAGCTAAAAATTATTAAAATAATCGCCTGTCTTATGACAATTGGCGGTTTTTTTATGTCTGTAACTTTCACCCTTCTACTTATTTATTCTTCGACCATCTCTTGTATGTAGCATGATTGGATAGCCAACTAATAATATTAGAAAGCAATCTACGATATTGGAGAGCAATCTATGATATTGGAGAGCAATCTATGATATTGGACAGCCATCTACGATTTTAGGCCATCTACGATTTTAGGCCATCTACGATGTTAAATAGTCATCTAGGATAATGTACGATAGCCCCACCATTTACGGTACAATAGCGTTACTATTCACTGCTTGCTATGAGCTTGTACCATGTCAAAAAGTCCATCTAAACGTCCGTCAAAAACGACTCGCAAATCAAAGCCTCAATCTAGTGCGCCTGTACAGCAAGATCCTAACGAAGAGCCAACCATCGCTAAGCCTATGATTCGTGTCGTGGCGATTCTCTATGATGGTATGCTGATTTTGGCACTGTTATTTTTGGTAGGGACGATACTAACCGTCGTCGGTACGCTGTTGACTATGCAGACGGGTACTGAGTCCTCACAAGCTCAGTCACTGCCGCTTTGGTATCAGAACGCCATTATGACGCCATCATTTGTACTGACGCTCGTGGCATTCTATGGGATATTCTGGCGCCGTGGTGGTCAGACATTGGGTATGCAGACGTGGCGATTAAAAACGATTAATGATGCAGGCCAATGGCTAACGTGGGGTCAGTCGTTTAAGCGTATTTTGGCCGCTTGTTTGATGCCGCTGATTTTCGGCATTATTGGCAGTCTTATTGATGGATCACGCGCCGCCTTATTGGCCAGCGCATTTCTTGGTTTGGTATTCAACTATGTGTTCTGCCTGTTCAACCCTCGCGGTTTGGCAGTACAAGATATGCTGTCCAACACCATCACCCTAAAAATGCCAAAAGTGGCACATGAAGGGCTATGGCGCGGTTTTAAAAATCGTAAGAAGAAACTGTAGTCTGATTTGATTAACGTAATAACTTTTATTAACGTAGTAACTCTTATCGACGTAATAATTTAGTCTTATCATTGCTCAGTTGCTTTAGCCTAAAAAGTTACATACTAACGCTTTGAATCAGCCATGCGGTGTAGCCCATAAAGAACAGCACCAACATAGCACCTGACGTACGACCGAATTGGCGCTTTGTTTTAAAGGCAAACACGCATAGTGTCACTAGCAATATCGTCAATAGTCCCATTGCCATTACATCACGCGATAGAATCACTGGGTCGGCGGCAATAGGAGCGATGACCGTTGCCAAGCCGACAACTGCCAAAGTATTGAAAATATTAGAGCCAATGATATTGCCAAGCGCCATATCATGTTCGCCTTTACGGGCAGCTGACAAGCTCGATACCAGTTCAGGTAATGAGGTCCCAACGGCGACAATCGTTAGACCAATGATGAGCTCACTAAGACCCCATAGCGTTGCCAATTCGACAGCACCCCAAACGATAGCGCGTGAGCTGGCTACGAGCATCAGCATACCGATAATTAAACTGACAAGACCACGCGTTACACTTGGTTCTAGCTTTTCTAAGCTCTCTGAGTTATTTAAGTTCTCTAAGTTATTTAAGTGCGCTGAGTCAGCATTAACCACGACCATATCGTCTTCATGCTCATGATAGCCTTCGCGTATACTCATTATGATCTGTAGCCCTAAAACGGCGACCAACAAAATCAACAATACGATACCATCAGCTTGGCTCAGTGTTCCATCACGTAGCTGCCAAGCGGCGATGACAGTAATCAGTAGCAGCAAGGGCAAATCGCGCTTTACGATGCCTCTACGGATGATAATAGGGCTAATCAATACGGTTGCACCGAGTACCAATGCGATGTTGATGATATTTGAGCCATAAGCGTTACCGAGAGCCAGCTCAGGGCTGCCTTCTATCGCTGCTAGTACTGATACCACCATCTCAGGCGCTGACGTGCCTATACCCAATATTAAGACACCAATTAAGAAGCTAGGCACACTAAACTTCTTTGCTAGTGCTGTCGCCCCATCAATGAAGACATCGGCACTCCAAACTAAAATTGCTAACCCAATCAGTATTGCAAGCGCGGCCAACCACATCAGTATGTTTCCTTGTATATGATGAAAAATGTGAATTTGATAAATAAAAGTGGTATAAAAAAAGCCGAATCTTGATTTAGATTCAGCTTTCCTTTTAGCATCGAGATTTTTAGTAATAATAGCAGCTAATTCAAAGATGTAACTTTGTGTTTATCTTAAATTTACCAAAACCTCACCATCCTGTCATATTAAGCAACTTGTACAGGAATGATATTTGCTGTGTCTTTTACGGTGTTGTCTTCGTTGCAATAGACCAGTTTTGGCTGATACGTTGACGCTTCAACTTCGTCAAAGTGTGCATACGCACAAATGATAACGATATCGCCCAAATCTGCCATATGAGCTGCAGCACCATTCAATGAGATAATACCAGAGCCTGCTTCAGCACGGATAGCATAAGTGCGAAAGCGCTTACCGTTGGTCACGTTATAGATATCAATAGATTCGTTTTCGCGTAGACCAGCAAGATCTAATAGATCACCGTCGATACCGCAAGAGCCTTCATAGTGAAGTTCAGCGTGGGTAACACGGGCACGGTGTAATTTGCATTTAAGCATATTAAGTAGCATAGGTTGGTTCCTTGGCGTAACTGATATTAATTAACTAAATCAAAAGGTTAATGGGGGTAAAACTGCCAAAATAAAAGGTCATTATCATTGAACGGCTATATTATTCTGGTAATTTAAAGCCATTAATTTGTGAACGTGCTTTTTCGACATCACCATCTAACAATAATGGGAGTGCTTCAAAAGCAGCTGTCAGCGCGCTATCGATCGCCATCTGCTCATCAGGAGATGCTTTAGAGAGAACGTGTCCACTAACTTTAGACTTGTGACCAGGATGGCCGATACCCACACGCAGGCGATGAAAATCATTGCCAATATGCGGCGTGATATCGCGTAGGCCGTTGTGACCACCATGTCCACCGTCTGTTTTGAGTTTGATACTACCAGCTGGAATATCGAGCTCATCATGAGCAATCAACAATTCATCATTTTTGATGCCATAGAAATTTACCATAGGCACCACTGACTGACCAGATTTATTCATAAACGTCAGCGGCATAAGTAAACGCACATCCGACCCATGAATCTGCCCACGCCCTGTCACTCCATGAAATTTCTTATCAGGGGAGAGCGTGATATTAAACTGCTGAGCCAAATGATGGACAAACCAAAATCCTGCATTATGACGCGTAAACATATACTGCTGACCAGGATTACCAAGACCGACAATAAGCTTTATGGCCATAAAAACACCCTGCTTGAATTTGATAAATAGGGGTAAGGTTTGAGGTACTGATAGACAGTTTATTTTCAAACCTTACTTACAAAAACAGCAGGAGATTTTAATCACCTGCTGTCTTATTGACTAAACGAATGTATCACTAACCAGCACAAAATAATGCACTAGTTAGAAACAGTTATTACTCGCTGTCTTTGTTTTCTTCAGTACCGTCGTTTTGCTCAGTTGCTGGTACTTCATCAGCATCAACGTCAGCATCAGCATCAACTTCTTCTACTGTTGGTGGCTGCATGTTAACGATAGTACGGTCATGGCCGTCTTCTAGCTCAAGCTCATGAATAACAACGCCTTCAGGAAGTTTGATGTCTGATAGACGGAACAAATCACCGATTTCCATGCCTGATACATCTACTTCTAGGTATTCAGGAAGTTGTGATGGTAAGCAGATAACTTCGATATCAGATACTAGAGTAGATAGTACACCAGCAGCAGCAGTACCAGGCGCATCTTCACGACCAGTGAAATGAACAGGAACGTTCATGTGGATTTTCTGACCTTTTACAATGCGCTGGAAATCAGCATGCATTGGGAAGCCTTTAGCTGGATGGCGCTGCAAGTCTTTGATAACAGCTTGATGCTCTTCACCGTCAACGTTGATAGTCAAGATGTGTGAGAAAAACGCTTCGAATTCTAGTGATTTTACTAGTTCGTTAAGCTTGATAGAGATAGCTGTTGGCTCTTCGTTACCACCATAGATGATAGCAGGAACTAGGTTCTGCTTACGTAGGCGGCGGCTCGCACCTTTACCTTGTAGTTCAGCAGCACGATCAACGGCGTTTAGTTCAAAATGATTAATGCTCATGGATATAATCCTATAAAAAAAATGATGAAGTGTCTGGTCATAAAAAAGTGGATTTGCGACCAATCCACTAATACGTGATGATAGCTAATATTATCGTTACGAAGAAAACTCGCAATGTCTAAGCTTAGCCATTTGCTTATAGCAGCGCTCGCTACGATAATTACCATAACGATGGTTGCTGTTAAGCATGATCAGCACTTTTGATAGTGCTAGCCTAATAAAAACAACGAAAAGGTCAGCACAGGCGCGCATTATACGTGATTCTGTAGCAATAATAAAGACCTACGCAAAACGCCTACACAAAACAAAGCGCCAAGTAATGATACTTGACGCTCTGTTTTTTAACTATTCAAGATGTCTTACTACAGTCATTGCTACTAAAAATTACTGCAATAGCTGTTTTAAAAATAACTATATCAGTTTAAGCGTCAAACATCGCGCTAATAGATTCTTCGTTATTGATACGGCGTAAGCTTTCAGCAAGCATCGGTGCGATGCTGACTTGACGGATTTTGCTACAGGCTTTGGCTTCAGCAGATAGTGGAATTGTATCGGTCACAACCACTTCATCTAATGCAGATTCGCTGATGTTTTTCAGTGCGTTACCTGATAGGACAGGGTGCGTGATGTAAGCCAAGACGCGACGTGCACCATTTTCTTTCAATGCTTCAGCTGCTTTACACAATGTACCTGCAGTATCGACCATATCATCAACGATAACGCAATCACGGTCACGAACATCACCAATGATATGCATTACTTGTGACTCATTGGCACGAGCACGGCGCTTATCAATAATTGCCATGTCGGTATCGCCTAACTGCTTGGCCATCGCACGTGCACGAACCACGCCGCCTACGTCAGGTGAAACAACCATGATATTGTCATAGTCTTGCTTTTGTAGGTCGTTTAGCAATACAGGTGTGCCGTAGATGTTGTCTACAGGGATATCAAAGAAACCCTGAATCTGATCTGAGTGCAAATCAACAGTCATTACGCGATCGATACTGACGATGTTTAACATGTCAGCGACTACTTTAGCCGAGATAGGTACACGAGCTGAGCGTGGACGACGATCCTGACGAGCATAACCAAAATACGGCATGACAGCTGTAATACGGCCAGCACTAGAGCGACGCAAAGCGTCAGCCATCATCATGATTTCCATCAAGTTGTCGTTGGTCGGTGCACAAGTAGGCTGCATGATAAACACATCTTTACCACGTACGTGTTCTTTGATTTCCACGGCAATTTCGCCATCAGAAAAACGCGTGATGTCAGCTTTACCAAGAGGTATGTGAAGATGATCGGCTACGGTTTTTGCTAATTCTGGGTGGGCATTACCCGTAAAAATCGCCAAATAAGGCATGACAGAAGTCCTATTGATTGACTCAAGCAGCGACCGCTAAGCAGTGTCAAACTGCTCAAATTAAGAAAAGAGTGGTGAAGGTGTTGAAGTATACTATTACAGTAAAAAATGGCAGGGGTAGCTGGACTCGAACCAACGGATGTCAGGATCAAAACCTGATGCCTTACCAACTTGGCTATACCCCTGTAATGTCTAGGCTATGAACAACCGATATTTAATAGCGACTAAGTAGTCGTTCTTAATATAGTGTCATGACCTGTCAGTTATCTAAAAAACGGATAAACCGTTTAAAACATAACTTTTCCCTAGCGGTGTCCATTGCGAACTATACCGAAACTGGGATAACGTTGTCAATGACAATAAGATAAGTGGCTCTCTATAAACCGCTTATACTCGATGTATCTCTAACGCTTCGTACTAAAAAATGGCAGGGGTAGCTGGACTCGAACCAACGGATGTCAGGATCAAAACCTGATGCCTTACCAACTTGGCTAT
>NZ_JASMRK010000020.1:0-13641 GCF_041431295.1 Psychrobacter sp. Arc9 | reverse complement strand
ACCCCTATTGTGGCGACCTATTATAAGTAAATTTTCAGATTTTGCAAGTCATTTGCTGCTTTTTCTGGTATTTATTCATCATAGGTTACTGCTGGCGCTATTTTAGCAAATTAAAATCGGCAATCCTACCACTGTCATTATTTAGATGATAAGAAATCTAAAGGTTATATGTGCTATTTTAAGTTTCCAACGATATATGCCGTACAAGGCGCATCTGCAATCCACTTCGCCACAAGCTTTTCATTAGTAGCCACACTCGCATCCAACGGCAAAAACACGGCACTACCAGAGCCAGTCACTCGTGCTGTGCCGAGTGTTTGCGCTTCTAACCCCTGTAGATAACTTAAGGCATCTGCAACAGCAGGAGCAAGGTTCGTCACCACTGGAGTAAAGACATTATGATAAGGCGGAGTGAGCGTTTGTACATAGTCAGCGTATTGGTTTTTGATGGTTGCAACCGATAGGGGCGCGACATCTCGCTGTAGCTTGGGATGGGCGAATAGTTTAGCAGTATTTACATGAGCGTTAGGCGTCAGTACTAAATATTGCTGGTCAGGCAACTCAATCGTAGTCAGTTCTTCACCAATACCCATGGCAATAGCGTCTTGACCAAAGATAAATATAGGTACATCCGCACCTACAGTCGCGCCAATCTTTATAAGCTCATCACAGGTAAAATTAAGCTGCCAAATCTCATTGAGCACTAGTATAGCCGTTGCTGCATTAGATGAGCCACCGCCTAGACCCGCGCCCATTGGCAAGTGCTTATCTAAAGTGATATGCACTTTTGCCAACTGCTCAGGTAAAGTGTTTGACTGTATGGCAAATGCTAGCAATGCGCGTGCCGCTTTGAAAATTAAATTGTCTTCTATACTAGTAGTGATAGCCTCTGCACCATCTAGTATCAGTAGCTGATGACAGAATTGATTAGAAGTTAATTCACTAGCTATAGTAGAAATAACAGCATCGTTGCTGACCGAAAAATGCAAATAATCGCCCCAGTCGAGCAGGCGAAATACCGTTTGCAAATTATGATAGCCGTCGGCACGTTTACCCGTGATATGCAAAAACAGATTGAGTTTTGCAGGCGATAAACGGGTAATCGTAGAAGCAAATAATGAAGCTATATTTTCAGTCATATTTTTTTTATCATAAGGTGCAGTTACAAACAGCTATCTTAATTAGCAATGATGGTTTTCAGCAGGATTTCTGTTGTTAATAAAAGATAGATCAGTGATTAATCGTCATTACAACTTTGTTGCCTTGAGGCTGTACTGCGCTAATTTTACTAGGTAGCTTATCCGTACCTTTATAAGTAAAGCTGGCTGTCCACTCGCCATTGACTGAGCTAACTAAGCGGTTCTGATCATCCAGTTGTGGTGCGCTGTCTGAAGGTGCTGGGCGACCAGAAATCCAATAAGGCATTTGTGAAATTGGTGCTTGCCAACCAGTGGCTTTCTTTAGCAAGGTTTCAGGGTCGTCAGCAGTCAATGTACCTGTCTTTTCACTAACTAGAGTAGCGGTCTGACCATTGTATTCAATGTTGGTTTTACCAATACCAAGTGCGCCAATTAATTCAATGGCAAATCGGTCATTTTGCTGACCCCATGCATAAAATGCACTACCACCTTGGGTACCGGTCGAATCACTCGCAGGCGTCGTTACCCCAATTTTACCGGTGATATTGAAGCTCTCTAGCTTTTTTGGTTGTTCAGCATTTTGACCTTGTACAGTGGTCGTTGGTTGGTTGGTCGCGTTGGCCGTTTTTAATGACTGACAACCAGAGGTAATGACCATTGCTGCAGTTATAGCAGTAAACAGAGCCAATTTATTTGCTTTAAAAGAAGTGATTGATGCTGACATAATAGTTTCTCAAAAATGGAAAGATGAACAAAGATATTAGCTTAAGCGTTATTTGTTGCTCGGTTATGCACGGCTGTTAGCTTCTTATAACGACCTTGTAATTTATAAATGCTTCGGTTTTATAAAAACCTTATCAATTATCATATCTCTGTAATCGCAAAACCCAAAAAGCATATCCAAAATCAGCGCTATTAATACAGCTGTATGCGGTCATTGATATTGTGCTGTCCAAATGAGAAGCGCTTCTGCAAATCTGCGAGTAACGCCTCAACTTTGTCATTGTTGCCTAAGCCTTGGTAGGCGCGCAATAACAGCGTGCCTGAGCGCAGAGTTGGCAGCACATCATAAGGTGTCTGTAGATAGTCGATGACCTGCTGATAGTTCTCTTTGGCCAATGCATTGCCCGCCAAGACATTTAAGGCTTGCAGATGTAGGTCGTTATCATAACGTGGGTCATCATAGCGAATCTGAATAATCGCTGTCGCTAGCGCCAGACCTTGCTCTGAGCTGCGCTCATTTGCCAGTAGCAACTGTGCATAGCTTAACTGATAGGATAAGTTACTAGGATCTAATGCCTGCAAGTGATTCAGCAGGGTGCGCTTAACGACATAATCTTCTTTATCATCTAACAGCTGAGCCCGTGCAAAGAGTAGCATCTCATTATCAGGATATTTACGAGCGGCACGGGTTAGTAAACGCAGTGCTTCATCCGATTCGTTTTGTTGCCACAAGATATCGGCTTGCATGACAAAAGTGTCAGGCGCGAATACTGTGAAGTCTTTGCGCAGCTTCTCTAACGTCGCGATTGCCCCATCGACGTCGTTATCGAGTAATTCAAACGCCACTACTTTTCTACGAGCTTCTAATACCAAATCCTCTTGCATGACGCCATTGAGATAGTATTTGGCTTGATCGAACAACTGCTGACGCTCAGCACTGATACCCAGATAATAATAGGCTTGATCAAGATAAGCTGGACTCTTGGCAAGCATATTGAGTAGCTCATCAGCACTAGCGTACTTTTCAATATCTAGGCTGACTAATGCTGCGAGCAAGGTAATCTCGGCATCATCGCTAAAGCGGCTATGCGCCTCAAGCAATAATTTCCACGCTTGCTCGCTTTGCTTTAAGTCTAATAGATAGCGAATCTCATATAGATATAAGCTTTTGCTATCAGGGTTGCGTAGACGAGCTTGACTGACGTAATTGATGGCAGTCTCTGCGGTCACAATTTTGCGCAATATATCCGCTTTTAAGGTAATAAAAGGCACATAGTCTGGCTGACGCTCTAGCGCTCGATTGATATGAACGATAGCGACTTCAGGTTCGTTAAATTGATAGAGTAAGCCCGCTTTTAATACCGACAAGGAGGCATTTTGCTCACTATCTAGCGGCTGCAACGCGGCAAGCAGCTCGCGTTTATCGTCATCATTATTTGGATAAATACCTATGAGAATTTCGCTTAAATCTGCACGTGGGTCATAGCGCAAGATACGGTTTAAAGTCTCGCCTGCTAATATATAGTCGTGGGCACGTAAGGCCAAATGCGCGACATAAAACCATGCAGGCACATGGTCAGGATTTTGGTCCTGCCATGTCTTGGCAAACTGTAATGAGTCTTCAACCCTTTCATTACGCAAAGACAAACTAAGCGCTCTCTCAAATACCGCTGTGGCATCTTCTTTAAAAGACTGTTGCTTATAAATAGCAACTGCACGTCGTTTGTCATCGCGATCAGCAGCAAACTCGGCATCCAGTAGAGCGTACAAGCTTGGTTCACTAAGCTTAGGTTGCCATAGACTGGTTGGCGCTAAGCCATTAATGTTTTTTACGTTTTCTATGGTGAGCGTGTCTTCATTATAAGGTGTATCGAACAGAGCACTATCATTATCTGGTTTATCGGCAGTTGCTTTAATATCGGTAGCAACTGATACTTTAGGAATTTTTGCTTCTAGCAATATATCGGGATGGCTGGCATGGACAGGGGCTGCCAAACACAGGCACACAGCTAGAGACAACGCTAGCTTATACCGTTGACACAGGCGCTCAATAGCGACATGCAATAAAGCACGGAAGCTAGAGTATTCGCTATAGGGATGTGGTGACCGAAGTAATGACCCAAAAAAAATCATAGATAGCCGTATTCGCCCATGGTTTACCTACACAGATAAGGCAAGTTTGTTTTAATCATTTTACGTTAGATATTGGCAATATGTACCCATGACAAGCATTATAAGAGTAGACCGATGAGATAAACAATAGCATCCGTGTTACTCAGATATTGGCAGGTCTGGCTGTATGAGTATGCTACTAGTAGCGAGTACGTCGCCAAAGAACGATACTGCAGATGATTAAATGTAGATAGGTCTGTCGAACTGAATATTATAGAAATATAACAAGTTAAGATAGAGTAAGCGAATGATTTAACGTTATATTATTGACCATAAGTCAAAACCCAGCTATTGATTTTATAAATCGTATGAGTAGTTGATTTGTTACATTTGCGACCAGATACAGAGATATGGTTATCATAGATGGGTGAGTGTTAATTAAAGCCCGCAATAATGATATAATAGGCGGTTTTTAGGGTCTTCCTTTTTAGCGCTGTCGTCAAAAACTGTCTTTTAAAAATAATAAGATAGCGTAAGGGGCAACTGAGCGTCATGTTTATGGTCTATCGATAATGAGATTAGTGGTCATTGGGGTCAATCACAAAACTGCACCAGTCGCTCTGCGAGAGCGCTTGGCGCTTGTGGGTGACGATGTAAATGTCGCACTCAAACAAATAGAAGCATTTACTGATGGTAGCGTGATCGTCTCTACTTGTAACCGCACCGAAATCTATGCGCTAGTGCCGCACACTTCAACGTCGCAGCATGTTAACGGCCAACTATCTGACTCACAATTATCTAATGTGCAGGATGTCAAAGCTGCTGATCAATCATCATCCAATAATACTTTTAGTAGTAGCATGAATATCTCGTCTGCTGCGATTAGTGCGCATATTACCAAAATCAAAACGTGGCTGGCTGACTTCAAGCAATTGCCACTCGTTGATATTGATCCTTATCTCTATGTACATCGTGATACTCATGCACTGACTCATTGGTTAAGAGTAGCGGCTGGTCTCGACTCTATGATACTGGGCGAGCCGCAGATTCTCGGTCAAATCAAAAACTCTGTGCATCTGGCTCAAGACCAAAAAGTACTCAGTAATCAGCTCGGCTGGATCATCGATCAAGTGTTCGCTGCTGCCAAACGAGTGCGTAACGAGACGCAGGTTGGCGCGCAGGCCGTATCGCTTAGCTTTGCCGCAGCTAAACTGGTCACACAGATATTTGATGATTTACCCAGTCGCACGCTTTTGGTCGTTGCGGCAGGTGAGATGAATCGCTTGGTGGCCACCCATATCGCAGGGCTAGGGGTCGGACGAGTCATTATCTGTAACCGTAATCCCGAACGTGCCGAAGCATTAGCGGCTGAACTACGTGGCCCTAATCGCCGCGTAGACGTTAGACCCTTACAAGAGTTACCGCAAGTATTGGCGGAAGCCGATATTGTTAGCAGTTGTAGTGGTAGTATGGATTTGTTGATTGATAAGACAATGACCATACAAGCGCTAAAACGTCGCCGTTATCAACCAATGCTTATGATAGATTTGGCCGTACCGCGCGATATCGATTCGACTATTAGCCGTATTGATGATGTTTATCTGTATTCTGTCGATGACTTGCAGCATGTCATTGCAGGTAATATCGAGCAGCGTCGTCAAGCCGCAGTGGATGCTGAGCTGCTAGTGAGTCAATTGGTGGTTGAAATAGATCGCCGCTTTCAAGTTCGCCAAGTTGGCAAAGACATTCAGCAGTATCGTGCGTGTACTCAAGGTCAGGTGGATCAGCTGCTGCATGAATCTATTGCTAAGCTGCAACAAGACGATGTTAGTCCAGAAGATATCATCACTGAGCTATCGCGACGTCTGACTCAAACATTGACTCATGCACCATCGAAACTGATGCGCAAAGCCGCACGCGAAGGCGACAGTGAGTTGCTAGACTTCGTGGTATCAGGACTACAAGATGCTCATCGTGGGCATTGATGTTTTTATCGTGGCTTTATAAATCAAAACGTATCAATCAATACCTACCAATAAATGCTCGATAGCGCAAGTCATATCGTTGCCTGAGCGTATCGTTGTCAACCTTCAGTATCAGTGCTAATATCAAGCTCTCATGGATGGCTTAGGTCAAGATATGTGCTGGTGTTTGCTCGTAATATGACTACAAATATATTAACTTCACGTTAGTAGACCTCATCAGTGTCCGTTGTTTTTTATTCGTTTAAAGACAACGCATCTCTAGACAGCGCAAGACCTCACCATCAAATAATAGCACTTGATTATAGTGCTATCTAATCCATGTCGCATATTATCTAACCATACACTAGGAGTGTTCAATGCCAGCATTACGTCAAGATATCGATCCAAACGGCTTATTAGAGTATTCAGTGGTTTACACCGATCGTGCGCTGAACCATATGTCAAAAGCCTTTCAGCAAGTAATGAACGACCTATCTAGTGACCTAAAATCTGTGTATAACGCTGACGCAGTGGTGATTGTTCCTGGTTCTGGTACTTATGGTATGGAAGCAGTCGCTCGTCAGTTGGCAAATGATGAAGACTGCCTAATCATTCGTAATGGCTGGTTCAGCTATCGTTGGACGCAAATCTTAGAAAAAGGCAAAATCGCCAAGTCATCTACAGTGCTCACGGCCAATCGTGCTGATGATAGTGAGTCGCCAAAGCCGTTTGCTCCAGTCGATATCGACGTTGCTGTAGCTAAAATCAGAGAAGAAAAGCCAGCAGTGGTATTTGCGCCGCATGTTGAAACCTCATCGGGTATCATCTTGTCAGATGACTATATCAAAGCGTTGAGTGAGGCTGTGCATAGCGTTGGCGGACTGTTAGTCATTGATTGCATCGCTTCAGGCTGTGTATGGCTAGATATGAAAGCATTGGGCATCGATGTACTGATTAGCGCACCGCAAAAAGGTTGGAGCAGTACGCCGGGCGCTGGTTTGGTCATGCTAAGCGATACTGCTGTCAAAAAAGTAGACAGTACTGAATCTGATAGCTTTAGTATCGACTTAAAGCAATGGTTGAACATCATGCGTGCTTACGAAAATGGCGGTCATGCGTACCATGCGACTATGCCGACAGACAGCTTACGTCAGTTCCGTGATGCTGTGAATGAAGCCAAAGCAATCGGTTTTGATAAATTGTGTGACGCACAGTGGACACTTGGCAGACGTATCCGTGAAGTATTAGAAGCCAAAGGTGTTGAGAGCGTCGCTGCTGAAGGTTTTAAAGCACCTGGCGTTGTCGTCTCTTATACTGATCGTGATGACATGCATAAAGGTAGCGCGTTCGCTGAAATCGGAGTGCAAATCGCTGCTGGCGTACCATTAAAAGTGGGCGAGCCTGATAATTTCAAAACTTTCCGTTTGGGCCTGTTTGGCTTGGATAAATTGACTGATATCGATGGTACAGTAGCGCGTTTTGAAACGGCACTTAATAAAGTGCTGAGCCAGTAAAGATACCAATTAAGAGGGCTGATAAAGATAGTAATAGGATAGCTTATTAAGTTTTTTCACTGCCCTTTTTAAAGCCTTTGCAGTACTATCTTAACAGTTATAAAAAATACTGAACCATTATTGTCATGCTAGGTTCAGTATTTTTTTACCTTTTTATTATATTTTATAATATAATGTATTTTTATAAATTAATACTCAAGTACGTATTTAATAAACTTAATTAGGTAGTCCGTTATGAGCATACAAATAGACTGGCAAGCATTTACGCCGATCTCCTTGGTAGGAGGTCTAATGCTAGGCGTAGCGACGGTTATCTTACTGCTGGGTATCGGCCGTATAGCAGGTATCAGTGGCATCTTTTCAAGCCTACTAAAACCCAAGCGTGTAGAGATGTGGCAGGTGCTGTTTATACTGGGTCTGGTCATCTCACCACTGCTATATCAGTTGGCAAGACCGCTACCTGAGGTAGCTATCAATACTTCCGTGCCATTATTGATTGGTGCGGGATTGTTGGTCGGCTTTGGCACGCGTTTAGGTTCAGGATGCACGAGTGGGCATGGTATCTGTGGTAATGCACGGCTGTCTCCACGGTCATTGGCAGCGACCGTCACCTTTATGCTGTTTGGGATTGTGACCGTTTATATCGGTCGACACGTATTAGGCCTGCTATAGCGAATTCATGGCAGATTGCCAGATGAAGGTTGATAGCTGGGCTAACGCGCGAACGACATATGATGGTTAATAAAAGATAACAATAGCGAGATACGACGATGCTAAAAAATATAATCGGATTGCTGGCAGGACTACTGTTTGGACTTGGACTACTGGTGTCAGGTATGACCGATCCTGTAAAGGTACAAGGATTTTTAGACGTATTTGGTGCATGGGATATCTCCCTTGCACTGGTGATGGGCGGTGGTCTGATAGTGGCGTTTTTCGGTGTACGATTGGCAAAGCGTCAACAGAGCAGTTGGATTGGTACACCGATTGATATGCCGAGCAAAACTGTCATTAATAAAAAATTGCTTATCGGTGCGATGTTGTTCGGTATCGGCTGGGGGCTAGTTGGTATTTGCCCAGGACCAGGAATTGTATTGCTCGGTACTGGTCAATGGCAAGCCTATGTGTTTATTCCTGCCATGATTATAGGAATGCTAATCTATCAGTGGCTTGAGCCTAAGCTTGGTTAACATAATTAGTTCTCTATAAATATAGTCAGAGAACTACTAAGCGGCTACGGCGTTATCCTCCCTAGACGTACTATTTGTACAATCTGCAGTCGGCTGCCTTGTACCCGCTTTAGACTTCTTTGACTATAGGCTAGCACTCGAAAAAAGGTCAGTCACTTATACGTGATTGACCTTTTTGATGGATGTTAATTGATGACTTAATAAGTCGCCGTTTTATTTAACACTAGCGGTTACTTTTGGCGTTTCGTGTGCCAATGATTTAGCCGCTTGGCGTAGCTCGAATTTTTGAACTTTACCGGTACTGGTCTTCGGTATTTCTGCAAAAACAATATATTTCGGCACTTTAAAACCTGCTAGGTGCTGACTACAATGCTCCATCACCGTATCACGTTGCAGCGTGCTACCAGCGTGAATTTCGATAAAGGCAACGGGCACTTCACCCCATTTATCATGTGGCGCGGCGACGACAGCACAGCTTTCAATCGCAGGTAGTTTATACAAAACGTTTTCTACCTCGATACTAGAGATATTCTCACCGCCTGAGATAATGATATCTTTCAGTCGATCCATGATTTTGATATAGCCATCAGGGTATTTAACGCCCAAATCGCCTGTGCGGAACCAGCCATCAGCGAATGCCTCTTCGGTAGCCTTGCGGCTTTTTAGATAGCCTTTCATCACCATATTGCCACGTAGTGCCAGCTCGCCCATCTCTTCTCCATCAGCGGCGACTGGTTCAGTCGTACCTTGCTTAAATACTTCAAACCCTGCCATCAAGTGTGACGTTACGCCTTGGCGCGATTTCTTTTGAGCACGTGTCGCCACATCAAGCTCATCCCATTCTTCCTGCTCAGCGCAGACCGTCACTGGCCCATATACTTCAGTGAGACCGTAGACGTGCGAGATATGAAAGCCCATTGCTTCCATCGCGGCCAGCATAGTTTCAGATGGCGGTGCACCAGCGACCCAGCCTTTGACCGTATGGATAATAGCGTCTTTATACTCTGGTTTGCCGCCTGCAATCATATTGTGCACGACTGGTGCAGAGCAGTAATGGCTAACTTGATGCTTGGCAATCAGCTGCAATATCAAATCAGCATCAATTTTTCGCAAGCATACATTGACCCCAGCACGTTCAGCGATGGTCCACGGAAAGCACCAGCCGTTACAGTGAAACAGCGGCAGCGTCCACAGATACATCGGGTGCTTGGGCATGTCCCAATCTAAAATATTAGAGATAGCATTGAGAGTTGCACCACGATGATGATAGACCACGCCTTTAGGCTTGCCTGTCGTCCCAGAGGTATAATTTAGCGCAATGGCATCCCATTCATCCGTCGGCATCTCCCAGTTATTCAGGCTGTCTGAACTGGCTACTAATGCTTCATAACTCATGAGCCCAAAACGCTCGACATCGACAGCTTTGTCCGTTGAATGAATGACGATTAAGTCTGGAAAAGTCTCATCAATAATCTCAGCATGCTCAGCAAACTCGCTGTCTAGAATTAAAACCTTTGCTTCGGAATGCTGTAAACAAAAGGTAAGTGCATTGATGTCGAGACGAGTGTTCAAAGTACAGAGTACGCCGCCTGACATCGGCACACCAAAGGCGCATTCGACCATCGCAGGCGTGTTTGGCAGCATCACGGCTACGGTGTCGTTCTTATCAATGCCTAATTTTCGCAAGCCGTCAGCCAGTTGGCGACAGCGAGTATAGGTCTGTTGCCATGTCTGAGTAAGGTTATTGTGTTCTAGGTCGTCATAAATGATGGCAGTCTTATTAGGATAAACTTGCGCGCTGCGAATGATAAAATCAATAGGGGTAAGTGGTTGATGGTTGGCGGCATTTTTGCCAAGGCCTGTATGGAAATCTGTCATGATGATAGTCCTTTATCGTATTTCTATAATGCGTCAGTACATTAACGTCAGTATATTATTTAGTACAGTAATCTAGCATAGAAAGTATAGGTACAAGTCGATATTTATCGATTTATACCTTAGTCTAATTTTTAGGTGACATTAAGCTAACGGTATATAATCTACCTCAAAAGTTGGCTGGGTTTTGTGGTGTTTGCTTAACCATATGCCACAGTGCAGCCTGTTACACCGTCCCGCTCGTTATAGCAATTAATATAGTGCTCACTCATCAGTCGCTTGTCTGCATAGCTGACAATAATCGCGGTGTGTTACGATATCGAAGATGCTAAACCCCTTAGACCCACTAATTCTAAAAAGCCGTTTTTAAGAAGTAGCCTCATAAACTATTCATAAGGAAAATGATATGTCTGCCAGCCATAGTGCCAATACGATCCAAACCGCTAGCACCAATGAACACTATCCGCATTTATTTGAGCCGCTAGATTTGGGCTTTACTACGCTAAAAAACCGTATGGTTATGGGCTCGATGCATACTGGGCTTGAAGACCGTTTTTATAATTATGGCAAGTTGGCGGCGTATTTTGCAGAACGTGCCAAGGGCGGCGTGGCAATGATGATTACTGGCGGTATCTCGCCTAACCGCGAAGGTTGGTTGTTGCCTGCTGGCGGAACGATGAATACCAAAGCTGACGTTATCAACCACCAGCGCGTTACTCGTGCTGTGCACAAGCACGACAGCAAAATCATCATGCAGATATTGCACAGTGGTCGCTATGGCTATCATCCATTTGCCGTATCATCTAGCCCAATCAAATCCCCAATCTCACCGTTTAAACCACGCAAGATGAGCATCAAAAACATTGAGCAAACGGTAAAAGACTATGCTCGCTCAGCCAAACTTGCCAAGCAAGCAGGCTATGATGGTGTCGAAATCATGGGCTCTGAAGGTTATCTACTCAACCAGTTTTTATCAAGCCATGTGAATAAGCGTAAAGACATCTACGGTGGTGATATTCATGGACGTATGAAGTTCGCTGTCGACGTGGTCAAAGCGGTACGTGAGGCGACTGGCGAAGACTTTATTATTCTATTCCGCCTATCAGTGATTGATTTGGTCAAAGACGGTAATGTCATGGATGAAGTCATTACCGTGGCTAAGGCACTAGAAGAAGCGGGCGTGACCATCATGAACACTGGTATCGGCTGGCATGAAGCGCGTGTCCCGACTATCGTGACGAGTGTGCCACGAGCCGCTTTCGTTGATTTCACCGCTGAAATCAAAAAGCATATTAGTATCCCGATGATGGCGGCTAACCGTATCAATATGCCAGAAACAGCAGAAGAAATCGTTGCGACTGGTCAAGCTGATATGATTCAGATGGCACGTCCATTCTTGGCTGATGCGCACTGGGTCAATAAAGCCAAAAACGGTCAGACAGATCGCATTAACACCTGTATTGCTTGTAACCAAGCCTGCCTCGACCATACGTTCGAAAACAAACGCTCGACTTGTTTGGTCAATCCGCAAGCCTGTTATGAGACTGAACTGGTCTATAAAAAAACCAAAAAGCCGAAAAAAGTCGCCGTCATCGGTGGCGGTGTCGCTGGTATGTCAGCCGCTCATGTAGCTGCCCTACGTGGTCATGACGTGACTCTATTTGAAGCAAAAGATGTGCTTGGCGGGCAGTTTAACTACGCCAAAGTCATCCCTGGCAAAGAAGAGTTCTTTGAGACTATTCGCTACTATATCAATGAGCTTGAGCATTTGGGTGTTGAGATTAAACTGAACACCAAAGTTGATAAGGACATGCTTGAGAAAGCCAAGTTCCATCATGTCATCGTGGCAACGGGTGTCGTACCGAGAAGTCTAGAAGGTAAGCTCGAAGGGGCTGAGCTGCCACAAGTCATGAGCTATGCTGAGCTACTGTCTGGCGAAAAAGCAGTGGGTAACACAGTCGCGGTCATCGGTGCTGGTGGTATTGGCTTTGATGTAAGTGAATATCTAACGGCTAATCATGGTAAGTCACTGGATGAGATCGGCCCTGAGGGATTAAAAGATCCAAGCTATCGCCCTGAGCCACAGTCAATCAGCGAGTGGCGCGAAGAGTGGGGCGTGACCAATGATACCGACTATCAAAGTGATGGTGGTCTGGTCAGACCAGCAGCGATTAAACCAATTCGCCAAGTCTATCTGATGCAGCGTAGTAAAGGTCGTCTGGGCAGTGGTCTAAATAAAACCTCAGGCTGGGTACATCGTGCTCATATCAAATCTCACGGCGTGATCCAAGTCGCTGGCGTGCAATATGACAAAATCACCAACGAAGGTATCTGGGTAACTAACCCACAGGGTCAAAGCCAGTTATTACGTGTCGATAGTGTCGTCGTCTGTGCTGGTCAAGAGTCAGTCGTTGAGCTAATGCCAAATGTGGGTGATGCGCCAGACGCGCAATATCACCTAATCGGTGGTGCAAAACTGGCCGCTGAATTGGATGCCAAACGTGCGATTCGTGATGGGGCTGAGGTTGCGGCAGAAATCTAAGAGTTAGATAGTTTGAGTTAAATATAAAAGCAGCAAGATAGATTATCTTGCTGCTTTTTTTGAGTTTGAACCTCTACTATCGAGTAGTTGCTAAGCTAATATTTTAATAAAGAAAAACATTTAATAAAAGATTCCAGATTTCAGTCCAAGCTTGACTAACCTGAAAAATATAAAGTCTATTAAGTGATATCTACCAATCCATATTTGCACTATTATCACTGATTGTATTTAAGTCATCAATGAGATCTTCCATATTATTGAGTGATTTCAGTGCATCTTCGTAGGTGGAGTCATTGGCGAAAGTAAGGATACTTGGTAAAGTACTTTTTATATAAATAATTTCTAAAAAATCGTCTGAATTCCAGTAGAAATGTATAAAATTTTCTATCGCTTTTATCGAGCCCATCCCATATTCTGTGTAACTGCCCTTTAGATTAAATGCCTGCTTATACGGTCATCAAACATAATCATAAAGCGATTCAAAGCAGACGTCCAGTTACGGATGGGCATCGACCACTTTTTGGATGCCTGCTGGGTGGCTAAGTACACCACCTTGAATGCTGCCTGATCAGATGGGAATAC
>NZ_JASMRK010000019.1:0-52274 GCF_041431295.1 Psychrobacter sp. Arc9 | reverse complement strand
ATGCCTCAGCAGGGACAGGTAGCCATATTGTAAATAGTATCAATGAGTTACAATGTGGCTTATCCCGAACTGGGGTTTGGTACATACGGATAAGGGTCTAGTGCCAATCCAAGATATCAAAGTGGGCGACTTAATTTTATCAAAGCCTGTACTCTTCAAGCCTGAAGATGGTAGCGGTGATATAGAGTATAAGCCTGTCATAAGTACGTTTACATCCCCGAAAAAGGAAAGAATCTTTAAAGTTGAATACTTTAACGAAACGGTAGCCAAGCAAGGTGAGAAGGGTAGAAACTATATCTTATGTACCAGCAACCACCCATTTTGGGTAACTCGGCAGCCTGAAGATTTAGAGGGTGAGTGGTTATCGGCGGAGCGTTTACCAGCTGGATATCTAACGTCTGCTCATGGTGATACGATTGCACTTGATGATTACTCGTTTATCCCTGTGCGTACCTTGCCGAACTATCCTGAAGGCTGTGCCTATCTACAAAGTATACAAGATAAAGACTTTTGGGAGGAAGATGGTCTGGTTCAGTTTGTGAAGTTTTCAGATAGTGGCTATCAGTTTGTTAGTTTAGCTAATACAGAAGAAGCGTTCAAAGAAGAAATTAAAACACTTAATTGGAAAACCTCTGATGCCAAGTTGCTGATCAATCAAAAAGCACCGTTCTTAGTTGACCCAGAGCTATATAAGGCTTTGAACATTCGTCTATTACAGGATAATGTTTCTTATACTCATTCAGTAGAAAGTTATATTGAATATGTAAACGCGCCTTTGATGTTTAATGGCAAGGTAATAAGAGAAAATAAGATTTCCGACGAATTCATATATAAGAATAATGTACGTGGAATTAAAAAATATGGTAATGCAAAAGGTTTAACAGAGGAAAGTATCCATGAGCAAATGGAGAATTACTATGACGCTTGCCCTAACTCTTATGAGGATCATGTCTATAATATAGAAGTCGCGAATCATCATACTTATTTTGTCGGGCATGATGCGGTGTGGGTACTGGACGCTAAAGAGCCAGCCAATTAACCAGCTCTTTAGTTTATATCAATAGAAAAGTGTTATGACTGGCTAGAAGGCTTATATCTTCATCATATTACTATTCTAAATCCCACCACCAATCCGCTCCGCTAACGCCTGTAATTTTGGCACGATCATCGCAGCATACTCATCCGCTTCCCAGTTAGCACTTGGCACACTGGCATTCAGCGAATACGCGTATTGTCCTGTTGCAACATCATAGACCCCGACCGCGACTGCCAGTATATCAGTAGAAAATTCCCCATCAGACACGGTATAGCCGTATTTTTCATAATGCTCTGCCGCACTGGCTAGGGCAGTTTGCGCATGGTTATAATCTTCAACAGACAAATTCTCTTGTAGATTACTAATGATGACCGCCTTTCTCGCTTGCGTACTTACCGCATAAAAAGCACGTCCAATGGCAGTGCGTGCGACAGGTACGGCGGAGCCAACCTGCAAGTTGACTGATAGGCGAGCAGGACTACGGCAACAGGCGTGATAGCGCATTTCTCCTTCGACTTCGGTTGCCAAATTCACCGATACTTCGTTTTCACTAGCGAACTGTCGCAGTAATGGCTCAGCGTATGCCACCATGTCATGACGACTCCATGCGGTCGCACTGAGACGTACTGCACTACTGCCCAGTTGATACTGTCCGTGCTCATTAGTACGCAAAAACCCAAGCGTGGTCAAGGTATGAATCAGGCGACTAATGGTCGCTTTTGGCAGTTTGGTCATCTGACATAGTTGCTGATGGGTAAGGCGCTCATGGTGTTCAAAGGCAGCCAGTATAACCAATCCACGACCTAGTGCCGTCACAAACTGTCGATCGTTCTCTTCCTTGCTTTGACCCATCAGGTGATCCATTCGTCCGAGTAGTGGAGTAGCTGTTGATAAGGGTTTCGTCATTTTATACTCATCTTTTTTTGATAAAGGTTTACAGGGCAGCGAAAGTTTGGTTAAATGGTTTTAAATTATGAAACTAAGTTTCGCACAGCGGAATAATAAAGTCAATGACTTGTTAGACCAAATGATATATCAATCACTATTCGTCAGTCAGGATGACTGATACCAAGGAGATCCACATGGCAACATCTACTAGCCCACGCTTTGATTGGGAAGATCCTTTTTTACTACGTGACCAGCTCACTGAAGAAGAGCGCATGGTCACCGACAGCGCGCGTCAGTTTTTTCAAAAAGAGCTGATGCCTGGCATTATCGAGGCTAATCGCAACGAGAATTTCGATCGTAATATCATGCGTCAAATGGGTGAGATGGGCTTACTTGGTGTCACGATTGAAGGTTATGGCTGTGCTGGCTTATCGAGTGTTGCTTACGGTCTGATTGCCAAGGAAGTGGAAGCCGTTGATTCGGGCTACCGTTCAGCGATGAGCGTGCAATCAAGCTTGGTTATGCATCCTATTTGGGCGTATGGTACAGAAGAGCAAAGAGAAAAGTATTTGCCAAAGCTTGCCACAGGTGAGTATGTAGGCTGCTTCGGTCTGACTGAGCCAGATTCAGGATCTGATCCTTCATCGATGTCTACTCGTGCGCGCGCTGTGGATGGCGGTTATGAGCTGACTGGCAATAAAATGTGGATCACCAACAGTCCTATCGCTGACGTATTCGTCGTGTGGGCAAAAGACGATGCTGGCGAGATTCGCGGTTTTGTTTTAGACAAAGGTATGAAAGGATTATCTGCGCCGAAAATCGAGGGCAAGTTCTCATTACGTGCGTCAGTTACGGGTGAGATAGTCATGGACAAAGTGTTCGTTCCTGAAGCCAATGCTTTCCCAGATATCCGTGGTCTAAAAGGGCCATTTGGCTGCTTAAATAAAGCCCGTTATGGTATCGCTTGGGGTTCGATGGGTGCGGCTGAATTCTGCTGGAAAGCCGCCCGTCAGTACACGCTCGATCGTAAACAGTTTGGTCGTCCGCTAGCGGCAACGCAGCTGGTACAGCTAAAGCTTGCCAATATGCAGACAGAAATCACCTTAGGTCTACAAGCAGCGCTACGGGTTGGTCGTTTGATGGATGAAGACAACGCTGCGCCTGAGATGATTTCACTCATTAAGCGTAACAACTGCGGCAAGGCACTTGATATCGCTCGTATCGCTCGTGATATGCATGGCGGTAACGGTATCTCTGATGAATTCCATATCATTCGTCACGTGATGAACTTGGAAGCCGTCAATACTTACGAGGGTACACATGATATTCATGCGCTTATCCTAGGCCGTGCACAGACAGGCATTCAAGCGTTCTTTTAAGCGTTTTTAGCTAATAATTTTTGATACAACTGTATTTTATGACGTACGTTACTGCTTGGCTTTTTATCAAAAGAGCATTAACAGTAGCGTACGTTTTTCAGTTGTTATTCAGGATGTAATTGCTAAGTAGTTACATCCTGAATAACAATTTTATGATTAAAAAGTCAAAAAATACGCGACAGAGTAAGGGAATCTCATGACAGATATGTTTGATATGGCTAATATGCCAAAGGGCGCATTGCATGGTATCAAGGTGCTCGATTTATCGAGAGTGCTGGCTGGCCCTTCTTGCACACAAGTACTTGCTGATCTGGGTGCCGAAGTCATCAAGGTTGAGCGTCCTCATATCGGTGATGAGACGCGTCATTGGGCACCGCCAACATTCAGCGATGATACCTCTGCTTATTACGCTACCATTAACCGCAATAAAAAATCGCTGACGGTAGATATCACTATGCCGACAGGGCAAACCATCATTAAACAGCTAATCGCTGAGAGTGATATCTTGGTTGAGAACTTTAAAGTCGGTGGCCTGAAAAAATACGGCTTAGACTATGACAGCCTAAAACAGTCCAATCCGCGGCTGATTTATGCGTCATTGACAGGATTTGGTCAGACAGGGCCAGATGCCAAGCGCCCTGGTTATGATTATATTATCCAAGGATTATCAGGACTGATGAGCATCACAGGCCCTAGTGATGGCGAACCGCACAAAGTTGGCGTGGCAGTCGTCGATTTATTTGCAGGTTTGCAGCTAACGATTGGTATTCAGGCGGCACTGCTGGCGCGTCAAAATACTGGTGTTGGTCAACACGTTGATGTGGCGTTGCTTGATAGTGCGCTTGCCATGCTAGCCAATGTCGGCATGAATCATTTGGCATCCGATAAGATACCGCCAAGGTTGGGCAATCAGCATCCTAATATCGTGCCGTATCAAGTATTTGCGGGCGAGGGCGAGCAGCACTTTATTTTAGCCTGTGGTAATGACAGTCAGTTTGCCAAACTGTGTGAGGTGCTAGCAGTTGATTGGCATACCGATGAGCGCTTTGCGACCAATCCACAACGCGTTGCCAATCGCGAACTGCTGTGCGGTGAGCTGACTAAGCATTTTACTAATCAGCCACGCGCCTATTGGCTAGAGGTTTTAGACCAAGCAGGTATTCCATGCGGTGCGATTCATAACGTGGCTGAAGCCCTGGCCATGCCGCAAGCGCAAGCAAGGAATATGATTGTTAATTTCACCGAGCAAGGCAGTCCAGTACGCGCACTTGGTAACCCTATCAAGTTATCCGCATCACCAGTCAGCTATCGCACGCCGCCACCGCAGTTGAGCGAGCATACTGATAGCACACTTGCTAAACTGGGCTATGACAGCGAGATGATCGCAAAGCTAAAAGCCGATGGAATTGTTTAGCAGAATTTTTTGGATTATATTTTTTAGACCTACACTGGTATTTAGTCCTAACGCTACCTTTCAGCGTTAGGATTGAAGCCTAAATGCTGCTCAATTTGCTCCGCCAATTCAATCAATACCGCACTGACCTCAGCCCGTTTAGACTCATACTCTCCTTGCAAAAAACTCACTGCCATACCAGCGACCGCATTGCCTGATGCATTACGGATGTAAGTGCCCAAGCAGTACATCCCATCGCGCAACTGTCCATCATCGAGAGACACTCGGCTTTCTTGTATCGCTGCAAGCTCAGTTGCCAAATCGGTAAAATTCTTGACCCCATACTGGGTCATCGGCGTCGGAAACGTGTCTTTGTATAATGATTTGATACTGTCCATCGACAACGTGGATAGCATGGCTTTGCCTGTCGCAGAAAATACGGCAGGTACGCGAACGCCTGCACGAAAAGTAAAGCCAAGCGGCGCAGGTGACTCATGACAAGCCAAAAATACCACTTCGCCCAAATCAAGTTTTGACAAGGTAACAGTGTGCTGAAGAAGTACCGGATACTGCACAATCAAATCTTTAAATAACTGCACCACGCCTTGCTGCTGCTCGTACTTACCTGCCCAGTACATCAAATATGAACCCAAATAAAAACGGCTTTCAGGGTCTTTGTAAATGACATGTTTGGACAATAGACTCTGCAAGATATTGTGAGTGGAGCTACGTGGTAGCCCAAGCTCTTTTGCGATATGAGCCGCTGTCAGAGGCTGTGAGCTATCAGTAATCAAGTCCAAAATCTGAAACGTTTTGTCTAGCGCAGGCACGGCAGTCGAGCTCATAAGTAACCTATAAAAATAAAAGAAAATCAGAAAATACAAGATAATTTTTAAAATAATGAGAATAAGGGTTGCAAATCGCGTCATATCGTTCTTATAATGATGTCTCGTATATAGAATACGTGTTCAGTATATTGAACAAAAAAACAATTATCAATCATTATCTCATGATTACTATTATATCCACTCTTATAAACATACCTATATGACAAGGAGCGTCAACATGTCACACGCGCTGCAGTTATCAAATCCAGATTTACTCAAACAATCTTGCTTCATTAAAGACGGCTGGCATGCTGCTAGTGATGAAGCTGTGCTTGATGTCAACAATCCTTTTAATGGTGAGCTCATTGGTACTGTACCAAGTCTCACCACAGAAGATGTTAACGAAGCCGTTGCTTACGCTCATGATTTCCAAGCAGACTGGGCAGCAAAAACAGCCAAAGAGCGTGCAGAGTTATTGCAAAAATGGGCTGATCTAATCGATGCCAATAAAGAAGATTTGGCCATCATTATGACCGCTGAGCAAGGTAAACCGCTGACTGAATCACGTGGTGAAGTAGGTTATGCCAACAGCTTTATCCGTTGGTTTGCCGAAGAAGGCAAGCGCGTCTATGGTGATGTGATTCCTGCCAATAGCACACAGCTACGTCATGTCGTTCTTAAGCAGCCAGTCGGTGTTTGTGCTGCTATCACGCCTTGGAACTTCCCAGCTGCGATGATCACGCGCAAAGTTGCTCCTGCACTAGCAGCAGGCTGTACGATTATCGTCAAACCTGCTACCGAGACACCTTACTCTGCATTGGCACTAGGTGTATTGGCAGAGCAAGCGGGTATTCCTGCTGGCGTCATTCAGGTCGTAACCGGTAAGTCTTCTGTCATCGGCGACATCCTAACGGGTGATGCACGCATCCATAAACTATCATTTACAGGCTCTACAGAAGTAGGTCGTACGCTGATGGCACAATGCGCGCCAACTATTAAGAAGCTATCGTTAGAGTTGGGTGGCAATGCGCCATTTATCGTCTTTGATGATGCCGATCTAGAGAAAGCCGCTGCTGGTTTAATCGCTTCTAAATATCGTAATGCTGGTCAGACCTGTGTCTGTGCCAACCGCGTATACGTGCAAGACAGCATCAAAGATAAATTCTTAGACGTATTTGTCAAAAAAGTCGCTGAATTAAAAGTAGGTAACGGCCTAGAAGAGGGTGTCGATATTGGTCCTCTTATCAACAAAAAAGCGTTAGATAAAATCCAAGCCTTGCTAAAAGATGCTCTGGATAAAGGCGCAAAACTGGTCACTGGTGGTAGTGTCAATGACGCATCAGAACTGACTTATAACCCAACGGTTATTACAGATATTAGCAGTGATATGGACATCGCCTCTGAAGAAATCTTCGGACCGATTGCGACCATCTTTACCTTCAAAGACGAAGCAGAAGTTATCCGTGCTGCTAACGATACTATCTATGGCTTGGCCGCTTACTTCTATAGTAGCGACTATGCCCGCTCATGGCGCGTTACCGAAGGTCTTGAGTACGGCATCATCGGTCACAACACGGGTTTGATTTCTACAGAAGTTGCCCCATTTGGTGGTGTGAAGCAGTCTGGCTTTGGCCGTGAAGGCTCAAAATATGGTATCGAAGACTATATCACGACCAAATACTGGTGCTCTGATATCACCTAATAGCCATAACCTAATTAGTTGGCTTAATAACTAGCAAAGTAACAGTTAGCAACGCATCAACTAGCGCAAATTTTTAGATGTCTGTGGTGTTTTGAGTCAAACAAGCACCATTTGATATCTACTGAGTACAAAGACAAACATCAAATAAACCGCCAATCTCTAGATGGCACTTATGTTACGAACAAAGAAAAGGACATTCCCATGACTACCAATCAATCATTACTTGAGCGCCGCAAAGCTGTTTTACCAACAGGACTTGGGGTTGCCTTTCCTATTTTTGCAGAAAAAGCAAAGAACTCAGAAATCTGGGACATCGAAGGCAAGCGCTATATCGACTTTGTCGGTGGTATCTCAGTATTGAACACGGGTCACAGCCATCCAAAAATCACTCAACGTGTCCATGAGCAGCTAGACAAGTTTACGCACACTGCGGCGCAAATGATTAATTACGAATGCTATGTGGATCTGGCTGAAAAGCTATGCGAAAAAGCGCCTATCAGCGGCGATACTAAAGCGTTCTTTTTGACCACTGGCGCAGAAGCGGTTGAAAACTGCATCAAGATTGCTCGTGCTAAAACCCGTCGTCCAGGCGTAATCTCTTTTGTTGGTGGCTGGCATGGTCGTACCATGATGTGTATGAGCCTGACAGGCAAAGTATTACCATACAAAAAGAACTTTGGCCCGATGCCAGGACCAGTATTCCATGCGTTGTTCCCTGCAGAAGAGCTGAACGTAACAGAAGCGCAAGCGCTACATAGCCTTGACATGATCTTCCAAGCAGACATCGATCCTAGTGAAGTGGCAGCAATGATCGTTGAGCCAGTCCAAGGCGAGGGTGGTTTCCATCAAGTAACGCCGTCATTCGCTAAAGCGCTACGTGACATCTGTGATGAGCATGGCATCGTGCTTATTTTTGACGAAGTACAGTGTGGTTTTGCGAGAACCGGTACCTTGTTTGCAGGTGAACAGCTAGGGGTTGAGCCTGATCTAATGACTGCCGCGAAGAGTTTGGCTGGTGGTTATCCTATCTCTGCGGTCATTGGGCGTGCTGACATTATGGATGCGCCGCAAGTCGGTGGTTTGGGTGGTACTTATTCTGGTAACCCACTGGCTTGTGTGGCCGCACTTGCAGTTATGGAAGTGATCGAAGAAGAGAACTTACTTGAGCGTAGTATCGAGATTGGCAATGCCATTGCTTCATTCTTAAAAGGCTTGAACCTAAGCAGTATCGGTCATATCCGTCATAAGGGCGCTATGCTAGCGTTTGAATTGATTGATAGCGAAGGCAAACCTGATGCTGCCGCTGCTGCCAATCTAAAAGCAGAATCATTTGAGCAAGGTTTGCTACTAGCGTCTTGTGGTATGTATGGCAATGCCATTCGTGTGATGGTGCCATTGACGGTTGAAGATGAAGTGCTACAAGAAGGCCTTGATATCATCAAAGGTATTCTAACGGCATAAGCAATACTGAGTGTTATTTACTTTAGCGATGGAGCGCTTTTAACCAAGTACAGCTAGTTCAAGTACCGATATTGGTTAAAAGATTGTATGAAAGATAACGGCAAGGGTTGCCCTTATAACACTCGCTTTGAGTGAGTTTTTTAACGGCGCCTTGCAAGTCAAGACGCCGTTTTTGTTTTTGCTGTTTGAATACTATACCGACGGCAAATACAAGTTTTTCGGCGACGCGACAGACACAACAAACATGATGGGTATGATCCCATGAAACAAAAATAGTGTAGCTGTAACAGGCTCACACGGATGAAACACAGACAAGGAGTAGTTTATGTCTGAATTAAAAAAGTCGCTAGGGGTGTTCGATATCATTGCACTGGCATTCGGTGCAATGGTCGGTTGGGGCTGGGTTGTACTGGCAGGTAGTTGGATCATCTCGGCAGGTATATGGGGCGCAATTAGCGCCTTTTTAATAGGCGGTCTGGTAGTCGTATTGATTGGTGTGACGTATGCTGAACTTGCGGCCTCCATGCCAATTACTGGCGGTGAGCATACTTATACCCATCGAGCGTTAGGAGTCAATGTCTCCTTTATTTGCTCATGGAGTATTTTGTTTGGTTATTTTTCCGTCGTTGCTTTTGAAGCAGTAGCACTGCCCACCGTCGTCGAATACATTATTCCTAATTATAGCCAAGGGTATCTTTGGAATGTTGCTGGCTGGGATGTTTACGCCACTTGGGTAGGCGTCGGGATGCTTGGCTCAGTGATTGTTACTTGGCTGAACATACGCGGTATGGAAGTCAGTGCGTGGTTCCAAAAAACAGCAGTCGTTGGTATTTTCTGTGTAGGTATATTACTGTTCGTGGGTGCGTTACTGTTTAGTCCTGAAACTTCTAATACCGTACAAGCGCCTAACTTTATTGGCGGTATGGGTGGCATCATGACGGTGATGGTGATGGTACCGTTCTTGTTCGTTGGCTTCGATGTCATTCCCCAAGCTGCAGAAGAAATCAATCTATCTCGTCCGAACATCGGTAAGTTTTTGATTGTCTCTATTATTATCGCGGTGCTGTGGTATGTAGCAGTCGCTTGGAGTGTGGGCAAGACTTTACCGCTATTACAAGCACAAGACTCAACATTGGCAACGGCTGATGCGATGACAAATGCTTGGAATGGCAAATGGGCTGGTACCTTGCTGGTTATTGGCGGTGTGCTGGGTATTTTATCGAGCTGGAATGCGTTTCTTATCGGTGGTAGTCGTCTGCTATATGCTATGGGCAAAACGCACATGTTGCCACAGTTTTTATGCAAACTGCATCCGAAATATAATACGCCCGTCAATGCGATTTTATTAATCGGTGGTCTCGCGACACTTGCGCCATTATTTGGTCGTAAAATGCTGGTGTGGATTGTAGATGCTGGCGGGTTCGGTATTGTTATTGCTTATACTTGTGTGGCTCTTTCATTCTTAGTGCTGCGCTACCGTGAGCCTGATATGGTACGTCCGTTTAGAGTACCAGCAGGTAAATTGGTTGGTATTATCACTATTATCTTGAGTCTTGGTATGTTGGCACTATATCTACCAGGTATGCCATCAGCACTTGTCGCTATTGAGTGGTGGATTTTCCTTGGCTGGATCGTACTTGGTGGGGTATTGTACGGTTATGCTACGATGAAGAATCCTGGTAAGAGTAAAGACATTATGGATCATGAACTGCGCGAGCTAAAAACGGCTAACCAGCAGTGGTTAAAAGAAAATCCATATAAAAAGTAGACTTACTTTAATTACCTTTCATAAAAAAGCCTAACGTCAAACGTTAGGCTTTTTTTATTTAACTAAGGTTTTAATCTATTAAGACTTATCACGAATCAGTTTATAGTTTAAGAATTCAGTGATACCAAGTGTGCCAAGCTCGCGACCAAATCCTGAACGTTTAACGCCGCCAAATGGTGTGTTTGCTTCCGTACCAGAAGGTGCGTTGATCGTGACCATGCCCACTTCCAATTTGTCAGCAATGTCAGCAGCTAGGGCAGCATCTTGCGTTTGGATAGAGGCACCAAGACCGAAAGGCACATCGTTGGCAATCTTGATAGCATGGTCGATATCATTTGCTTTATAGACGACTGCTACAGGACCAAACAGCTCTTCACGATATACATCCATGGATTCAGTTACACCTGTCAGTACCGCAGGCTTAAACCAAGCACCAGGCTTGTCTTTGTCCATGCCGCCTTCTACTAATACTGTCGCACCTGCTTGGATAGCACTGTCTAACTGCGCTTGCAAGTTGACCGCAGCGGCTTTTGATGACATTGGGCCAATAAACGTATCTTCTTTAAGCGGGTCGGCCAAAGTCATGTTGCTGACCGCATTGGTAAAGCCTTCGACGAATTTGTCATAGACGGATTCAATGACGATCAAACGCTTGGCTGCGTTACAGGCTTGTCCAGTATTACCAAAACGACCAGAGATAGCGCCTTGTATCGCTTGTTCGATATCGGCATCGGCTGCGACGATAAAGGCATCTGAACCACCCAATTCTAAAACGACTTTTTTGAGTGCGCCGCCAGCTTCTTTTGCAACGGCTTGTCCAGCGCGCTCAGAGCCAGTGAGTGAGATACCTTGTACACGCTTGTCATGAATAATAGTCGCTGCCTGCTCGTTGGTGGCAAAGATATTGTTATAAACACCTTCAGGTACGCCGACCTCTTTGAACATATCAGCGATAACTTCTGCAGTCTTAGGGCATTGAGGCGCGTGCTTTAAGATAATAGTATTACCTGCCATAAAGTTTGGCGCGACAAAACGTGCCACTTGATAATGTGGATAGTTCCACGGCATGATACCGAGTAGAACGCCAACAGGACATTTTTCTACCGAAGCTGATCCTGAGTCAACGTCAATGGTATTCGGCGCGAGTAGCTGCTCAGCATTGTCTGCATAGTAACGATAGATCTCAGCGACCAGACCGATTTCACCCTTGGCTTGTGCAACGGGTTTACCCATCTCACCCGCCACGATACGAGCCAGCTCGTCTTGACGCTCAAGATAGATATCAGCGATTTTATGCAGTAATGCACTGCGCTCATTTAATGGCACTTTACGCCAATCTTGATAAGCGGTGTCGGCTTGTTCAATGACTTGCTGGATATCTTGTTCAGTGGCGGTAGGGTAAGTGGCTTCTAGTTCGCCAGTGGCTGGATTGTTGATTTGATAATCGCTCATACTTTTTCCTTATTTTTAGCGTGTTTTTGGGTTTAAAATCCATTTTTGGGTTTATGCTTATACTTTCAGTTGCTAATAAGTGCGATTTATTAGGGTTCATTCTATACCAAGCGGCGTGTTTTAGAGTGACGCTTTGGTTACAGGTTATTGCTGGGTAATACAATGAATATTACCGCCGCCATAGACAATCTCTTTTGTGCGTACTCCCACTACCTGATGCTGCGGAAAGATTTTTTCAAGCTGCTCGATGGCGAGTGCATCATTTATATCATCATATTGCGGTACGATGACCGCGTCATTACAAATCAAAAAATTGGCATAGGAGGCGATACAAACATCACCCGTTAGGCGAGGTTTGGTATCATGAGATTGGAGAGTGTCTACAGTGGTTAATTGTCTTCAGTTGTTTCTGTCGTATCGACATTATCCGTTGCCTTCGATTTTTCTTTGGTTAGCTTTATTTTTGGATTTTTAGCAACAGGTTCGATATTTTTCACAGCGACATTCAGGGCAGGTTTAGATGCTTTTTTTAAACTGCGTTTGATGCGTCGAACCGCAATAGCATCTGCTTCGGCTTGTTCTTCGGCAAGCGCCGCATCATGTAAGCTTTGATAGACTTCAAGCGTCTTTTCAATCATCTCACGCATGGTGAATTTGTTGGTCATTTCAGGACGCGTCACACTTTCTAACTGATTTCTAACCGCTTTACAAAGCGCATTGGCATTGTACTTTTTTACCAGTCCTTGCGGGTAGAGCGGTTGTAAAATCTCGCTAAAGGCAGCTTGATCCCAACCAATAACTGGCGTACCTAGATGTATGGCTTGTAGGGCATTGATACCGATTGACTCGGGCTCATTAGCAAGTGCCATGACAATATTGGCCGCCGATAGCCATTCTCGCATATCATTGCGCTTGCTACCCACATAGGTAATGCGTTCAGCTAAACCTAAGCTATTAGTACGTTGGCGAAAATCTTCATGAGCGACATCGCCGTCTTTATAGTCTTCATCCATAATAATGACGTGAATATTTGGGAATTGCTCTTGCAGGTTACCCAAGATATCGATGAGCCACTCTTGCCCGTACTCATTACCGATGACAGTTGGGAATACGAGCCATTTTTTGTGCTCAAGCTCAGGGTATTCAGCAAAGGTATGACGTAACCAATAAACCGACGGATTATGACGATAAGGGTAGCGCCGAGTATCGATACCACGATAGATACGCGTGATGACTTTAGGATCTACGTCTTCGATGCGCAGTCCTTTTTTTAAGTATTGAGTGACACTATCAGATACGGTGATTATCGTATCAACATTGAGTAGGGCTTGAGAATATTTATTGATTGGATAAAAACCATACATGGTCGAGACCAGTTTGGGAAAACGTCTAACGCGAGCACGGCGCAGTGCCAAATGCAATATCCATGCAGGGGTACGTGAATGTACATGAATGACATCAGGTTCGTACTTTTCTATCAAATGCCGCAGTGCAGAGACTTGCAATAGCGATAGCCAGGACTTTTTATTCACGTGCAGCTGATGGTATATATTGCCATCACGTTTGAGACGTCTAACCAAGTCGTTGTCTTCATCGGCACTCGAAACAATGATAGAGGTGTGCTCATTTTTGACCAATGCTCGCCCAAGATGAAAAATGCCGCGCTCGGATTCATCATGCTTTAGAGACGACAGTAAGCGCATAACTTTCATAATAGCGTTGGTCACCGGTTAGTAATATCAATTTGCTATTGTCAGTTAAAAGCGATTAAAACTCAACCATCAAGATAAAAAGATGAGGTCAGATAGGGGGTTTTTAGACTATATAAGCGTAAGACGTGGATTAATAAACACCAAAAGCCGTTAGCGTCGTTTTTGTAAGTGCTCAGCATTGGGCAGCACTTGTTTTTCACTCAAGTATTTCCAGTAGCGCTGCGGGAGATATTGCTTATGCAGCTTAGGGTTTTTGCGCTCTTTGATATTGACGTTGGTAAAGTAACCTTGCCAGAACTTTTGATAGCGCTGCTCATCAGGACTATGGATGCTGGCAGGATTGCGTAGTACCGCATCATCGAGGTCGGTGATGGTTTGCAGCTTTGCTGGGCGTGATGGTGTGCTATTACTTTTATCATAATAGATGCCATAGCCTCGCGTTAGATCATAGATCGCCCAGTGTTGATCTTGATAGCGCTGACGAAAGTGCTCTCCAATCAATGGCAGTACATTAAAATCAGGCTCTACACGTGCAAAATAAATATCATCAGCCGTATGCTCAAAACGTACAAACGCTTCCATACGGTGTTTCTCACGGCCGACCGATTTGACTGTCTGCACCAGCTCAAGCACGTCCAAATTACCCAAATCCTGCATGATCTGACGGCTAGGGTAGTCGATGGCGTATTTGACCACACGAAACAATGTTGTGCCAATATCGTCCTTCTCTGATAAAAAACCCCACAAGATATTTCGCATACCTGATCGACCCAATAAGGTATTTAATTTGACCAACACGCGCTCGGCTTTATCCTCATCAGTTGCCACGTTAGTTGCCTGAGCGATGAGTGAGGGCACATAGCAATCTTGAGCAGTTAGCTTTAGTGACATATCGTTTTGTAGACGATTGGCATAGACATAAAACACCGCACTCAGCCAACCTTCAAAGCTAGGCTCATACAGTACAATGCTAGGCGTCAATTGACTGACAGCGTAAGAGTCATTTTGCATAAGTGTTGACATGTTTTATCCTACATTTCTATCATAAATACAGTAGCGAGATAGCAGGTTTTTTAACACATGCTATCTAGAGCCATTCTAAAATAAAGCCAACTGCCCACTACGCTGATCGTTAAATTTGGTTTGCGTTTGAGCCAATACATACTGACGGAAATTATCGCGTGTTAGATGTGCAAGGTGTTCGTTTTTGCCAGTGGTCGCGATGAAGTATTTAGCACGATTGACCGCAGCGCCCATCTTTTTTAGATGGTATAGCGTCAATTGATTGAATTTACGTGCTTTGATGATTTTTTTAGCAGTCTTTGTACCGATACCTGGGATACGTAGAATCATCTCATAAGTCGCTGTCTGAATATTGACTGGGAAATGCTCGCGATGGCGTATTGCCCAAGCCAGTTTTGGATCGCAGTCTAAATCTAAGAATGGTGACTCCGGCTCCACAATCTCATGCGCACCAAAACCATAAAAACGCATTAACCAATCTGCTTGATACAGACGATTCTCCCGTACCATCGGCACAGGCGTTCCAATCGCAGGCAAGCGATTGTCAGAGAGCATAGGTACATAACCTGAGTAATAGACACGCTTGAGATCATACGTTTTGTAGAAGTGACTCGATAGCTGAATCACCTGCAAGTCAGTCTCGTTACTCGCACCAACAATCATTTGGCTGGTCTGACCTGCTGGCGTGAACTTAGGCGCTTTTTTATGAGTTTTACGGCTTTCACGAATGGTGATGATTTCCTCTTTTACCGTCTCCATCGGGGCTTTTAATTGGTCATGTGATTTCTCTGGCGCAAGCAACGCCAACCCTGATTTGGTCGGAATCTCGATATTGACGCTCAAACGATCCGCATATAATCCTGCTTCTAGCAGCAGTTCTTTTGACGCACCTGGAATGGTCTTTAGATGGATGTAACCATTAAAGCGTTCGCGCGTACGCAAGAGTTTGGCGACTTCGACCAGTCTCTCCATCGTATAGTCACCACTTTTGAAGATACCAGAGCTGAGAAAGAGACCTTCGATATAATTACGGCGATAAAACTGCATGGTCAAATCGACGACTTCTTCGACACTAAAAGCAGCGCGTGGCGTGTCATTACTCTTGCGCGAGGTGCAATAAGCGCAGTCGTAAATGCAGTGATTGGTCAAAAGAATCTTTAACAAGCTGACGCAGCGACCATCTTCGGTATAACTGTGACAGATACCCGTTGCTGATGCATCGCCTAATCCGCCGCCTTGGTTTTTACGAGTACCAGCGGAGGATGAGCAGGAAACATCATACTTGGCAGCATCAGCCAAGATATTGAGTTTGCCCTGTAATCTTTCATAATTGATGTTTGCCATAAGTCGCGTTTTACCAATTAATTGATGAAAGACTATTTTACCAAAATACTCATTAAGTCATTGTATTAATAGGAGAATTCTAAAAACAACACGACAAATAGTGTCGTATGATTCATGTCTAATATAGTAAACAGTAGTTTGAGGTTTATTTAAAGGCTAAACTCTGTGGCTTAATATATTCACTTTTTAAGGGTAAATATAGATTTTTTCAAACATTCCATAAAAGGGTCTTTTAGAGAAATTTTATGCTCAAAAAATTTAAAGAAAAATCAGCGTCTCAAAAGTTCGATACGTTTCTAAATGTCTCGTTTATATCTTTTTTCATTGCACTCAATTTTTTGGAATGGCAGGGTAGAGATTTTCCGCAGGAGTCGGAGCTACAATACAGTGAAGGAATTATCACTGATAAGGGATTTAGTATAGCCTTGCAATCTATCGAAAATCCTAAACAAATAACGCTTTACGGCTGTAGCTATAATGTATTTGGCTTTATTAATACTGGGTCATGTATGGGTCCTACATACCTTGAACCTAGGCTTGGCAAGTACGCAAGAGTTGGTTGGTACTATCAGCCCAATTTTTTAGGCGTATCGAATAATTTACCGCAATTAGTCAGCTTAGACATTAGAGAATCAGAGGAAGATCTGCAAATAACTTACGAAGATACCAAAAACCTAATGTTCGATCAAAACATGATAAGAGTGCTCACTACGTCAATCTTTGGTTTTGGTTTTATCTTTTTTATGACAAAACTTAATAATCTAATTAATCGGCCTATTCTGTATAAAGAAAAATGATCTTCTCTAAAAGCTCATCTATTTCTGCCACTGCATCAAGCATTTATATCCTAAGCTTAAAGCAGTGCTTTACCACACTCAAAACCAAGCCGCCGACACAAAAAAGGTCTTGTCGACTAGCTGACTAGTCCACAAGACCTTTTACATATACCGATAACCGTTAAATAATAATACGCGACAGTTTAATGTTTATTGAACCTTGGCACGTATGACCACGGTTTTGGCCGCATTGGCGTCAAAGTTCACCAAGTTCCATTTTAGACCAGAGTAGTTTTCTTGGGCAACCACCGTATTGCCAACTTGCTGAATGGTTTGATAGCTGTCTCCGCCAGTGGTAGCAAGTGTCGGCAGAGGACTATTCAACGAGACTAACTGGACGCCACTTGGTAATGAGATCATGGCGTTGATGTCATTGACTGGCTGTGCCGTGGTATTGGTATAAGTGGTGTGATACTCGATCACGTCACCAGGGTCAATATGATTGGCAGGAACGGCAACTTCACGTCCATCAGCATTTTTTAGAATTTTTATCACTTTGGTATTGGCATTGACCACGCCAGGCGTACTAAAAGTCGGGGTCAATTGCAAGGTATCTAACGTGGTCGTCGTTGTCGTTACTTGATTGGTCACTGGCTGCTGCGTAATCACTGGCGGGGTGACATTAGTTGCGACAGGTAGTACTTGTGTCACGCTGCTGGCAGGCGTAGTAATCACATCTACTTTAGTGACTTTATTGGTAATAGAGTTAGTCACTGGTACGCTAGTAACGGTCGTCGTACCTTGGACAACAGGAGACTGACGCATGACATAGCGTGGCACAGTGGTCACCTGAGTTACCGCGTACGGCATGCCGTCTTGCATGATGATACCGTTTGGCGTCGCCGTAATCGTAGCAGTTTTGCCATCAGAGTATTGCTCAACAACAGTGGTGCTACCGCTCGCAGATGAGCTAATGGCAATCTCAGGGGCAGCATTGGCCGATGATGCGACCAACATGATACCTGCTAGAATTGCAGGTATAGTTGCATTTTTTGCCATAGTTGTTTTAGCAGTTGATGCTTGAAAACTATTGTTCATAATCATAAAAGACTCCTCAAAAATAATAGTAAGTAATACAACAATAGATAATGCTTAGATGAACAAAACCCCCGCTAAATGACACCGAAAAATATGCCAAATAACGAGGGTAGTAGTGCTGATATTAGCCTATGTATGCGATCAGACCATCATTATTTTTAGTAAGAGCGCAGCAGTGCTAACTTGTATAAAAGCTATTCAATCTTAAATATTTCTTATTGAATAGGCTTAATATTGAAGCTGTTGTGCCCTTAAACTCAAATAATTATGCGCCAAAACAAATCATGGATAAAAGCAGCATTATGTAACCGAAATGGTATAAATGCTATTTATGTGTAGTACGGCTTTCATCTATGGAATTGCATAACTAAGTCGCTAGTCACAATCATTTTCATAAAAACTATTATCTAAAAGTCATTTCTCGAACTGTCTATCTTTGAGAACATCAAAATTCTAGATTAGAACGCAGTGTAGTTATTAGTCGTATATAACTTTCATGACTTCATATTCAACCACGCCCTTTGGCGTTTCGATGCGCACTTCGTCACCTTCGAACTTACCAATCAGACCACGAGCGATTGGTGAGTTGACTGAGATTTTGCCAGCTTTAAAGTCAGCCTCATCATCACCAACGATTTTGTATTGTTTTTCTTCTTCGGTGTCCATGTTTTCGATCACGACGCTGACACCAAACACGATACGGCCTTCTTTTGGCAGTGTCGAAGGATCGATGACTTGAGCGCCACCAAGTTTGGCTTCGATATCACGAATACGTGCTTCACAAAAACCTTGTTGCTCACGGGCAGCATGGTATTCAGCATTTTCTTTCAAATCGCCGTGTTCGCGTGCTTCAGCAATCGATGCTGTGATGCGTGGACGGTCGACACTTTTTAGCTGTTTTAATTCGGCTTCTAGAGCCGCGTGTCCTTGCGGAGTCATTGGGTAACGTTGCATGTTTTTTCCTTAAACCAATAACACCACACCACCTCATAATGAGATGGTGTCAGTGTTGTTGCAATGGATATAAAATATAAAAGAGTGATAATTAAGACGATGTAATGAATAAGTTGGCCATCATTTATGAGTGTATCTCACCTAAATTCAAGCATAGTCGCACTTAAGCTTACGTAATAAAAAGCATAGTCGCAATTTAGCCACTATGCTTTTTAGGTCTATCACGGTAAAGGTATCGTTCCTCAAGCATGGTTGGCTATATTTAAAGCAAACAACGATACTTGAGTGAGCTTTTAGGCAAGCCTAACGGTTATGCTTAATCTACTGAAATTATTCAGCCACGTCAATAGACTTTGCTTGCTCATGCAAATCTTGTAACTTATAGACATCAAACGGTAAGTCAATCGCGTAAGATTTGCAGACGGCATCAGCGGCACCTAACGTGGTGACGTAGAATACTTTGCCCTGTAGCGCACTACGGCGAATAGAGAACGAATCCTCTTGAGCTTGCTTACCTTCAGTAGTATTGATGATAAGGTCGATTTTGCCGTTTTTCAAGGCATCAACGATATGCGGGCGACCTTCAGTGACCTTGTTGATTTGCTGACTTTCGATACCAGCGTCGCTCAGTACTTTTTGCGTGCCAGTGGTCGAGACAATCTTAAAGCCAAAGTCTGCAAGCTGACGAGCAATCGGAGCGATTTGGGCTTTGTCACTATCACGAACTGAGATAAAGACCGTTTTTGTCTCGCCTTCAGTCGGTAGACCTGGCAGACGCTCATTACTACCGATAATGGCCTTGTAGAATGCTTCGCCAAAGGTTTTGCCCACGCCCATAACTTCGCCCGTTGATTTCATCTCAGGACTCAAGATTGGGTCAACACCTGGGAACTTGGCGAATGGGAATACCGCTTCTTTGACCGCATAGAATGCTGGGACAATCTCAGTAGTAAAGCCTTGATCTTTAAGCGAAGTGCCAGCCATGCAGCGCGCTGCAACCTGTGCTAACGAAGTGCCGATACACTTAGAGACGAACGGTACTGTACGTGCAGCACGTGGGTTCACTTCTAAGATATATACGGTTTCGCCTTTTACAGCGAACTGTACGTTCATCAGACCGATAACGCCTAGCTCTTTTGCCATGGCGACCGTCTGTGCACGCATCACATCACATAATTCTTTAGACAGTGAGTATGGTGGTAGTGAGCATGCTGAGTCACCTGAGTGGACACCAGCCTGTTCGATATGTTGCATGATACCGCCGATGACGACATCAGTACCATCACATACACAGTCTACGTCGACTTCGATAGCATCATCTAAGAAACGATCTAGTAGGACAGGCGCTTCGTTCGATGCTTGTACCGCAGTACGTAGGTAATGTCTTAGCTCGTCTTCGTTATAGACGATTTCCATCGCGCGGCCACCTAGTACATAAGATGGACGTACAACCAATGGATAGCCTACATCTTTTGCTTTAACCAAGCCGTCTTCTAAGCTGGTCGCTAGAGCGTTTGATGGCTGTACTAAATTCAGCTGCTGAATCATGTGCTGGAAGCGTTCACGATCTTCGGCACGGTCGATTGCATCTGGGCTAGTACCGATGATTTTAACGCCTGCTGACTCTAGTGCACGAGCAAGTTTCAATGGCGTTTGACCACCGAACTGGACAATCACGCCATCTGGGTTTTCGATGCGGACGATTTCTAGCACGTCTTCTAATGTGATTGGTTCAAAGTATAAGCGGTCAGACGTGTCATAATCGGTCGAGACAGTTTCAGGGTTACAGTTGACCATGATGGTTTCGTAACCATCTTCACGCATGGCAAGCGCTGCGTGTACACAGCAGTAATCAAACTCAATACCTTGACCAATACGGTTAGGACCGCCGCCGATGACCATGATTTTCTTTTTGTCTGTTGGGTTCGCTTCACATTCGCTATCGTACGTCGAGTACATATAGGCCGTGCTAGTAGCAAACTCTGCGGCACAGGTATCGACACGCTTATAGACAGGATAGACGTTTAGATCCCAACGCTTTTTGCGAAGTTGCTTTTGTGAGATACCAAGCAGTTTAGCCAAACGCAAATCTGATAAACCTTTACGTTTAAAGCTACGTAGATTTTTCTCGTTCAATCCACCAAAACCAAGTGATTTTACGGTAGCTTCGGTTTTCACGATGTCTTCGATCTGTACCAAGAACCATGGGTCAATCTTGGTAAAGTTAAACACTTCATCGACACTCATACCGACGCGGAATGCATCAGCAACGTAGTAGATACGCTCAGGTGTTGGAATGGTTAGGCGGTTGATGATTTCGCTACGTGCTTTTTCGGCACTTACCTTTGATAAGTCAATTTGCTCGTCAAAGCCATCCGCACCTGTTTCCATGCCGCGCAATGCTTTTTGCATAGACTCTTGGAAGTTACGACCGATCGCCATCACTTCACCGACCGATTTCATCTGAGTCGATAAGATATTGTCCGCTTGTGGAAATTTTTCAAAGTTAAAACGAGGTATCTTGGTCACGACATAATCAAGCGCAGGCTCAAAGCTGGCTGGCGTTTTGCCACCAGTAATGTCATTTTGCAATTCGTCTAGCGTATAACCAATAGCCAGTTTTGCTGCGATTTTGGCAATCGGGAAACCAGTGGCTTTTGAGGCTAGGGCAGACGAACGTGATACACGTGGGTTCATCTCAATGACGACCATGCGACCAGTATCAGGGTTGATACCGAACTGTACGTTTGAACCGCCTGTTTCAACACCGATCTCACGCAGTACTGCTAATGACGCATTACGCATGATTTGGTATTCTTTGTCGGTCAAGGTTTGTGCTGGCGCAACGGTGATTGAGTCGCCTGTATGCACACCCATTGGATCAAAGTTTTCGATGGCACAGATGATGATGCAGTTGTCGTTTTTGTCACGAACCACTTCCATCTCGTACTCTTTCCAACCGATTAACGACTCATCGATAAGCAGCTGATGGTTTGGAGACAAATCAAAACCGCGCTCACAGATTTCAATGAACTCATCACGGTTATAAGCGATACCACCGCCTGAACCACCCATGGTGAATGATGGACGAATGATACACGGATAGCCCATTTTTTCTTGGGTAGCAAAGGCTTCTTCCATGGTTTCAGCCGTTTCAGCGCGAGGGCACTCAAGGCCGATACGCTTCATGGCTTTATCAAATAAGTTGCGGTCTTCTGCCATCTCGATTGAGTCTTTGGTCGCGCCAATCAACTCACAGTTATACTTGGTCAATACGCCGTGCTTGTCTAGCTCTAGCGCACAGTTTAGTGCTGTCTGGCCGCCCATCGTTGGCAAGATTGCATCTGGACGTTCTTTGGCAATGATTTGCTCAACGGTCTGCCAAGTAATCGGCTCGATATAGGTCGCGTCAGCCATGACAGGGTCGGTCATGATGGTTGCAGGGTTTGAGTTGACCAAGATGACGCGGTAGCCTTCTTCTTTTAGTGCTTTACACGCCTGTGCGCCTGAATAGTCAAACTCACATGCTTGGCCGATGACGATAGGGCCTGCGCCAATGATAAGAATGCTTTTTATGTCGGTACGTTTTGGCATAGTTAGAGCTACCTTCGTTTGGGTGATAATTTGAGTAATCTTTATTTTTGATAACGCTCATGGCGTTTTATGCTTGCAGTGCTTATTTAATGCCGCTTGAACCGCTATGGACGATTCAAGCGTTTACTTATTATGTAGTTATAATCAACCGTTTACGCTTGGGCAGTTTTAGACTGTGCCATCATATCCGCAAACTTATCAAACAATGGTGCGCAGTCATGTGGACCAGGGCTGGCTTCTGGGTGACCTTGGAAGCTAAAGACTGGCTTGTTGGTCAGCTCGATACCTTGGTTAGTACCATCGAATAATGAACGATGGGTAGATTTAACGTTATCAGGTAACGTGTCTTCATCAACTGCAAAACCATGGTTTTGACTGGTGATCATAACCGTACCAGTTGCCAAATCTTGTACTGGATGGTTGGCACCATGATGGCCAGTTTTCATCTTGATAGTATTTGCACCGCTAGCCAAACCAATCAGCTGATGGCCTAAGCAGATGCCAAACGTTGGCACGTCAGTTTGCTCAATGATATGACGTACCGCATCGATAGCATAATCACAAGCTGCAGGATCGCCAGGGCCGTTTGATAAGAAGATGCCATCTGGGTTCATCGCTAGCACGTCAGCGATAGGGGTCTGTGCTGGTACAACCGTCACGTGACAACCGCGGTCGACGAGCATGCGCAGGATGTTGGTTTTGCTACCGAAGTCATAAGCGACGACGTTGTATTTAGAATCGATATGAGTGCCGAGTTGTTTAAAGAAGCCGCCAGTACCGCTATCATGACTACCAGGGATATCACGGTTGAGTAGGGTGTCTGACAGATCCCAAGTGCCTGCTGTCCACTCGAAGTTCTCTTTAGTACAGCATTCTTTTGCCAAGTCCATGCCCTTTAGACCTGCAAAACCTTTTGCTAACTCAATCGCTTTTTGCTCATCGTCGCTGCTGATCGTCTCGCCGTTTGAGGCAGTCATGATACAGCCGTTCTGTGCACCTTTATCACGTAATAGACGTGTTAGCTGACGGGTATCAATTTCAGCGATAGCGACGGTTTCGTTGCGCTGTAAATAGTCGCTGAGTGACTCTGAGTTACGGAAGTTAGAAGTTGCCATGGTGGCATCACGGATGATAAGACCGTCTGCCCATACTTTGTGGCCATTACCAGATTCTGTGTCCTCGCTATTGGTGCCTGTATTACCGATATGAGGGTAAGTCAAAGTCACCAGCTGGCGGGCATAACTTGGATCGGTTAGGATTTCTTGATACCCTGTCATGGCTGTGTTAAATACCACTTCACCAATACGATGACCTAGGCTGCCGATACTGACACCGCGAAAGATTGTACCGTCTGCTAGTGCCAAAATTGCTTGTATTTCTGCCGATGAATTCAAGGATTGCCTCCGCTGTTATTGGTGAGTGCCATCATGTTTTGTTGGTCTAAAATTGCTCCGTATCCTTTTATTTACGGCATTTGACTGTTGTCATATAAAAGTAAAAAAAGGGCGATACACAAAAATTTTCCACAAAAAAGCGAGAAGACATTATTGATGAAAACTACAAAACCCACTAGATAGTGAATAGGTAACTTGCATCATGTCCGCTCGCTTAGGCACAGATTTTGCGTATTATATACAAAATAGACAGTTATAGCTAGCCGATTTACTGGATTAATAGTCATTTCATGGCTAATAATGAGTACTTTATAAAGATATTGACTTTATAAAATAGCCTAAGCAAATATTAGCTACTTTCTCCTTTATCAAAATCAACATCGAGCGTGTATTAATAGCGCTGGATTTTCGCAGTTGGCTTTGCCACAATGGACAGCGCAGTCCTAGACCCAATTTTTATAATCGTTTGTTATAACAATAATGAAGATGACAAGGAGTCGTTATGATTTATCAGTATTTAGACAAAACCCCAGAGTTTGCTGTGCCGTTCAACGGTTGGGTAGCAGATTCAGCGCAAGTGATGGGCGATGTGTATTTAGGCCATCAAGCCAATATTTGGTTCGGTGCAGTGATACGCGGTGACAACGATCGTATCCATATCGGTGACTATAGTAATGTGCAAGAAAACAGTGTGATTCATACTGATGCAGGTATCAAAGTTACTATCGGTAATTACGTGACTATCGGCCATTTGGCTATGTTGCATGGCTGTGAAGTCGGTGATAACAGCCTGATTGGCATTGGTGCAGTGGTACTTAATAATGTCAAAATTGGTAAAAACTGTCTGATAGGGGCGAAAGCCTTGATTACTGAAGGTCAGGTCATTCCTGATAACTCGCTAGTGATGGGCGCGCCTGCAAAAGTGGTCAAGACGCTAACAGATGAGCAAGCAGCGATGCTAAAAATGTCAGCGCTACATTATGCTGAGCGTTGTCAGAAATTTAAAACAGGCTTAACAGAAATAGCGATGCTTGCATAAAGGTAAATAGTCTAACCAATTCTAAAGGGATAGATTACAAGGTACAGGCTTATTTCGTTTACATGCTATTTAAGTGATGTGCTCAGCCTTAGTAGATAACTGTACCCAATTTTATTAAACGATTCATATTTTTTCGCAACCAACGATAAGGTCTCACCATGCAGGCAAATCAAGCACAAACAAAACAAAAACAACTGGCATTATTTGATTTAGATCATACATTACTTGATGTCGATAGCGATTATCTCTGGGGCGAGTATATCGTAAAGCATGACCTTGTCGATGAGGCGCAGTACCGCACTGCCAATCAGAAGTTTTATAATGACTATATCGAAGGTACGCTAGACGCGACAGAGTATAATGAATTCGTTGCGCAGTTTTTAAGCAGTCTGCCGCTTGATAGACTTGATGAGCTAAGAGAAGACTATATCAAAAGCGAAATCGAGCCACATATTCGCCCAAAAGCGATGGAAGCATTGTGTCAGCATATTGAGCAAGGACACGATGTGGTAATTATTTCTGCGACCAATGATTTTGTGGTATCGGCCATTGCTAAGCGGTTTGGTATTGAAGCTGCCAATGTATTGGCAACGCCACTCGAGATCAAAGACAATCGCTACACAGGTAAGCTAACTGACAGACCAAACTTCCAAGCGGGCAAAATATACCATTTGGATAAATGGCTAAATAAACAGCAAGCCTCTGGCATTACCTTTGAAAAAACATATGCGTATTCAGATTCCAAAAATGATATTCCGTTACTCGAATGGGCTGATGTGGCCGTTTGCGTATCACCTGATGATGCGTTACATGCGCATGCTTTGGCACATCGCTGGGCAGTAGAAGATTGGTCAATATAGACTGTCCAATCTAATAATAGTAGCAACATTGGCAATAGCATTAATTAGTGAACCGTTTAGTCTCAATCTCATTTAAAATAGCGCCACATTCGTTATTTATTTTTATTAGAAAAACAGGAACATTTATGGAAATCAATCCGTATCAAGAGCAAATTAAAGATTTATCAGAGCGTGGGCAGGATTTGCGGAGGTATCTTTGACTTCGATGGTAAGCAAGAACGCTTAGAAGAAGTCAATTTGGAATTAGAAAACCCTGAGCTATGGAACGATCCAGAGCGCGCGACCAAAATCAACAAAGAAAAAAGTCACCTTGATGGTGTCATCGATGTGGTGGTTTCTCTTGAAACCACACTAGAAGACGCGTCTGCCATGCTAGAGTTGGCAGTCGAAGCAGAAGATGAGTCCTTGCTAGCCGACGTGCAGAGCGAGCTAGATAGCGCTGAGAAACGTGTTGCTGATTTAGAATTCCGCCGGATGTTTAGCGGTGAGATGGATCCAAATAACTGCTACTTAGATATTCAGTCGGGCAGTGGCGGTACTGAAGCGCAAGATTGGGCTGAAATGCTACTACGCATGTATACGCGCTGGGCAGAAGCTCATGGCTTTAAAGTAGATGTGATTGAAGTATCTTCAGGCAGCGTGGCTGGTATTAAGTCGGCAACGATTGAGATCAAAGGCGATTATGCGTTTGGTTGGTTGCGTACCGAGATTGGCGTCCACCGTTTGGTGCGTAAGTCACCATTTGATAGTAATAATGGTCGTCATACCTCGTTTGCAGCGGTATTTGTCTCACCTGAAATAGATGATAACGTCGAGATTGATATCAATCCAGCTGACTTGCGTATCGATACCTATCGCTCATCTGGAGCGGGTGGCCAGCACGTAAACACGACAGATTCTGCGGTACGTATTACCCATGAGCCGTCGGGCGTGGTAGTGACCTGTCAGAATGAGCGTAGTCAACATGGTAACAAAGCCACCGCCATGAAGATGCTACGTGCTAAGCTTTATGAGCTTGAAATGCAAAAACGTATGGAATCACAGCAAGCGGTAGAAGACGGTAAGTCTGATGTTGGCTGGGGCAGTCAAATTCGCTCATACGTGCTCGATGACTCTCGTATCAAGGACTTGCGTACGGGTGTTGAAACCTTTAACACTGGTGCCGTACTAGATGGTGACCTCGATCAGTTCATCGAAGCGAGTTTAAAAGCAGGACTGTAAAAGGCCGTTTTAAATAAGCAGCCGTTTTAAAATAGTAACTAATTGAAATAGTAACCAATATTTAATTAAGGAAAATTATGCCAAGCGTTAATAATTATTTTGATGATAAAGTGACTTCTATTGCCTTTCAAACGGCTACTAAGCCTGCAACTGTCGGCGTTATGGAAATTGGTGAGTATGAGTTTGGCACCAGTGAATTTGAAACCATGAGTGTGGTGAGCGGTGCATTGACTGTCAAGCTACCAGAGAGTGATGAGTGGCAAACCTTTAACGCTGGCAAGCAGTTTACCGTCGAAGCCAATCAGAAGTTCCAAGTAAAAGTAGACGTCGAAACCGCTTATCTATGTGTATACGGTAAATAATGACTTCTAAGTTATAGCAGTATCAAAACGAAAAACGCCAAGTATTTGATGCTTGGCTTTTTTTATTTCCGAACTATAAAAAACTATAAGTTTTTACGGTACTGCACCATGTCCGTTAAGCTTGCGACTTTGTCATACAGTTGGCGTGCATTAGCATTACTTTCTTGAGTTTTCCAATAAACGTGATTACAGCCTTTTTCATCAGCAAAACCATATACGGCTTCAATTAATATTCGTCCGATGCTCTGTCCACGTACAGACTCATCGACATAGAGGTCTTGTAGATAACAACATGCCGTACTACTCCAAGACGTTGGATGTATTACGACATGGGTAAAACCTACCAATGTACCATTCTTCCACGCCCCAATTCCATAAGTAGCGACGTCGTTATTGAGCAAGTTGCGCCATGTTGTATCAGTCGTGCTCATGGGCAAACTGGTCTCATAAAAGGTTAGGTAGCTTTGCCATAATGTTAACCAAAAGTCGTAATCGGCGCGAGCTAGGGGTTTTATTTCTACAGATGAAGGGTACATTTTATTTTAATAAACTTAAGTCGTGAGTAGTGCTAAATTATGCCTCACAAACGCATCGTTTAGCATCCATAATTTCAATTTTATTTTACACATCGATTACACTTTGTCTGTGCCAAATAAACAGCAAAAACTACCGCCATTAATTATGCTAAAACCATGAATTCTTAAAGGTATATAGGTTTATGACAAAGGCAAAATTACAGACTAGCCAGCAGACAATGACCAAAGACGTGCGTCATGATTACGAGCATCTCGCACGCCGTGCCAATTTGCGTTATGTGAGTGACGACGAACCAGGCTACGAGCGCAGACGCTGGGGTCGCGGCTTTACTTATCGTGATGCAACGGGTAACACGGTAAAAGACAGAGCATTGCGTCAGCGTTTTGATGCGTTGGTGATACCGCCCATGTGGTCAGAGGTGTGGATATGCAAAGACGAAAGAGGCCACCTACAATCAACAGGGCGAGACGAAAAATCTCGCAAGCAGTATCTGTATCATCCGTCATGGAACAATATTCGTGACCAAGCAAAGTTTGATGCGATGATAGGGTTTGCAGAGGCGCTGCCCAATTTACGCGCGCAGGTCGAGACAGATTTGGAAGCAGAATCGTTGTCACGCACCAATGTGCTTGCTGCCGTTGTTAAATTGCTAGAGACCACTTTGATTCGTATTGGCAATAGCCGCTACGCCAAACAAAACAAAAGTTATGGTCTGAGTACGCTACGCAGCAAGCATGTCAGTGAAACCGACAATGGACTGGCGTTTGATTTCGTCGGAAAAAGCGCGAAAGAACACCACATTGAGCTACAAGACGAGCGATTGATTGACATCGTGCAGGCCTGTTCTGAGCTGCCCGGTTATCAAATATTCAAATATCTAGATGACAACGGACATAAGCAAGTCGTTGACAGTAATGATATCAATGACTACTTACGGGTGCATACGTGCGGCATGGACTGCGAAAGCAAACTGTACAGCGCAAAAGATTTTCGTACATGGATGGCCAGTGTACTCGCAGCAAGCTATCTATATGATGAGCTACAAACGACTGCAGGCGCTAACATATTAACCAGTGCGCCAGAAAGCACTGAGCGACAGCAATTAGTTACTGATATGGTAAAAAGCGTGGCAGCAGAGCTAGGCAACACACCAACCGTATGCCGTGCCTCTTATATTCATCCCATTGTCATTGAGCGTTTTTTGACAGGGCAGTTCTTTGAGACTTACAAACAAGCACGCCGTGGACGAACCAAGAAGTACCAAAGCTGTGAAGAGAAAGCGTTATTAGGGTTTTTAAGAGCTGATGTTTAAGTGTGAGGTTTTAGATAATAATATTAAGGTGTTAATTCTTTAATAGGAAATTGAAAATATGTGGCAGTACCTTAGCTAATGTAGGTGTCTTCGTGGACTTATAGCGAATTAATAATAATTAGTTATAGATTATCTTTATTTCTATAAAATAAAAATGATACGTTATGTATTGAAATAAACGTAAAAATGCGTTACTAATAGAGCATGATAAATACGAACCTATGAAACGGTCTATAGGATGTGGCCGTTTTTTAATCATAAATACCATTTTACCAGTTACCTGCTATTGCTAAAGGATTAGCTTATGAACACCGCCTCTCAAACCCCGACGAATATTGATACAGACACTACCGCCACGCCCAAAAACTATACCGATTATTATAATAATTTTGATATGGATACACTGCTGTCAGAAATATTTGGCGAGCAGGTAGGTGATCGACTAAATGCTTATATGGCTTGCTGTGGTCGTCATGTACGTGACGGCCGCGCTGACAATGCCGCGCTAGTACACGAAGATACCGCAGGCAATATAACACGCATGAGCTTTGGTGAGCTTGACAAAGCGAGTGCTCAAATCGCTAACTTGCTACAGTCGTATGGGGTAAAAGCGGGTGACAAGGTAGCGACGATGCTACCGCGCACGCCTGAGCTGCTAACCGTCGTATTAGCAACTTGGCGCATCGGCGCGGTATATCAGCCGCTATTTACCGCATTTGGCTATGACTCAATCAAGTATCGGATGGACAAAGCCGATACCAAAGTCGTTTTTACTAACTTAGAAAATCGCAGCAAGTTTGAAGATTTGGCTGAGCAAACCAAAATGGTATTGGTCGGCAGTGTGGAGGATGCCCAGACATGGGGTGATGATCACTATATCCAGTCTATGGCAGCACAGCTGCAAACGTTTGAACCTATGATGCTTGATACGGATGCGCCATTTTTGCAAATGTTTACCTCAGGCACGGTTGGCAAATCAAAAGGCGTCAGCGTTCCATTGGCTGCGTTACCTGCTTTTTACCTATATATGCGTTATGCCATCGACCTACGCGAAGATGATCAGTATTGGAACATGGCCGATCCAGGCTGGGCGTATGGCTTGTACTATGCCATCACAGGGCCTCTGTTACTGGGCATCACCACTTATTTTAATGAAGCAGGATTCGATGCGACCCATACCCATGACTTTATGGTGCGTCATAAGATTACCAATTTGGCCTCTTCACCAACCGCATTTCGAATGATGAAATCTAGTGGTGTGTTTGATAGTATTAATGAAGGTGCTCATAACGATACTAATGCTAAGCTGTCTTTACGCTGTGCCAACTCGGCAGGTGAGACGCTAAACACCGAAGTGGTCAACTGGGTTGAAACCTATTTAGAATGCCAAGTCAAAGACCAATATGGGCAAACAGAGACTGGCATGACGTGCTGTGCACATCATGCACTGGCGCATGATTGTCCTGTTGGCTCGATGGGTATGGCACTACCAGGTCATACGTTAGTCGTACTAGATGATGATATGAATGTGCTACCGGATGGTGAGCAAGGGCAGCTAGCAGTCGTGGTCAGTCAGTCACCTGCGTTCTATTTCCGAGGCTATAGCTGGAATGAAAAACAAGCATTTGTAGATGATTACTATCTGACAGGCGACGTGGTCGAGCGTCATAGTGACGGCAGTTACTGGTTCTCAGGCCGTGATGATGACATTATTATTACCGCAGGTTACCGCGTAGGGCCTACTGATGTCGAAAACACTGTATTAGAGCATGAAGCAGTGGCAGAATCTGCGGCGGTAGGCGTGCCAGATGAAGTGCGCGGTCACACTATTAAGTCTTATGTGGTACTAAAAGATGGCATCGAAGGCAGTGAGCAAATTGCCAAAGAAATCCAAGAGCTAGTACGCAAACGCCTATCCACTCATGCTTATCCGCGTGAGGTCGAGTTTGTGACAGAACTGCCGAAAACGCCAAGTGGCAAGATACAACGCTTTTTGCTGCGTAGTCTGTCTGCCGCATAAATAATTTGGCAAAGCGTCTATACATTCAATAGAAAAATATCTAATAAGAAGCAAAAATTTAAAGGAATAATCATGCAAGTTAAAGAAAACAGCTTTTTGGTCACAGGCGGGGCATCAGGATTAGGTGAATCAGTGGCTCGGGCGATTGTAGGTCAAGGTGGCAACGTCATTATCGCTGATTTAAATGAATCTGCTGGACAAGCTCTGGTCGCTGAGCTAGGTGATAGTGCGCGCTTTGTGCGCTGTGATATCACTAATGGTGATGAAGTACAATCAGCGGTCGAAATGGCAGAATCAGCTTTCGGCGGCCTACAAGGTTCAATCAATTGTGCTGGTATCGTAGTGGTACAAAAACTGCTAGATCGCGATAACAATCCGGCAGACCTTGAGGCATTTAGCCGCGGAGTCAATATCAATCTGGTTGGTTCATTTAACGTCGCTCGTTTGGTTGCTGCTAGCATTGCCAAGCGCATAGCGAATGACAGTAGTGCAGGCGACCATGTAGAGAAGAACATAGATCAAGGTATTATCATTAATACAGCTTCTATCGCAGCCTTTGACGGACAAGTCGGTCAAGCCAGTTATTCTTCGTCCAAGGCAGGCGTGGTTGGTCTGACCTTGCCACTTGCTCGCGAGCTAGCGCGTCATGGTATACGCGTTATGACCATCGCACCAGGTGTCTTTGCTACGCCGATGATGGACAGCATTCCTGAAAAGGCACGCGAGCAGCTAGAGGCAGGTGTGCCATATCCCAAACGTTTAGGCGCACCCAATGAGTTTGCCAAATTGGTGACTCATATCATCGATAATGCTTACCTAAATGGTGAAGTGATTCGCTTAGATGGTGCGATTCGCATGGTGTAACAGTTTAGTGAGTGATTCATCATTTTTGCACAAAACGTATCTACAGAATCTGGCATAGTGCTTTGATACATATGATTAATGACAAAAAATTAATTATGGGAATCAGAGTTTATGCTATTTTTTTATAAAAAATCTTATCCATCAAATGAGCAGCCTACGCCTTGGCTGCCTATCATTATTGGTCTTAGTCTTGCTGCCATTGTCAGCACAAGCGCTATTGCTTATGTCAAAAGCACCTCAAAACCAGAAACCCCCATTCCTCCTTCTATAATCATTGATAGAGTCTTTGTCGACAAATCAGACCGTATCTTAAAACTGATGAGCGATGGTAAAGTTATTAGGTCGTATCGTATTGTGCTAGGAGGCAGTCCATCAGGTCATAAGCAACAAGAAGGTGACCAACGTACGCCAGTTGGGGTTTATACATTAGATTATAAGAATGAAAACTCCATTGCCTATCGTTCTATTCATATTAGTTATCCCAATGATGAGGACAAGGCACGAGCAAAGTCATTGGGGGTCAATCCAGGTGGCGATATCATGATTCATGGGCAAATGAATGGCTTTGGATATTTGGCATTGTTTAATCAACGACGTGATTGGACAGATGGCTGTATCGCTGTTGCCAATGATGAGATGGATGAAATTATGGATGCAGTGACACTTGGTACTCCTATCGAAATCGTGGAGTAGAACAGTCGGATTTTATCTAATCCATACTAAATAGATGCACTATTCATTAACGTATTTAATGGAGGTTTATCTTTCATTTGCACTAATAAAATGGCACAACTGATCTACTAACTACCTTTAACTGATATTAATAGCCCATTTAAATATTATTAATAATAAATATCATTGCTTTAAGTAAGGTTTTATTTAGTAATTGTCTTGAAATAGATGTATATATACCTTATATAAGTGACAGATAACAGTAGGCACTAGACTAAGATAATCCTTAGAGGTGCTATTGAGAATACCAATTATAAAAGGATATAGACATGAGATTTGAGAAGTTTACTCAAAAACTGCAGTCCGCCATTCAAGAAGCTCAGAGCCTAGCGTTAGGTCGTGATCATACGGGCATTGATCCTGTGCATTTGCTTGCCGTGTTGCTACAAGATGAGTCTAATTTATCTATCTGCCAACAAGCAGGTGCTTCTATTCCAGCGTTAAAAAATGGCGTTGCTAAAGCATTGGATAACCAAGCAACGATTTCGGAGCCGACAGGTGACGTCAATCTAAATCCAAACTCGGTAAAAATCTTGAATTTGGCAGATCGTCAGGCGCAAAAAGAAGGCGATGATTTTATCGCAACAGAATGGGTGATGTTGGCACTCGCCGAACAAGGCGAAACCAAAAAAATATTTGAAAGTGCAGGCGTGACGGCAAGCAAACTAAAAGCGGTCATTGAGCAGCTGCGCGGTGATGATACCGTCAATAACCAAAACGCCGAAGATCAGCGTGATGCACTCAACAAATACACGATTAATCTGACTGAACAAGCAGAGCTTGGCAAGCTAGATCCAGTCATTGGCCGTGACGAAGAAATTCGCCGTACCATTCAGGTACTGTCGCGCCGTACCAAAAACAACCCTGTGCTCATCGGTGAGCCGGGCGTTGGTAAAACGGCGATTGTCGAAGGCTTGGCACAAAAAATCATCAATGGCGACGTACCAGAAGGTCTGCGCCGCAAAGAAGTGTTGTCATTAGATTTAGGCGCGCTGATTGCAGGGGCAAAATTCCGTGGTGAGTTTGAAGAACGCCTCAAAAGCGTATTGAGCGACTTGGCCAAACAAGAAGGCAATGTCATTCTGTTCATCGATGAGCTGCATACGATGGTTGGTGCAGGCAAGTCTGAAGGTGCGATGGATGCGGGTAATATGCTAAAACCTGCTTTGGCACGCGGTGAGCTGCACTGCGTTGGTGCGACCACCCTTGATGAGTATCGCCAGTACATCGAAAAAGACGCTGCGCTTGAACGTCGTTTTCAAAAGGTTTTGGTCGATGAGCCAACAGTCGAAGATACCATTGCGATATTACGGGGTTTAAAAGAGCGTTACGAGTTGCACCATGGCGTCGATATTCAAGATAGCGCCATCATTGCTGCTGCGCGCATGAGCCATCGCTATATCACTGACCGTAAGCTACCAGATAAGGCGATTGATTTAATTGACGAAGCAGCCAGCCGCTTGCGTATGGAGATGGACAGCAAGCCTGAATCATTAGGTAAACTCGATAGTCGCCTCATTCAGCTAAAAATGCAGCGTGAGGTGCTCAAAAACGAAGAAGATGCTGGCGCGCAAGCTGAGCGTAAAGTGCTCGATGCGCAAATAGCAGAATTGGAAAAAGAGTACGCTGATCTTAATGAAGTTTGGCAGGCAGAGAAAGCGTTGGTCAAAGGCAGTCAACAGCTAAAAGACGAGCTGGATAAAGCCCGTATCGCTTATGACAAAGCCAGTCGTGAAGGCGATTATGAGACCATGAGTAAGCTGCAATATGAGACCATTCCGCAGCTTGAGCGCCGTATTCATGAGTCTGACTTGGCTGAGCAAAAAGAGCAGACAGGTGAAGGTAGCGGTGTCAAATTGCTACGTAATAAGGTGACAGACAACGAAATCGCCGAAGTGGTTGCGGCCGCGACTGGTATTCCAGTCAGCAAAATGATGCAAGGCGAGCGTGATAAGATGATCGCAATGGAAGAAAAGCTCCATGAGCGTGTTATCGGTCAAAACGAAGCGGTCGAATCGGTGGCCAATGCGGTACGTCGTAGCCGTGCAGGCTTATCTGATCCCAACCGTCCTTCAGGCTCGTTCTTATTCTTAGGACCTACAGGCGTTGGTAAGACAGAGCTGACCAAATCACTAGCGAACTTCTTATTTGACTCTGAAGATGCAATCGTACGTATCGACATGAGTGAATATATGGAAAAACATAGTGTCAGTCGTCTTGTAGGGGCACCTCCAGGTTACGTTGGTTACGAAGAAGGCGGTACGTTGACTGAAGCGGTACGCCGTAAGCCATATAGCGTCATATTGTTCGATGAAGTGGAAAAAGCGCATCCAGATGTGTTCAACATCTTGCTACAAGTATTGGACGATGGTCGCTTAACCGATTCGCAAGGTCGGGTGGTAGATTTCAAAAACACCGTCATTATCATGACCAGTAACTTGGGTTCGCACAAGATTCAGGAAATGGTTGGCGAGAGCTACGAGGATATCAAAGCGGAAGTAATGGATTCTGTTGGGCAGCATTTCCGTCCAGAGTTCGTCAACCGTATTGATGAAATCGTAGTATTCCATCCGCTTGGTATGTCGCAGATGGCAGGTATTGCCGATATTCAATTGAATCGTTTGCGTCAGCGTATCCAAGAGCGTGAGATGGATATTGAGCTATCAGCAGATGCGATGAATAAATTGGTTGCCGTGGGCTATGACCCTGTTTATGGTGCTCGTCCTTTGAAGCGTGCCATTCAACAAGAGATCGAAAACCCATTGTCATTGAAGCTATTGGCAGGTGATTTTGTCGCTGGTGATATTATCAAAGTCGATGTGGGTGCCGATGACAAGCTAACTTTTGATAAGCTTAGAATGAGCTAATCAGTTTATCCTTGACATCTTTATAACCCAACTGTACGCTTAAAACAAACCCCTTATCTACAATCGTAGGTAAGGGGTTTTTATTTATAAGACGCGTTTTACGTTACTGTTTTTTTACCATTTCGATATCCCTTGAGTCTCAGGACTATGCTATAACTAAATCAATGAATAATAGTATCAGTATCAACTGAATGGAGAAACAGAACGATGACAGCCCATATTGAACGTATAAATATACCTTTAACTTCGCCACTAATCATTGCAGCATTATTGTTTAGCACTGCTGCGTGCTCCAATCCTTCAGCAGTAAGTACTAGTAATAATAAAAGTACCACAACAGAGTCTAAAGAGATTTCTACTTCAGATAACGATACTCAAACCGCCACAAAAAGCACTACACAAACAAAGACTAGCAAGCCTGACTTTACGACCAAAGCAATCGCTACCTTTGATGAGCCTTGGGCTATGACAGCGTTACCTATTACAGATAGCAAAGCGCCAAAATTACTAGTAACACAAAAAACAGGTGAGCTATTTATCGTAGATACAGCGACGGGTAATAAGACCAAAATCGAAGGCATGCCTACAGTCGCTTACGGTGGTCAAGGCGGCTTAGGAGACATCATCGTGGCTCCAGATTTTGCGACGTCCAATACCGTTTATCTTAGCTACGCAGAAGCAGGAACAGGAGGTGATAGCAATAAATTTGGTGCTAAAGTTATCAAAGCGATACTTTCAGGATTAGAGACAGCCACACCTATATTGCAAGATATCACACCTATTTGGCAACAGTCTCCGAAAGTCACAGGGCAGGGACATTATAGTCATCGTTTGCTGTTTTCGCCTGATGGGCGCTATCTATATATCAGCTCAGGCGAGCGTCAAGACAAAGACCCAGCACAAGACATGAATGGCAATCTGGGTAAGATAATACGGTTGAGTCCTGATGGTAACACTCCGACAGACAATCCATTTACTGATAATGAGTTGGCCAAACAGTTTTGGACCATCGGACATCGCAATGTGCTTGGTATGGCATTTGACGATAGTGGACAGCTTTGGGCGCATGAAATGGGACCAAAAGGTGGTGATGAATTTAATCTGATTAAAAAAGGCAAAAACTACGGCTGGCCGATTGTATCAAATGGTCGTAATTATTCAGGCACACCAATCCCAGATCACGACACTCGTCCTGATTTTGAAATGCCCAAAATCACATGGACGCCCGTTATTTCACCGTCATCACTGAGTCTATATACGGCTGGTAGCCACAATGACTTTCCAGCATTACAAGGCGATTTTTTAATCAGTGGTTTATCTTCAAAAGCGCTTATTGTCGTAAGTATCGATGAAGATGATAGTGCTACTGAACGCTATCGTTATGACATGGGTGAGCGTGTCCGCAGCGTACTGGCTGTTGATGGGCAGGTCTGGGCATTGGAAGATGGTGATGGTGGACGATTACTCAGATTATTGCCTAAGTAACATCATGATAAAGCTGCTTTTACATCTGTATTTATGTAGACATTTTAAAAAAAACTATCAATCTTATTAGAATAAGTTAAAGGTTTTATCAAGTTTTATTTTGTAATTGATTGATAGTTAAAGCCTATTTTGTTAAGGTAATATTCCTTAAATTTTGAGACTTGCACATGGAAGAAGTAAAAGTAGGCAGATTAGGACCTTTTCCACGGGTGAGTAAACCTGTGTTTATTACATCGTCACTGTTGATCGTTGGATTTATTATTTTCGGTGCGCTTTTCACTGAAACAGCAGGGGCAGTTTTTAGTTTTTTACAGAATTTTATTACCGATAAGTTCGGTTGGTTATTTATTATCTTAGTGAATACAGCGCTCGGGCTTTGCATTTACTTAGGAATGAGTCGCTATGGTGATATTCGTTTAGGCAATCAAACGGAGCGACCGCAGTACAATCTGTTTTCTTGGATTGGCATGTTGTTCTCTGCGGGTATTGGTATTGGTCTCGTCTATTGGGGTACAGCGGAGCCGTTGTATCACTTTATGGCACCACCAATGGGCGAGGCCGAAACGGTTGAAGCCGCAAAGCAAGCGATGAATATCTCATTTATGCATTGGGGTCTACACGCTTGGGGCATCTATACGATTGTGGCACTGTCGTTAGCGTATTTTCATTTTCGTCGCGGTTTGCCTTTATCGATTCGCTCAACCTTGTATCCTTTACTTGGCAAAAGAATCTATGGCCGCTGGGGGCATACGGTCGATATCTTGGCCGTGTTTGGTACGATGTTTGGTGTGGTCACCTCACTCGGGCTTGGAGTGATGCAGATCAATGCGGGACTTGAGAAACTATTTGGCATGCCGAATAGTCTCACTGTACAGTTCGGTTTGATAGCTTTCATCACAGCGCTTGCAGCCGCTTCCGTTATGATGGGTCTGGATAAAGGTATTAAGCGCCTTAGTGATATCAATATCGGTTTTACAATCGTTTTATTGGTATTCATGGTTGCTTTAGGGCCAACGCTCTTTATATTTGATAGCTTTATCGAAAATATCGGCAACTATCTGACCGTGATCGTGCCTTTGGGTACGTGGGGCGAGTCTTATAGTGGAACAGATTGGCAAAGTGCTTGGACGATATTTTATTGGGCATGGTGGGTGAGCTGGGCACCATTCGTTGGTATCTTTATTGCCCGTATCTCTCGTGGCCGTACCATCCGTGAGTTTACGTTTGGGGTGCTATTAATCCCTATGCTTATCTTGTTCTTTTGGTTCACGACCTTTGGTGGCGTAGCGATTCACATGGAGCTTGCCTCTGCTGTGACAGGTATTAGCCCAGGGTTGGTTGAAGCAGTACAAGCAGACACGGGTAGCGCAATCTTTAAGCTGGTTGAGTACTACCCACTAGCCAAACCGATTACGTTAATGATTGTTGTCATGATTATGCTTTGGTTTGTAACTTCGTCAGATTCAGCCAGTTTTGTTATTGACATGTTGACCGCTGGTGGTGATACCAATCCACCAAAGATTCAGCGTTTGTTTTGGGCAACCACAGAAGGCGTTATCGCTGCCATATTGTTAGCGGCTGGTGGATTGTCTGCTTTGCAGGCAGCTGCCATCGTAGCAGGATTGCCATTTGCTTTAGTGGTTTTTGTCATAATGTATGCGTTGTTGCGGGGCCTTAGCCGTGACCGTTTGATTCTATATCGAGCGCAGCAAAGCTTTATCACAGATGAATCAGCAGATCATAACTCAGCTGATGAGTTTGTTGACGAGCATCTACTAAAAGGGCCACCTAAGATTGTAAAAGGTGACTAAAAGCAGGTGAAAGTAAGACAACTACTCAAGCTTTTAACAGAAGAAGCCCCAATTTATTTTTAAATTGGGGCTTCTTTATTGGGTGAAGATACTTAAATTTATTCAGGACAGATTCGGATTGCTGAAAATTATTACCGAAATGTTACTACCATTTCTATACATTCGGCAGTATTTACAAGGTGTTATATTTGATAATTCGTTCATACCTTGGTATGGTTACGCACTTTTTTGGGGATATACCTATGGATCATGTAAAAGTTGGCCGATTAGGCCCTTTTCCGCGGGTAAGTAAACCTGTATTTTTGACTTCAGCAATCTTGATACTAGCGTTCATTATTTTTGGCGCTTTATTCAATGAACAAGCAGAAGTCGTATTTAACCAAGCAAAAGCATTTGTCTCTTTGCGCTTTGGCTGGTTCTTTATTGTCGTGGTCAATTTAACATTGGTCATGAGTATTTATATGATATTTAGCCGCTACGGCGATATCAGACTCGGTCATCAGAATGAGAGGCCAGAGTACAATATGGTTTCTTGGATTGGTATGCTGTTTTCAGCAGGTATCGGTATCGGGCTGCTTTATTGGGGCACTGCTGAGCCGTTGTATCACTTCATGGCACCACCATTAGGCGAGGCGGAGACAGTTGCCGCTGCCAAGCAAGCGATGAATATCTCGTTCCTACATTATGGTCTACATGTATGGGCGCTATATGGCATGGTTGCGCTATCGCTGGCATATTTTCATTATCGAGTAGGTTTACCACTGGCTATCCGTTCGACACTTTATCCAATATTGGGTAAAAAGATCTACGGCGGTTGGGGGCATACGGTAGATACGCTTGCCGTATTTGGTACGATGTTTGGGGTAGTGACCACGTTAGGTCTTGGCGTCTTGCAGATTAACTCAGGCCTTGAGACGTTATTTGGTATACCCAATAATATTACGGTGCAGATTATTTTGATTGGCCTTATCACCATGCTAGCAGGGTTATCTCTGTTTATGGGGTTGGATAAAGGCATCAAGCGTCTAAGTGATACCAATATATTGTTCACTGTGATATTGCTAAGTTTTGTGATTATCTTTGGACCTACGCAGTTTATCTTTAACAGCTTCGTAGAAAACATCGGCAACTATTTGCATCAAATCGTGCCGTTAGGTCTATGGACAGAGTCTTATAGAGGCGAAGAAAATTGGCAAGCTTCTTGGACGATTTTCTATTGGGCATGGTGGATTAGCTGGTCACCATTCGTTGGAGTATTCGTTGCACGTATCTCTCGTGGCCGTACCATCCGTGAGTTTATATTAGGCGTATTATTAATTCCTATTACGATCTTGTTTTTGTGGTTTACTGCTTTTGGTGGTTCTGCGGTAAATATGGAGTTGGTAGCAGCAGCAGACCCTAACATAGTTAGCCCAGGTCTGATCGAAGCGGTCAAAGCCGATACAGGTAGCGCTATCTTTAAATTGATGGAATCTTATCCATTAACAGGTGCGGTCAACTTGCTCATCGTGGTGATGATTGTATTATGGTTTGTTACCTCGTCAGATTCAGCCAGTTTTGTTATAGATATGCTGACATCAGGTGGTGATACCAATCCGCCAAAGATTCAGCGCTTATTTTGGGCAGGTTCTGAAGGTGTTATCGCCGCTGTATTATTGGCAGCAGGTGGTTTGAGTGCATTACAAGCGGCATCGATTGTCTCAGGGTTTCCTTTTGCTATTGTGATCGTCGTGATGATGTATTCTCTATTGCGCGGTCTCAGTCGAGATCGTTTGATACTGTATCGTAATCAGCAATGGTTCACCACAGAAGAGTCGGCAGAGCATAACTCGGCCAATGAATTCCGTGATGAAGAGTTGCTAAAAGGCCCACCAGCACTTGAGAAAGATGCTTAAGCTTTAGAGTTTATTTCTTAGCTACAAAAATACCCAGCTTGTCATAAGCTGGGTATTTTTATAGATGCTCAAAACATATTTGGTCATAAAATAGCTTCATAGCTTAACGGCATTCACCTTTTGCATAACCAATAGCTGCAGGAATATTACAGGCTGAGCAGGCATTGCTAGCCGTTCGGTAGCTAAAAACTGATCCAACTTTCGTCTTTGCACAGACGGGTTCATATTGTGCCGTACAGATATTGTTGGCAGGGTTAGCGGGCGGGCATTGAGTAAGAGCACCTTCAAATGGCTGGCTGATATCAGGGTTGGATGGGGTAGATGTTTGACCAGACGTGCCTACATTAAACATAGAGCTACAGCCAGTTACTGCTAAAGCTAAAGTCAGTATCAGTAATGACGGTTTGAACGAAGATTGATTAATTGTGGAAAATCGACAAGTAGATAGAGTTTGTTTCATAAGAAATGTCCTTATTCATAATATTCGATAGCGTCCTGTTATCGATGATGGATTTACCTACTGATGACAAACGCTTAAGTATTTATGGTAGCTCATTTATCAATAGCTATCTACTTAAACACCATACAAAAAACCCCAAGCTCAATTGAGTTTGGGGTTTTGTTTTCTGCCATCAAATACTGATTTTATGACAGTATGTCTAAATCAAAGACATCTAGACTGACGACCTTCGCTTATTCAGCTGGTTTGTCATCTTGGTTTAGCTGCACGTACTTGTCAAAGTTTTGAGCATAATCAGTCAAATTGTCGCTCAGCATTTGGCGATACTGTTTGACATAAAACTCGACGATATCGTCTTTTTCTTTGGCGAAATCATCGCCTTTGACGAAGCCGATAGAGGCAACTGATGCGCTATAGCGTGCTGCAGCATACAATAAAGAAGCACCTACTTGACCTGAATGTGCTTCAGGACCTAGCTGACTGTTGGCGATACCGATGATAGCGTCAGCACGTTGATAGAATGCCTGCATTTCAGGGGTGATTTCGATGTTAGCATCAGCGTTTTGGTCTTGAATATTGTCTTGAGACATAAGCAACTCCTAATAATAAGTGTCAGTAGTTTTTAGTATAAAAATGGTTGATAAACGTTTTAAAGTAGTGACTCTTATAAACCAGCGTCTGCTTTTAAGATATCAGCTTTGTCTGTTTTTTCCCACGTAAAGGCAGTCTCTGAACCTGGACGACCAAAGTGTCCAAAGGTAGCAGTCTGTTGATACATTGGTTGTAGTAAGTTCAACATACGGGTAATGCCGTAAGGACGTAGGTCAAAGTGAGTACGAATCAAGCGAATGATCTCATCGTTACTGATTTTGCTAGTACCAAAGGTATTGACAGAAATAGAAGTAGGTTCAGCGACACCAATCGCGTAGCTGACCTGAACTTCACAGCGCTCAGCTAATCCTGCTGCTACGATGTTTTTGGCAACATAACGTACCGCGTAAGCAGCACTGCGATCGACTTTTGAAGGATCTTTACCACTGAACGCACCGCCACCATGACGTGCCATGCCGCCGTAAGTATCAACAATAATTTTACGACCAGTCAGACCAGCATCACCGACAGGACCACCAATCACAAACTTGCCAGTTGGGTTGATATGATAGCGTGTGCCAGCGTGCAATAAGTCAGCTGGTAGCACTTGCTTGATGATAGATTCCATCACGGCTTCTTGTAGATCCGACTGCGAGATGCTTGGATCATGCTGTGTTGATAATACAACAGCATCGATGGCGACAGGACGATTGCCGTCATACTTCAAGGTTACCTGCGCTTTGGCATCTGGACGCAACCATGGCAGCTCGCCTGCGCGGCGCAGCTCCGACTGACGCTCCATCAAACGATGAGCATACTCGATAGGCGCTGGCATCAGGACTTCGGTCTCATTACTTGCATAACCAAACATCAAGCCTTGGTCACCTGCGCCTTGCTCTTCAGGGTCGCTACGATCGACGCCTTGCGCGATTTCAGGAGATTGTTTGCCCAACATGTTAATGACTGCACAAGTCTCGCCATCAAAGCCTAAATCTGAATGGTGATAGCCAATGCCATTTACGGTGTCACGAACCAGACGCTCTAAATCGATATTTGCCGTTGTAGTGATTTCACCTGCAAGTATGACTGCGCCTGTTTTTACTAAGGTTTCGCATGCCACACGTGCGTGCAGATCTTCACGTAAGATAGCGTCAAGGATAGCGTCTGATATTTGGTCAGCCATTTTGTCAGGATGGCCTTCGCTCACAGATTCTGAGGTAAATAAGTTGTATTCACGCATAATGGGATCGCTTAATTGAATCAATAAGGGTAGGAAAAGCAGCACATCTGGGTGCTGCTCTAATTAATTTTGACCACGCATTTACGCGGCAGATAATCGGTATTTCTTAATTTAAAATCGGTTTTGACTAAAATCTTTGCTAATAAATTTGACCAAAGGGTGAGCTGACTATCATTCAATCAATATATAAAATGATACTGCCTCGCTCTAATATGGTCTTGGCGGTAATGAGTTGAGTCAGTACTTGCCCTAATAGACAACGCTAATGTGCAGATTGCCTTATCAGAAGCAGGGTAATGGCCAAAATCTCTTAACGCAAAATAGGGTTATTCTACCTTGAAACGTTATAAAACTCTAGTGAGCAACACTTGCTCTACTATAAGAAATGCTCAACAAGCAGTTCACTGCAATCAAAGGTGGTTACTGGATAGCGGTTTAGCTAGCTGAGTGATTAGCTAGCAGTAGCGTTTGCTTGAAATGAACAATACGTTACAACTCTAAAAATGCAGCTTTATCTTTGAACATGCATTCTTCATAGACAGGACAGGCGCCGCATTTGGGTGTACGAGCCTGGCAAGTATAGCGGCCGTGTAAGATAAGATAGTGATGGGCGTCTACGATGAAGTCTTCTGGGATGCGCTCAACCAGCTTTTTTTCGACGATAAGTACGGTTTTACCAGTGGCAAGCCCAGTACGATTACCCACACGAAAGATATGCGTGTCAACGGCCATGGTAGGCTGGCCAAAAGCAGTATTTAATACAACGTTGGCAGTTTTACGGCCGACACCTGCCAGTGACTCTAAATCTTTGCGGTTATCAGGAACAGTGCTATCAAATTTCTCAATCAAATCACGGCAAGTTTTTATGACGTTTTTTGCTTTGGCATTATATAGACCAATGTTTTTGATATAGGATTTGAGACCGTCTTCGCCTAATGCTAGTATTGCCTCAGGTGTGTTAGCTACTGGGTACAATTGCTTGGTAGCAATATTGACACTGACATCAGTCGCTTGTGCGGACAGAATTACCGCGATAAGTAATTCAAAATTGCTATCATAATTAAGTTCGGTGACAGGCTCATCAATAGTCGCTGCTAGCTTTTCAAAGAATGGACGCACGTCACGATTGGGCATTCGTCTAGAGGGTGGCGTGTCAGCTGTTTTATGTTTGACCGTTTTACTCATGGCATTTTGACTATTATTTTGATGAATGATTGTGCCAAATTATATGCTAGCGTTAGCATTCATGTTAATGATTAAAGTATCAATTTATTAACGCATTAATTGCGTAATCAGCTATTACCGTTATAGCGCTACTTGCAATGACTCAAGCTCGGCTTGTAAAGATTCGAGCTCTACTTGTTTCTTATCGTTTGCACGCACACTCAGTTGCTTTTCCAGTTTTTTGATTTTGGTACGGAGCTTGGCAGCCGCAATGGTATTTTTCGCTTGCGACTCACTGATGTTTAGAGACTGGCTTGCTGCATTATTGAGCTTAGCCTCTACCATACTAACGACAGGTCTACTATTGCTCGTATCAGCAAGCTGTTCTGTCACACGTTTCAAATGAGTGTGGTAGCGTTGTCTTAAATCCTCTTGCTCTGCTATTCGCTCAGGCTCAGATATTTCCCGCTCAATCGTAACTAAGTCGATGCAATCAACAGGGCAGGGCGCGATACATAGCTCACAGCCCGTGCACAAATCTGTAAAAATCGTATGCATATGCTTACCAGTACCAACGATAGCATCTACTGGGCAAGCAGGAATACATTTGGTGCAGCCGATACAGTCATCTTCACGAATAACTGCACGAACCTCGGTCGGACGTTCAGAGGTGGCATCTATGGGCCACTGTGAAGGCACCGCCGTTAGCATAGTGTAAGGAGTATCTATATCGAGAGTCTGAGCAATCGCGTCCGTGACTGGCTGACCACCAGGTACACATTTATTATATGGTTCGCCATTTAATACAATTGCAGCGGCATATGGCAGGCAACCATCTGGATGCTCACATAGTCCGCATTGCGTCTGTGGCAAACAAGCATCCACACGTGCAATTTTTGCCTGTATGTCAGCGGGCAAGGTATCAATGTGTAATGTATCGAATAAGATAGGTAGATTGACTAAGCGTATATTGGTGCTACTTTGCATTTAATTAAGGACCTTAATACCAGTCGTAAGAATAGGTATTAGTATAAATAGAGATAAAGTATTGAGAAAGCGGTCTTTGTAAAACAGTATTTATAAGAGCACTTGCTCAGGTTAGCGTGTTACTTATTAAAAAATAAAGTTTAAAGTAAAACGTTTATCATAGAAGCAGCGATTTTAAAGAGATGAGATTGAAAATACAATACTATAGCGTAATGTGGTATTTGTAGATAAGGACTGATTATAAATCTATATTTTGTTCTTTAGCCACTTGGTCAATCAAATCGCGAGCGATACTACCCTTTGGTGGAATTCTGGGTAGGTTTGAGAGATCAAAGAAATCAGCATGTGCTAGCTCATCTTCTTGCAAGATAATATCGCCATTGGCATACGATGCACGAAAACCAAGCATCAAATTAGAGGGGAATGGCCATGGCTGACTGCTCACATAGCGGATATCTGATACGCTGATATTGACCTCTTCTGCGACTTCACGTACTACGGCATGCTCCAGACTCTCTCCAACTTCTACAAACCCTGCGATCAAACCATACATTGGCGGCAGGTTTTGCTGTCCATGACGGTGATGGTGAGCCAGTAAGATTTGCATCTCACCCGTCACTGGATTTGACCGAGTAATAGCAGTGATGACGCAAGGTTGTACGCGAGGGTATTGGCGAAATCGACATACTGGACAAACCATGGCACGTTCGCCTTGGTCAGCATGTACAGTAGGACTAGCACAGCGACTACAAAACTGCGTATCTGCTTGCCAGCTTAATAGTTGTATTGCTTGGCTAATCTGATCTGACAAGGCGACTGGCAAATGAGTCATCAGTTTTCGATAAGGAACAAAAGTGTTACCACTACTTTCAGCAATAATTGGTAGCGTCACGTTATGAGCAACTGCATAGTCATAAGTCATGGCGCTCGTCGCTTGGGCAGTAAAGCTATGAGCCATATTGGCATCAACCGTATCATCTGCATCGTTACCAGTGCTGTCGTCTGATAACCAATGATTTGGTGCTAGGCTCTCGTGCAGCGTTACGTGACCAACCTGATAAGCTTGCTCGCTTAAGTCATTACTATCGGGCGATAGCTGAACTTGCAAAGGCCACCAACCATCTGGCATTTGACGGCATAAGATACTGTCATCACTTAATACAAAAGCATGGGCCATATAAAATTCCAAACATTATAAAGTAAGTCCGCATCGACGTAGACACAGACTGTTTTAGAGTAAAATATCATCAATTCTATGTAAACCAGATACCCATATATGTTGTCAGGCTGGTTCAGCCTCATGACCAGGCTAGTTCAACCTAATGACTGTAGCGCTTTCACGTGCCTGACTCGTACCTACATTATCTTGAATTATTTATACGTAAATGAGATGTCATGGCTAAGAGATAATAACCATGCCATGACAATAAGAAAAGTTAAGCAGCAAGTAGGTGGCTTAAGCTTTGCTGCCCCACATCAAGCGCTTGTTTGCTGACAGGGCGATTATTCTCAAAACCATCTAAGTGATGATCGACCGCCATGATAACATCAGCGATGCAGGCTAACGTACTGTCTTCGATACGTCGTCCGCCTTCGATACGCTTTTCAATGTAGTTGGCTAGCTGACTCAGCATGCTGGCAGGTGTGGGCAGTTGTAAGAAGCGTACTGCGCCTGCTACTTGACGCATCATCCCAGGAATATTTTGGATATTGAGCATATCGCGCTCAGGCTCCGCCAAATAATCATTGATGGCTTGCTCGGCACTAGCAATAGCAGTTCGGCTTTCTTGTATCAAGGTATCATTAGCCGTATTAAGCTGATGCAATGAGATATGCGGGTTATTCAGTGGCAGATAGATTGCCCCTGGTGTATGCATCTCTACCATGGCAATGGCGGCGTTCTCTGCATGCATCAACGCTAGTAGCAAATGATCAAAATCGTCAGGGGAAGGTGCTTGCCAATGGCTCACAGCTTCTGCTGCTTCGCTAAGACTATTGGCTGCGTTGGACAGACCTAATAAACGTAATGCTGAACTAAGCTCAGTCAGCTCTTCGATAATTTGCGCGGTCTGCATATCAATAGGGTTGATTGAATCGCCACGTGCATAACTATCGACGTGTTCTTTAATATTATTGATCTGATTTTGAATAATTGTGTTTAACGTATCGGTAAGTTCGCGGTTAGGACCGAATAAAAAGCGTTTCATTTGTTCTAGCTGAGCACCTTCTAAATGGTTACTGGCATACTGTTCACGTAGTTGATGCGCTTGCTCGTTATCACGTTGACAGGCAAAGCTCACTAAATCTGCAAAGCGGGTATCCATGACTGGTAAATAGCTTTGAAATTGCTGCTCTAAATAGATAAGTGTGTGTTTTTGACTCAAGTTTAATGGTAATACTGCTGCGATATCAGCCACGGCAGCAGTCGCCGCTTGCCAAAATAAGCTATCAGTATTTGAGGCAATTAATGCGCAGGCTGCGCTCATAGCATCCAACTTTTGCTGGTCTGCTGAGTCAATGTTGCCATCTTGATTGAGTAGTGCAACCGCAAGGCCACTACGATATGCGTTGGTCAGCAGCTCTGTGTCTAGATTAAGCGTGCTTAGAGATTCAAAGTTTTGTTCAGGATTGGCGATGATGACACTACTACTACCAAAAGCTGCAAAATAGTCTGCTGTAATAGGAGCTTTTTGACTATGCGCATTAAGCTTGTTGATTACAGGTATGAGTAGAGTAGGCTCTACCGATTCAGTCAAGAGGACAAACTCGACATAACGATCTAAGGTCATGATGGCTTCTGATAGATCCATGATCAAGTCGGTATCGTTGTTATCACCATTGTCATAAAGTCTCTGTAAACCACCAACAATGGCATCATTCAATGCTTCTGCACCGACCAAAGAAATCAGTTTAAAAATACAAGAAAGCTGCTTTAATACTTCGATAGAATCTGACAACAAAGGAGCTTGGCTACTATCATCATTGAATTCACCCAGATGAATCTCGGTATCCTTAAGCGTTGCTATAACCTCATCATGCAGTAAATGGAGTGATGGTAGGTTAAAATCAGTAACACTAAGCGTTGGGGCGGTTAGCTTCATTTGCGCAGACTGGTCCATAAGTATTTTTCCATAATGTACTGATGAGAATAGCAATATTATAAATTTGATTCAGAAAGTATTAGCTAGTGATGTTTTAACGCTTTCTATCATAATAATCAAGACTAAATTATACAAATGTCGGTTCAATAAAAATTCGAACGACAATTACATGCTAGCTTTTAGGGCAGGATAATCTTCTGCTAAAGCGGCATACCAGCTTTGGTCAGCAGTTTCATCCACCGTTGATGCCAGCAATGAATTTGCTAAATTGGCGAAACTTGCATGAGCGGTTTGTCCGCCATCGGTATCTGTATCCTCTTCGATGGCAAGCGTGACCTGTCCACCAGTCATCGCCAAATAAACTTCGGCTAAAATCTCTGAGTCAAGTAATGCCCCGTGAAAAGTACGGTCTTGCTTACCAACATCTAGGCGACGCACGAGGGCATCTAGCGTGTTTTTTTGCCCAGGGTATTGCTGCTTGGCCATCGCCAGTGAATCGGTTACTTGCACTCGATTAGCAAAGTCATTCAGACCAACTTTTGCAAACTCCATGTTTAAGAAGTTCATATCAAAAGTAGCGTTATGAGCGATAATTTCAGCGCCATCCATAAAGTCGTACAAAGACTGAGCAACTTGATCAAAGGTCGGCTTGTCGGTCAAAAATGCTTCAGAGATACCATGAATACGAATGACTTCATCATCCATACCACGCTGCGGATTGATATAAACGTGCAGCTTTTCACCAGTAAACTTACGTCCGACCAGCTCCACAATACCAACCTCGATAATACGATCGCCTTTTAGTGCATCAAGCCCTGTAGTTTCTGTATCCATGATAAGCTGGCGATCTGCTTCATGGCGGTGTATCGGCTTTGGTAGTAGCGGCTTGAAATGTGGGTTGGCACGGCTAGTATCCCCATCGAACTTAGGGGCGTCAGATTTTACACTTGGCAATATATCATTGTCGACGGTATCATCTAGGTGCGTTTGAATATCGGGCATAGCTTTGGTACTCGTCGGGTTGTATGTATTGTCTTGATAGCTGTTAGATTCTAAAGCAATGTCTTCATTCATCTTAAGGGTGTTAGCTGTACTCTGACTATCTTCTTTTAGCGGCTCAGGTTCTAAGAGCTCTTCATCAAACTCATCGTCCATCATATCTAGACCCAATGGATCGAAACTTAGCCAGTCAGCGCTAGACGATTTTTGCAAGGTATCAGTGTTAGCGTCAGTATTAGTATCAATATCAGTCGCTATGTGGTCTTTTTTTTTAGTCGTATCTGCTTTACTGACTATAGCTGAATGGCTGCTGTTTGATGTGACACCTAAGTTTGCCAGCTCATCTGCTTTTTCGTTACCAGCATGTCCAGCGTGACCCTTGACCCAATGCCAGCTAACATCACGCTGTTGGCAGAGCTTATCCAATTGTTGCCATAGGTCTCGATTGGCGACTGGCTTTTTACTGGCAGTTTTCCAGCCCTTTTTCTTCCAACCTTCAATCCATTCAGTGATGCCTTTTTTGACATAACTGGAGTCAGTCCAAATCTCAAGAGTATGCTCATGCGGGCTATGGGTCAGGGCTTGTATTGCACCCATTAGCTCCATACGGTTATTGGTGGTTTCTTTGTCGCCGCCGTACAAATCTTGCGTGCTGCCATCACTAAATATAAGATGTGCGCCCCAGCCGCCAGCGCCAGGATTGCCTTTGCAAGCACCATCAGTATAGGCCACAGTGGTATTTGTTTTAGCAGCCAATGGATCAATCGCGTTGTCTTTATGAGTGTTTGGCATTGAATTACGGTTGTCTGACATAAAGGAGTATGGACCTGATAAGTGGTAAGCATAGGGTAGTATTAGAGCATCTCGTTTACGTTATTCGAACGATGATGATGACGTTGTGAGTATAGCAAATCTATCATAAATATGGGCAGTCGTGACGCACAAAGTCAGAAAACTCTTACGGTAACTTATAACATAATAGTAACGTCTTGGTTTTCTGTTAAAATAGCGAAGCTCTCTGAAAGGCTCTAGTTTTTAGTTACAGAGCTGCCTTTGCTACAAAGATGCCCAAGCGCATTTTTCTGATACAGCTATCTAGTGACATTTTGATAATAGTACACTTAATAAAAGTTTTTAATGCATGATTGCAGGATAACCCCATTATGTCCTTACGCTCGAATTTATTTAATAAGAGACTGACGTATTTGATGCTCAGTGTGACTGCTAGCAGCGCGATTTTTCTGAGCGCTTGTAATGATACCAGCCCTCAAGCAGATACCGAAGTTGCGGCAGATCTGTCTGTCTTTGAAGGTTGTTATACGGTGAGTCAAGATGAGCCTGCTCAGATAAAGGTCAGCCAGCAAGACGACACTTGGGTGATGCAGATGAAAGAACCCGTCACTGCTAAGCGCGTCTGGGATACTCCAGAGCCGTTAGAAGTGATTGAAAATAGCGACATACCGCAGTTCTTCTCTATCGATCCAGACAATGTCGATGCGGTTATTGGTCGTCCTGATCGAGTGCTTGTGTTGGCTCATGTCAAACCAGCTTACGCAAATATTGATCCGCTCTTAGACAGTGAGTACTTGTCGTACATTTACCGAGGCGCCAACACGATCTATCGCGTGGAATGTGATGAGGTGAATACTGATATTTTAGCCAATCCACATGCCAATCTTGTTATCGATAATGTTGATGATAGTATTTAAATAAGTATCGACTATAAATATCATTGTTGGTCGATGATATTTGTATAAACAGTATTTTGTTATAAACAGTCATACCATTAGAGTTAAGCAATATGAATTTTTTTAGTTACGTGGTGTTAGGCGGGTTTTCTTATGCAGCTGGTTGGGCGGTAAGAACATATGTATTAGAAAAACAACCCAAACCTGAGCAGCCTTATAATCTAAAACATCCTGCAATTTTGGCATATTTGGGTGCATTTTTTATTATCATGTTGATCGTCTCGTGGCTGCTTGGTCGCTATGCGCTTGGTCATGCTGCGATTGATTTGCCTTTCATTATTGTCAATAGTCTTGTTGCGACCTTCGTTTACTCGTTTGGTCTTAATCCAGAAAAAGCTAATTATGAAGTGCCTGATTAAAATACAGTATTGAATGAGCTAAAAATAACAAAAGCCACGACCGAAATGTTAATTCGCGGTCGTGGCTTTTTTAATAGCTGAAAGTATTAATATTTATGAGGCTTTCTTCAGATTAGTACCAGTCTCGTCGCTATCTTTCTCATCACTACTAGTCTTATCTGTGTCGTTCTTATCTTCTAATTTATCCTTAGTAGCTGATTGTTCCTGCTTCCACTCTTTGTATTTTTGCAGATCTTTTCTGGCCTGCTTTAAACAAAATTTAAGTACTAGCGCATCATCGATATGACCGATGAACGGAATAGAGTCAGGAATGAGGTCAATTGGATTTAGCACATAGAGCGCACCAATAACGCCAGCTGAAATTGTCTTAAAAGGAATCTTACGGTAGTCACCTTTGTAATAATCTTTGACAAGACTCATAAATAGCATTAAATCATCACTAAACGGCTCAAGATAGCCGCTGTCCTCTAACTTTTCTTTCAGCTTATCTTCTTTACCTAGCAAGTATTCCAAATTAGAGTCAAGTGACTTGTTTTTATCGGTTTTTTTATTAAACATAATTATTACCTTTTGTTTTTTGCGATGAATTTGTATTTACAGTAACAAATCTAGTCGACCTATATTGTGTGTCTCAGTAGCGAAAAAGTAAATATCGGTAAAGATTAGGCAACCATCAGCATCAGAAAAGCGTCTACAATATGCTGCCACAAGGTCTAAAAACACAAGTCATAAAAATAAAAGCAATAGACCTCTTGCAAAAGTCATAATTTAAGCTCGGAATTAATGATACCAGCAAACAGCTTCATTCTAAGATCATAG
>NZ_JASMRK010000018.1:0-52562 GCF_041431295.1 Psychrobacter sp. Arc9 | reverse complement strand
GACTTTGAGTTTAAAGTCTAGATTGTAACGCATAAAAATACCCCAAAAGTTGTGTCCAACTTATGGGGTTCAGTTCAGATTGGGGCTTTTTTGTTTGATTACTTACGCAAAAACAGACGTTTTTACTGCTCTATACGTTGCAAAAATGCCTGCGTACGAGGATGTTTTGAGTCCTCAAACAGCTGCTTGGCACTGCCTTCTTCAACCACATGACCATCTTCAATCAGTACAACATGATCGGCAACGTCGCGGGCAAAGTTGATTTCGTGAGTCACTACGACCATCGTCCAACCTTCGGAGGCGAGCTGCTTCATTGTCTCTAGCACATCTTGTACCAACTCTGGATCAAGCGCAGAGGTTGGCTCATCAAACAGTAATAGCGACGGCTCAATAGCAAGCGCACGAGCAATACCAATACGCTGCTGTTGACCACCAGATAGCTGAAACGGATAGAGATCTGCTTTGTCCGACAGTCCAACTTTCTCCAGTAGTACCAATGCCTGCTCACGGGCTTGCGCTTTGCTCTGCCCTTGTACCACTGTAGGCCCAAGCATCAAGTTTTCAATGGCTGTCTTATGTGGAAACAAATTATAAGACTGAAACACCATACCTGATTTACGCTGTAAAGCTAGTAGCGTCTTTTTGCTTGGCTTAGTCGCAAAGTCGACGCTCAAGCTATCATCATCAAAAGCAATCACACCTTGATCAGGAATCTCTAGCGCATTTAAACAACGCAAAAAGGTGGTTTTACCCGATCCTGAAGGTCCTAATATTACGACTACTTTGCCTTTATTAATGGTCAAGTCGATGCCTTTTAGCACCTGATTGCCACCGAAGGCTTTATGAATATTAGTGACTTTGATCATAAAAATTCCTGTTGGGCTAGTCTATATTTGCGAGTGTCTATTGAGCCATAACTTATTTTACTACGTAGCTTATTTTGCCACATAACGATCTAGCCTAGTTTCAAGCTTGCCTTGGATAAAGGTCAAGAACAGACAGATACCCCAGTAGATAATTGCGGCTTCGGTATAGACCAGCATAAACTCATAGTTACGAGCTGTGATAATCTGCGCTTGTTTGAACAGCTCAGTGACCAGTACCAATGAAGCAAGTGAGGTATCTTTTACCAGACTGATAAAGGTATTAGACAACGGCGGCACCGACACTCTAAGCGCCTGCGGTAAAATCACATGACGAAACGTCTGTAGATACGTCAAACCAACCGTCGAGCCTGCTTCCCACTGCCCTTTTGGTATCGACAAAATCGAAGCACGCACTGTCTCAGATGCATAAGCACCGATGTTCAGTGAAAACGCGATAATCGCTGAGGGAAAGGGATCGAGCTTCACCCCGACACTTGGCAGACCATAGAAAATAATAAACAGCTGAACCAGCATCGGTGTACCGCGAATGGCGGACACATAGACACGAGCGAGCCGATAAATGATTTCATGGAACCAAGTGGCACGCGGAATGATACGAATCAATGCCACTGTCAGTGCAATGGCCATACCGATCGCAAATGAGATCAACGCCAGCGGTATCGAATAATAGATACCGCCTTTGAGCATTGGCCAAAACGACGAGATGACAATCTGCGCTCGATCAGGACTCATAAATGGCAATACTGCCAATAAGTCCGCGAACCATGATGTAGACATTACAGAAGCTGACATGATAGAAACTGACATTATTTTTGTTGACTTATATCAGCACCAAAGAACTGTTCACTAAGCTTAGTTAGCGTGCCTTCAGCCGCCAATTCAGCCATCGCTTCATCCAGTTTCGCTACAACTTCATCATCACCTTTGATAAGCACTAGGCCTGAACCACGTAACTCACTAGCAGGTGCAGTCAGTTTAATCTCAAGATCAGAATCTGGGAATTTCTTTAGATAATCCAATACCGCCAGATTGTCATTCATCGTAAAGTCAGCACGATCTTGCTTTACTAATTGAATCGCTTGCGCCATACCATCGACAGGAACGATCTCTGCACCGTAACGCTCTGCAAGCTCACCGTAGTTACTGCTAAGTGATTGCGCAGTACGTAGACCTTTTAGACCTTCCCACGAGCTATAACGGTTGTCATCAGTAGGTGCCAATACAACCGCACCTGACCAGCTATAAGCCATTGCTTTGTCATACTTTGCTTTACGCTCAGGCGTGGTCAAACTAACTTGGTTGGCGACCATATCAAAACGTTTTGAGTCTAGACCTGCCAGCATCGCATCCCACTGAGTTTCTTTAAACTCAACATCAACGCCTAGTTTATCAGCAACGGCACGCGTCACTTCGACGTCATAACCCGTCAACTGACCGCTCTCATTATGATAAGTGAATGGCGGATAGGTGCCTTCGGTACCGACGTTAATCGTGCCGCCATTATTGATACGTTGTAGCAAATCTGAACCACCAGTCGCAGCACTATCTGTCGCATTGGTGTCGGCTTCATTGGTGCTAGACTGACCACAAGCGGCAAGCAATACAGTACTGGCGGCAAGGGCTAAAAGGTTACGACGTTTCATAAGACGTCCTTATAAGAGTGAATGAATAAAGTAAAAATGCATAATGTTAATAAGACACACAGCACTAATAAAATATACGGTGCTAATAAATAGAGCAAGCCGACACAGAAGAACAATATAAGCTCCTCTATGATATTCGGCTTTGGTTGCCCGATTTGAGGCTATTTGGGCTATTTTTCAATACTGTTTCTATATTATATTTTAATTTTTAACGATTGTTCAAATATTCTGACGAGTTTAATTAGCGCCAATTGCCATCTTATTAAATAGCAGCTTATGGATATAGTATCTCACTTTAGACAGAAACACGTACACAATCAGTGAGCATACGTAAGCTATAGTCAGTTCAATATAATTTCGATACAAGGAAACCGAGTGCAAGTTATACATTAGTATGCTTAGCGAGGATGACGATGTAGCGGATTTATATAGGCTTGACTATATCTGCTACAACTCGCCTGAGAACTGATAGCGATCTCCTGCATGCCACATTTTTACAAAGGTAACGACTTGGCCAGCCGAATAGGTCTGCCGACGCAATACAAGCGTTGGTGACTGCGGCGCAATTTGCAAAAACTTAGCAATCTCATCAGGGGCTGCCAATGCTCGGATGGTATAGCTGCCACTCTCTAGAGGGCTTTTGGCAATTAAGTAATCACTGGTATTGACCACACTAAAATCCTGATCGATGAATTTCGGCACTTTTTTAGCATCGACCCAACGCTCTTCAAACTGTATAGGCTGACCATCGGCAAAGTGAATAATTTTTACTTCATATAGGACAGCTTCATCACTAGCGTTTGTATCCACGCTTGCGTTAACAGATACAGACTCCTCATCGATCACTGCCCCTTCATTAATACCAAACTTACGACGCAGCTCATTATCGAGCATAGCAGCAGTAACAGCACGCTTGCTGACGACCTTTGCCTCATAATCACGATTGGCAGACTTTAAATCCTCAGCGATGTTGCGTACCTCAACAAACGTATGATTGAACTGCTGCTGTGCGACAAACGTGCCCGACCCTTGCCGACGCTCTAACACCCGCTCCTCGCTCAGCTCTTTTAGCGCACGGTTGACTGTCATCCTTGACACACCAAACTCTTCAGCCAGTGCCATTTCTGTCGAAATTGCGTTGCCCGCTTGCCACTTACCAGAATGGATGTTGTCTAGTATGGCGTTTTTTATGCGTTGATACGCCGGAATCGTCTTTGTCATATCCGCCTTTGACCGTCAGTTTTGCTAATAGGAATGACCACATAATATCACGAGACCACCGTGCAAGCCTTAGTCAAAATGTCTGAGCGTTCAGTGTTGACTAGGGCGTTTTTCAACTCACTCGGTGTTATCTAAATCGACTGAGTAAATAACAAAAATAATCAGCTCATGAAAAAAAACCTTGCATGAAAAAAGTATCTTTGATAATTTGTATATACAAATATACAGCAGTGCTAGAAAATTTGCTTTATCGATTCGATATTTTTATGAATTTAGATGAATACTTAGTCAATGAATATCTAGGCTGACTGTAAGACACTTACTTTGATGACTTTATCGCCCTATTCGCTATCACAAGGATATGATCATGACTACTGACAATGGAACCAACAAAGAGACTAAGCTGACTCGCCGTGATGAGAGCCGTAATATTGCTGCGCCTACTGGTAGCACGCTACATTGCAAAAGCTGGCTGACCGAAGCACCTTATCGTATGCTGCAAAACAACCTGCATCCTGATGTGGCAGAAAACCCAAAAAGCCTGGTCGTCTACGGTGGTATCGGACGCGCAGCCCGTAACTGGGAAAGCTATGATCAAATCTTAGAATCACTAAAAGAATTAGAAGATGATGAGACGTTGCTAGTGCAATCTGGTAAACCAGTCGGCGTATTTCAAACACATGAGAATGCACCGCGTGTCTTAATTGCTAACTCCAACCTTGTACCGCGTTGGGCAACGTGGGAGCACTTCAACGAGCTCGATCGCAAAGACCTGTTTATGTACGGTCAGATGACTGCTGGTAGCTGGATTTATATCGGCACGCAAGGCATCGTCCAAGGGACGTATGAGACTTTTGTGGAAGCAGGTCGTCAGCATTATGATGGTAGCTGGGCGGGTCGTTGGATTTTAACCGCTGGTCTGGGCGGTATGGGCGGCGCGCAGCCACTAGCTGCAACTTTTGCGGGTGCAACGTCATTGAACATCGAATGTCAGCAGTCTAGTATCGATTTCCGTTTGCGCACGGGTTATGTCGACAAGCAAGCAGACGATCTTGACCATGCTTATGAGTTAATCAAACAACATACGGACGCGGGCGAAGCCGTCTCTATTGCTCTACTTGGTAATGCCGCAGATATCTTGCCTGAGATGGTCAAGCGTGCTAATGCTGGCGGTATGAAGCCTGACTTGGTCACCGATCAAACCTCAGCGCATGACTTGATCAATGGCTATCTACCAAGCGGCTGGACGGTAGAGGAATGGAAAGCCGCCCAAGAAGATTCAGAGCAACATGCAGCACTGATCAAAGCCGCTGCTCAATCTTGTGCGGTACATGTACAAGCGATTTTAGACTTGCAAGCGATGGACATTCCAGCGACTGATTACGGTAATAATATCCGTCAGGTCGCTTTCGATGAAGGGGTCAAAGATGCCTTCAACTTCCCAGGTTTTGTCCCTGCGTATATTCGTCCGCTATTTTGCCAAGGTAAAGGCCCTTTCCGCTGGGTAGCGCTATCGGGTGATCCAGAAGATATCTATAAGACTGATCAAAAAATCAAAGAGCTATTCCCTGAAAATAAACATATTCATCGCTGGTTAGATATGGCAAAAGAGCGTATTCAATTCCAAGGCTTGCCTGCTCGTATCTGCTGGTTAGGGCTTGGTGAGCGAGATAAAGCGGGCTTAGCATTTAATGAAATGGTCAAAAACGGCGAGCTAAAGGGCCCAATCGTCATTGGTCGTGATCACTTAGACACGGGTTCTGTCGCTAGTCCAAACCGCGAAACAGAGAGTATGAAAGACGGCTCAGATGCGGTATCTGATTGGGCGCTATTGAACGGTATGCTAAATGTGGCTGGCGGCGCAACTTGGGTATCACTACATCATGGCGGCGGTGTCGGCATGGGCTATTCGCAGCATTCAGGTATGGTCATCGTAGCGGATGGCACGGACGCCGCGGCCAAACGCTTATCGCGAGTACTTGTCAATGATTGCGGCTCAGGCGTTATGCGTCACGCCGATGCAGGTTATGAGTTGGCGATTAAGACAGCGAAAGATTATGGTCTAAATCTGCCAATGATCAAATAGTTTGTCCCTTGTCTTTATACGCCGTAGCTGGGTATAAGGACATAATCGGCGTTTTATCAAGGAGGATAATATGATTGAACAAAATACAGCATCTGATCTGAACGATGAAAATGCAACGACATCGTCAAAAAAACTGCTATCAACCCCTATTGCTTTAATACAGCTGATCGTATTCAGTACGATCGGTTTAGTGATGTTTTTTGTGCCATTTACCATTGGTGAAAAAAGCACGATTTTGTTCGATCATGGCGCAACCTATCTAGTCACTCAGCAGCATACCTTGTCCGTGACGCTATTATTTTTACTCATCCTCTATGGAGTGAGTAAGCCATTTATCGATGGCTCATGGCGCAAAAATATCACCCATATGATTATGACGACTTTCAAGATCATCGGTCTGATGTTGGCAGTGATGTATGTGGCTGACATAGCGCCTACCTTTATGATGGAAAAGGACATGCTGCCGTTTCTGTTTGAAAAACTGGCCTTACCAGTCGGCATGATTGTACCGCTTGGGGCACTAATATTGGCCTTCTTGGTTGGCTTTGGCTTATTAGAAATGGTTGGTGTGCTCATGCAGCCGATTATGAAACCTATTTGGAAAACCCCAGGTTCATCAGCGATTGATGCTGTAGCTTCCTTTGTCGGTAGCTACTCCATTGGCTTACTCATCACCAATCGTGTGTACTTGCAAAAGCAATATTCAGCGCGTGAAGCCATTATCATTGCGACCGGGTTTTCGACTGTATCAGCGGCGTTTATGGTTATTGTTGCCAAAACGCTTGATCTGATGGAATTTTGGAATATGTTCTTTTGGTCTACGCTAGTGATTACCTTTATTGTTACTGCGATTACTGCTCGTATTCCGCCTATCAGGCTCTTTGATGATAGCGTTGAACGTCCCGCTTTAGACCATAAAGGTGGTACACGGCTAGCAGCTGCGTTTGATTTAGGTTTATCCACTTCGCGCCGTGCCACTGACCTCAAACAAATCTTGTGGTCTAACTTTCATGACGGTCTAACGATGGCAGCCGCTATTGTGCCTTCTATCATAGCTGTTGGCTTAACAGGATTACTGTTAGCAAAATATACACCCGTTTTCGATGCCTTGGGCTTGCTTCTCTATCCATTTACATGGCTTGGCGGCCTACCAGAACCACTTGTCGCTGCCAAAGGAATGTCGGCAGGATTGGCTGAAATGTTCTTACCAGCATTATTACTGAGCAATGCTGACATATTGACGCGCTATGTGGCAGGTGTCATCTCCATTAGCAGTGTGCTGTTCTTCTCAGCCATGATTCCATGCGTGCTTGCGACCGAGATTCCAATCTCTGTTGGTAAAATGGTCATCATTTGGTTCGAGCGCGTGGTACTCAGTATTTTATTGGCTGCAGCTTTCGGACATCTGGCTATGTACCTCAATTGGATTGGCTAAAAAACTCAAACTCAATAATAAATATTGCGTTGATTAAAAACCTTTCAACAACTTCATTTTAATAAAGATACTAGGGCGTGTCCTCAATTCAAACGAGTGTCCTCTAAATGGGCTAAAAACAGCTAAATTTTGCCAAACATCGTCAAACAGTTGGTCAATATCTCGATATTATCTGCACTATTTTTCTTGTTTAACGGCAATTTATCTCATTTTTATCACCATTTTTAAAATGAGGACACGCCCTAAACAAAAATAATATAACCCATATAGTCGATGCAATTTAAAAGTAGTACAAGGCAACCGAGTGCAGATGTATGTGTGATACTTCAAGCGAGGTTAACGCTGTAATATTTTTATAGTGGAATGACTATATGACTTACAACACTAGGATGACCCCTATGAACAATATCAAACAACTAACCCTACATCCTCGCCAGCTTAGCTTTGAGATGCTACGTGATATCTACGAGCAGCCTGTCGTATTGACACTGCCTGAGAGTGCTTATGAAGCGATAGATGCATCGCACGAAGATGTACGTACCATCATTGCACGAGACAAAAGCGCTTATGGTATCAATACTGGTTTTGGCCTACTTGCTAAGACACGTATCAGTGATGATCAGCTTGAGCTACTTCAGCGTAACCTAATCGTTTCTCACTCAGTGGGCACTGGTGAAGCGTTGCCAGACGGTGTAGTTCGATTAATTATGGTCATGAAAGTCGCCAGTCTGGCGCAAGGTGTCTCTGGTGTACGCCGCGAGGTAGTTGATAGTTTACTTGCCTTAATCAACAATCAAATCACACCCAATATCCCAGCCAAAGGTTCAGTTGGCGCATCTGGTGACTTAGCGCCATTATCACATATGACGCTGGCGATGATGGGTGAAGGTGATGTCTATGTTGACGGTAAAAAAGTACCTGCGGCTGACGCTCTAGCACAGCATGGACTTGAGCCTATTACTCTTGCAGCTAAAGAAGGCCTTGCACTGATCAACGGTACGCAAGTCTCAACCGCGCTAGCATTACGTGGTTATTTCTTGGCGCGTGATTTACTTGAGACTGCGACCATCGTCGGCTCGATGTCGATTGATGCGGCAAAAGGCTCGGACTCACCATTTGATGCTCGTATTCATGAAGTACGTGGTCATCATGGTCAAATAGAAATCGCCAAAGCACATCGTCAGCTAATCAAAGGAAGTGCTATTCGTGCCTCACACGATGGCGAGCAAGACGATAGAGTGCAAGACCCTTACTGCCTACGCTGTCAGCCTCAGGTCATGGGTGCCTGCCTTGATATCATCAACCAAGCAGGGAAAACTCTGCTAATAGAATCTAATGCAGTAACTGACAACCCACTTATTTTCAATAACGAAGATGGGCCAGTTGCTATATCAGGTGGTAACTTCCATGCTGAGCCTGTCGCCTTTGCCGCCGATATTTTGGCCTTGGCTATCGCTGAGATTGGCTCGATGTCTGAGCGCCGTGTGGCCTTGCTAATCGATGCGACGCTATCAGGTGGCTTACCGCCATTCTTGGTTGATAACGCTGGGGTAAACTCAGGATTTATGATTGCTCATGTGACCGCCGCAGCACTGGCTTCAGAAAACAAATCTATCGCCCACCCTGGTAGCGTCGATAGTATCCCGACCTCTGCCAACCAAGAAGACCATGTCTCAATGGCAACTTATTGCGCACGTCGCCTATACGAGATGGCGCAAAACACTGCCACCATTATTGGTATTGAACTTCTGGCTGCTGGTCAAGGCATCGACTTCCATCGCGGACTAGATACGTCAGAGCCGCTGACTGTGGCACATCAGAAACTACGTGAAAAAGTGACTTTCTATGACAAAGATCGCTATCTAGCCCCTGATATCGAAGCAGCTAAGCAGTTGGTATTAGATGGTACGCTTGCTGAACATTGGCAGTCACTACGCAGCGATTGGTATGAGTCTAAATAAATATTGATGTGCGGAGAGCAGCGATGACAATAGTGAGAACAGCAGCAACGACTACAAGCATCAGCCATACACCTGCTGATATAACCCAGTGGACAGGACGTGCAGAGCCATTTGAGACTGCACGTGCCCGCTATTGGTATCAGCTTGCTCAGCCTTACGAGGATCAAAGTATTGGGCTAATTGGCTTTGCCTGTGATCAAGGCGTCAGACGCAATCAAGGCCGCGTAGGTGCTAGAGCTGCCCCGCCATTGATTCGTCGAGCTTTTGCTACGTTGCCAGTCATCGCTGATTTACAACAACGCTTTGATGGTCAATTATCAACCTTATTGGGTGATGCTGGTGACATTCATTGTGATGATAATGACGGCTTTGCCGAGAGCACCCTTGAGCAAGCTCAGCTCAAATATGCTGATGCAGTGAGTACTATTGTCAAGCAAGGTGGTTTGCCCATCGGACTTGGTGGCGGTCATGCCATCGCTTATGGTAGCTTTTTAGGATTATGGCAGGCTCTAGAAAGTCAAAAAAATGCAGATGTCACGCCTACTATCGGGATTATTAATTTTGATGCTCATCTTGATATTCGTCAGTCTGATGTAGCGACTTCTGGGACACCATTTCGCCAGATTGCCGAGCATCTTGACTCATACGATCAGCCTTTTCACTATTGCTGTATTGGCGTCAGTCGATTCTCTAATACGGCGGCGCTTTTCGATCGTGCCGAGCAATTGGGCGTACAGGTCATCAGTGATGAAGAGTGTCATTATCAGCCTTGGGATACACTTGCTGAGCGGGTCAAAAGCTTTATCAATCAGGTTGATATCATATATTTAACCATCGATATGGACTGCTTGCCATCTAGTGTCGTGCCGGGTGTAAGCGCACCTGCCGCTTACGGCATTGAACTAGGTTTTGTTGAGCGCATGGTCAAAACCATCATGGCATCAGGCAAAGTAAAAATGGCAGACATTGCTGAGATTAACCCTACCTTTGATATTGACAGTCGTAGCTGCAAAGTCGCTGCTCGCTTACTAGCGACTATTGTAGAGCAGTACTTACTTAGCGCTTAGATCTTTAATAAAGGTCTCTGACTCCACAATAATTAGGAGCATATTATGAATGAATTAAAGAACTCCGTATCGAAAAATCCTATAGAACAAACGCTAGATGCATCTACTATGACATCATTTGATCATATTATTATCAATGCCAATATTGCTACTTTTTCAGAGCAGCATGGTTTTGGCATTGAGACAAGTGATAATGTCGATAATCAAGCTGATAGTAACCCATATGGTCAGCTACTTCACGCGGCTATCGGTATCAAAAATGGCAAAATCGCTTGGGTTGGCACACAGGATCAAATCACTGCTCATTTGCCTAAATATCAAGCTAGCCAAATCACAGACGTGGATGGTAAATGGATAACCCCAGGGCTTATCGATTGTCACACGCATATCGTCTATGGTGGCAACCGCAGCAATGAGTTCGAAGCGCGATTGCAGGGCGTTAGTTATCAAGATATTGCAGCACAAGGCGGCGGTATTGTCGCGACGGTCAGTGCTACCCGCGCTGCCAGTATTGAATCGCTATTTGCCCAAAGTGAAAAACGTTTAGTCGCGCTCATGAAAGAAGGCGTTACCAGTATCGAAATCAAGTCAGGTTATGGTCTCGACTTAGACACGGAGCGCAAAATGCTCACGGTCGCTCGTCAACTGGGAGAAAAATACGACATTCATGTAAGTACCACGTATTTGGCGGCTCATGCCTTGTCACCTGAGTATAAAAATCGTGCAGATGACTATATTGAGCAAGTCTGCGAGTGGCTGCTAATTCTGCATTCAGAAGGCTTGGTTGATGCAGTAGATGGATTTTGTGAAAATATCGCCTTTAGTACAGAGCAAATCAGACGTGTCTTTGAGGTCGCGCGCTCATTAGATCTACCAGTCAAACTGCACTCTGAGCAGCTGTCCGATATAGGTGGTAGTGCCTTAGTTGCTGAATATAAAGGACTATCGAGCGATCATCTAGAGCATTTGTCAGAAGAAGACATCAAAAAAATGGCCGCTAGCAATACGGTTGCCGTGATATTGCCAGGGGCGTTTTATACGTTACGTGACACTAAGTTGCCACCGATTGAGGCATTACGCAAACATCAAGTTCCTATAGCAATTTCAACTGACTGTAACCCTGGCACCTCACCGTTAACGTCGCTGTTATTGACGATGAATATGGGTTGTACGTTGTTTTACCTCACACCTGAAGAAGTGCTGGCAGGCTCGACAGTATATGCAGCACAGGCGTTAGGACTATCTAACAAAGGCAGAATAGAAGTGGGCTGCGATGCTGATTTAGCGCTATGGGATATTGCTCGTCCTGCTGACTTGGCCTATCAAATGGGGTTAAACCCTATCCAAGGTATCATGGTTCAAGGAAAATGGCGCGACACAATATAATCAACCTACCTTTGTTTATCTCAATTAAAAAGCCCCAACCATTCAATGATTGGGGCTTTGCTATTTGTCCATATTAACCAACCACTAAGGCTTGTTTACCACTTATAAGTAAGACTAGTTCAAAATACCAAAAGCGACCAACGCATCAGCCACACGTTTGAAGCCAACCATATTGGCACCAGCCATATAATCGATATACCCATTGTCAGTTTGACCATATTGTTCTGAAGCATTCGCAGCACTGTCGTGGATATCTTTCATAATACCTTTTAGACGCTCATCGACTTGCTCAAAGGTTTGATATTGACGGACAGAGTTTTGCGACATTTCAAGCGCAGATACTGCTACCCCGCCCGCATTAGCAGCTTTACCAGGTGCATAATGAACACGGTGCAAACGGATATAATCAATTGCTTCCGCAGTGAGCGGCATATTAGCGCCTTCCACCACATACTTCACGCCATTTTCGACCAATAATTTGGCATCAGCTTCATTGACTTCATTTTGAGTAGCGCATGGAATCGCAATATCAGCTTCAAACTGCCATGGTTTTTGTTTAGCAAGCCACTCGCCACCATAAACATCAATATACTCTGCTAAAGGCTTGTTTTGCTGCTTTTGTTTTTTGAGCCAATCAATTTTTTCTTGATTGAGACCCTTTTCATCATGCAACGTCCCTTGTGAATCAGAGACAGTTATTGCCATACCACCTAGCGCATTCACTTTTTCGGCAGCATGTAATGAGACATTACCTGCCCCTGATATCAGCACCCTTTTGCCTTGAAGCGTATCGTTCTGAGCGATGAGCATGTTTTCTAAGAAGTAGACTGCACCATAGCCAGTCGCCTCTGTACGCATCAAGCTGCCACCGAAGCCCACACCTTTGCCAGTGATAACCCCTGTTGATTCACGCGTTAAATTCTTATACATCGCAAACATATAGCTAACTTCTCGACCACCGACGCCGATGTCACCAGCAGGCACATCCATGTCTTTGCTCACGTAATGATGTAGCTCACGCATAAAGGCATAGCAAAAACGACGAATCTCGCTGTCCGTTTTGCCTTTAGGATCAAAATCTGACCCACCTTTACCGCCGCCAATCGGTAAGCCAGTTAAGGCATTTTTAAAAATCTGCTCGAAGCCTAAGAACTTCAATACGGATTGATTGACGGTAGGATGGAATCTAAGACCGCCTTTGTAAGGGCCTAGAGCATTGCAAAACTGCACACGCCAACCACGATTGACTTGTACCACGCCTTGATCATCTTCCCAATTGATACGAAAGCCAAATACCCGATCAGGCTCTACCAAACGCTCGAATACCTTTAACGTACTATATTCAGGATGCGCATCATATAAAGGTTGAATCGTAATTGCCACCTCTTTTACTGCTTGAATAAATTCGGGCTGATGGGCATAACGTGCTTCGACTTTTTGGATGGCTTCACTGATGCTCATGTATTTCTTCCTTAGGATAAAACTGGTGATAGTAATTATTTACATCGACGCTACAACATATTGAGTAAACGAAAGGGCTATAAACGTTGATGTAAGACTGAAATCGCCCCTATACAAGATTATGTATAGAGACTGATAGGATCAAAAAAGCTGACTCAATTTGTATCTTTATAACGCATTTAGAAGTGTCAACATTTATCCCCTCATGACTGTATATCATTTTTGAGACTTATAAGTCTAGTAAATATCTTCATCATAAGAATCTATAAGTGATTTTTATTAGCTAAATTTCAGCGGCTCCGTTTGATAGCAATGGTGGACATTAATCTATAGTTACAAAAAATATCTCTATTGAAAAAAATACCAAGGATCTTGCTAGGTCTTCAACCGCTCATCGATTAGACATAATAAAAAACCATCATTTTCCTCGAAAAAATAAAGATAAAGGGTAATGATTTGATGACAAAAGGCATAAAAGTCCAAAAAATTTACTTTTAATTGGGCAAATGTATATCAATATTATTAGTAAGGATTTATAACACCTTTCTTTAAACAAGGATATTTTTGACTAACTTCATTAGTTCATAAATAAAAAACCAATCACCAGTACAGAGAAAGCGATATGCGTACAGATTCATTTCAGCAGATATTGGAAGACTTAAACAGTTCATCAGCAGATGTTGAAGCATCTGCCCTAATCTCTAACGATGGTCTTATGATTGCTTCAGCTCTACCAACCGGCGTGGATGAAGATCGTGTGGGTGCTATGTCAGCAGCATTATTATCATTGGGTGATCGAGCAGGTCGCGAGTTGGCACGCGGTAGTATCGATCGCATTATGATTCAAGGCGAGAAAGGCTATGTCATCATGACCTCATCAGGCGATGAAGCCGTACTTACCATCATGGCAAAACCCAATGCCAAGCTTGGCTTGATATTCCTAGATATTAAGCGTGCCTCAGAAGCGTTGGCAAAGCTCATTTGATTGGCGACTGCTTATCGAATTTATTAGCTTTTAATTACTATAAACATAGTCGGTTCAATATAATTTGAATATAAGAAAACCGAGTGAAAGTACTACAAGTAGTAGGCTAAGCAAGGCTGACACCGTATCCAATTTATAGAGGATTGACGACATAACGATCAACGAAGGAGATGACCATGGGTTCTCCAATCCCTGATGCACACAAACCCGATATGCCTGCTGAGCAAATCACGATGACTTATCATGATGGCACGTCACGGACTGTCTATGATACTGGTATAGAGCGCCCCTACCCAGATGGCAAACTGATTGTCTCGCGTACCAATCTCGACGGTATCATCACTCACGTCAACGACGCCTTTGTCGAAATCAGTGGCTATCATGTAGATGAATTGATTGGCCAACAGCACTATATTTTGCGTCATCCTGATATGCCAAAAGCTGCCTATAAAGACTTATGGAGTACTGCCGAGTCTGGACAAAAATGGCATGGCTATGTCAAAAACTTATGCAAAGACGGCAGTCATTATTGGGTCTATGCCACTGTGGTGCCTAACGTGCGTCGCGGTGAAACCGTCGGCTACACCTCGGTACGACGCAAACCATCACGCAGCAAAATTGAAGCGGCGATGACTCAATATGCCCAAATGAAACAAGATGAGGAAGGCTAACTCATGACGACACACAATATGTTAATCGCCCCTGATTTTTCGCCTGATCGCTTTGCAGGCTGGCACATGTTCAACACCTTGATTCAAAAACGTGCCAACTTAAATATGCATCTCAATATTCCTGCCTCTCACGCTGAGCAAGAGCAGGTCATTGATGCTGGTGACATTCAAATCATTTATGCCAACCCTTTTGATGCAGCCACTCTCATCCGCGAGCAAGGCTATCGAGCCATTGCCCGACCTATCGGTAAATCTGACGAGATGATCATTGCAGCCGCTGCCAATAGCACTATCAGCCGTTTGGAAGACATTCAAGCAGGGGCTACTGTCGCGATGGCCGACAACCGAGATGTCAAACTGATTGGCTTGCGATTGCTAGAAGCCGTCGATATAGAAGCCTCTGATCTCAACTGGGATGTGACCGAGACCTATCAAGCGGCTGCCCGAAAAGTCATCAAAGGTGAAGCCCAAGTCGCGTTTTTCTTGGCAGAGATATTTCATAGCTTTTCACGCTTGACCAAAACTCAGCTATCGGTACTTATCGAAAGTGACTTGGCTGATATCAGTCATGTACTCCTTGTTAAAGAAGACTTTCCTGACGCGCAAATCTTCCTAGAAGCCATCCTCAATTTACACAACGATGCAGATGGTAAAGAAGCCTTGGCTGAGCTCGGCATGCCTCAAGGGTTTGAGCCAATGAGCGAAGAAGATGCCGAGTTTATGATTGATTTAATGCAGACGTTATTGGATTAGTCGCTCAACCATTGTATTGATATCAAGCGCTATTTCTCTGGATTACATCATCGCTTGTTATATGGAGTCATCACCACTGAAGCAAGCACCGTCGTAATAATAGCGATGACAGGAGGGTATTATTATGTCTGATTCAGACCTGATCAAAGAAAATGAAAGAGTCGCGCACCGAGTATTTCGGTTTTACTCTCGTAAAGTATTTTTAGCTCCTAACAACCGTCACTTTCATGAGCAGCGTATCAATGCAGCGTTACTGTTGACGGAGAAAGAGCCGTTACAAGGCGCTGTAGCGGACTTTTTTTATGGGTGCTGGTTTGATATCCCATATGATGTAAACAACCTATTTACTCGTATCAAAGATCGTTTGTATCCTCATGTCCAGCAAGGCTTTCGCGATTGCATTGATAAGAAAAGATACATCCAGCGCAATAGTATGTTGGCCACTCGTTGGAGTGTGCTGATATCCCCTTCTCTCAATGAGCAAAAGCAACGGCTGCGTATCAGCAGCGACGATGCCCGAGAAATCGCTAAAGATATCACCACTGAGCTGATGCAAGCGCGTGAGGACGAAGACTGGGGTACGATTGAGCAAATCGAAAATGAGTTTTTTGCCCATTGTACTGCGCGCAATGATCGTCTCGCATTTTCGCTGGTATGGTTTCGCTTGGGTAGAAGTGATTGGCAGTTCGATGCACGTTGGGACAACTGCCAACAACATCTCGATCAAACTACAGTCAAATCCATATAAATCCGCTACATCGTCATCCTCGCTAAGCATACTAATGTATAACTTACGCTCGGTTTCCTTGTATCGAAATTATTTGAACTCAACGATATGAAAGCCTAATTTGTCACCTATTAATCACTTTTATCATAATGGTAGTTACTATGTCCTCTTACTTAAATGCTGATAAAACCTATCTTACCCTGACGCCAGCTGGTATTTTTGAGGCGTTTTCACAGAACGAACCAACTGATGAGCAGTTGGCATTACAGGATTTGCTGTCTTATGATCAGACACTGCTCGCTGCTGACTGGCTTCAGCGTTATTCTGAACAATGGCTACAAGGCTTTATCGAACAAGGTTGGATTGAAAAGCTGTCGCTGTTTTTACCAGCGCCTAACTTGCCATTGGACCAGTTTTTGCCTTATGTCGTGGCGAGCTTATCTGGTAAACGCCGTGCCGCGATCGGCTCTGATGAAGGGTTTTGTTTGGCACGAGTTGGCTATAGTCAAGAAGAAGCGGACATGCTCAGTGTCGCCGCCGCTGATTTTTCAGGCTTTATGCTCCGCCAAAAGCAACGTGGGTGGGCAGTAGAGAGTCAGGCAATCTCGTTTTTTCAACAGGTCGACCTACTCATTCCTGAGACCAGCTTTGTATTTTTATGGATAGATAATGCAGGCTACGTTCTCATCATCGATGGCGAACCTCTGACCAACAGTCGTGCCTTTGTAGAGTTAGTATGGGCCCTTAAAACGTCTGGATTGAGATTTCTTAACTGATTTAACTCGCTTAATTCATTCCACTATATCGACTGATTTGATGCTCAAGCTCAATCTTTTACGCGAGCATAAGCAGTGCGCTTAGCTAAAATCAAACGCACTGCTTATGCTCATGCAAATCTTTTCGTACCATTCTTATCTATATCACTCTTTGATATCAGCCAATTCTACGCAGCAATAACAATAGTCTCAGAATTAACAATAACTTGTCAGAATTTAGGTCATACTCTCATCACACATTTAAGTATTTTCTTGCCACGACTTAAGTTGCCACAAATCTCTAATCATTCAAACATCTATACAGCTTCCAACATTTTAATTATCTTTTTCAACGTTGTACCCTACCGAAATCGGCAACCCCTGCCAAAACTTGCATTCTTGCTTATTTTTTAGGACAGTTTATGACTTCGCTGACCACTGTGCGCGTGCGTTATCAAACGATTGAAATTGGCAACACCGACATTCATATTTGCACTTTGCGTGACAATCAACAATTTAGCGACCCTGACGATGAAGCGTTAAATCTGGGCATCTGCTCCGCTTCTTGGCCGATGTTTGGGGTGATATGGCCGTCAAGCTTGGTGCTGGCCAATCATATGCTCGATTATGATATTACAGGTAAACGTATTTTGGAAGTTGGCTGCGGTATGGCGCTCTCTAGTTTGCTACTTAACCATAGACATGCGGACATCACAGCGACTGACTATCATCCAACGGTTGAGTATTTCCTTGATAGAAATACCACGCTGAATAATAATAAAGAGATTAATTTTGAGCGTTTAGACTGGGCAGAGGACAATAGCCATTTGGGTAAGTTTGATATGATTATCGGCAGTGACTTGCTCTATGCAGACCAACACATTGATATATTAGCCGAGTTCATTGACCGTCATGCTATGCCGACTTGCGAAGTCATCGTGGTCGATCCTGGTCGCGGTCGCAAAAACAAGCTAACCAACAAGATGACTGAGTTTGGCTTTAGTAGTAAGCATGTAAAACCTGAAAATACGACTTATCTAGACTTGCCATTTAAAGGGCATATTCTGACGTTTTCGCGAGATAATAGTAGCCAAACAGAGTAAAAGCCAGCTGTCAATGCAATTAAGTGAGCACAGTATCCTGCCATTGCTGCCGAGTGATTTTGTACAGCACATGCTTAGCGAGCCGATGATTAGACTCAAGCATAGGGTGAAAAAAATCCTCCTGTGTATTTGTCATACCAAGGCGCTCCATAACTAGTTGTGAGCGCTTATTGATAACGGCAGTAAAGGCAACGACTTCCTCAGTCTCTAGCTCAACAAAGGCAAAATCCAGAGATGCTCGGGCAGCTTCAGTTGCATAACCTTGTCCCCAATAGTCATTATGTAAGCGCCAAGCAATCTCGACAGCAGGAGAAAACGGCATATCGGCATGCGCATGATTTAACCCAACCATACCGATAAAAGTATCTGTTTCTTTTAGACTCACCGCCCAAAAACCCCACCCATTATCATCAATCAGCGACTGGCATTTTTTGGCGATAGCATTACTCATCGAAGTAGTTAATAACTTAGGAAAGTATTCCATTACTTTAGAATCAGCATTCATCTCAGCGAATGGCGCAAAGTCGCTCGCTTGCCACTGTCTGAGATACAGTCGTTCGGTTTCTATCATATTTATAATTTTATTCTCTCGCATTTCGTTGTTCAAAATGAATACTGTTCAAAATCAATTAAATTAATCAAGTTAGCTATCAAGCCAGCCTTGTTGTTTGGCAAATGCTAGCTGCTCGGGCGTATCAATATCGTAGCTAAGTTGGTCATTATCGACCTCACCTATTTGATCAGCGGGCAACCCTCTAATGAGGTGACGAAGCCCTTTATCTCCTATCAATTCTGACTGCCACTGTCTAAGCAATTTATAGTTAACTGCTAAAGGCAGACCTATAATATCAGACACCGTTTGATCTCGATTTTGATGTTTCGCTAAATCTTGCCAACTGTGATAGCGACTGGCCACTACCGTCTGCTTGCCCGCTAGCAAAGCTGTTAAATGTGGCTCATCTAATAATACTTGATCTACTCCCATGATGAGCACTCGATCGATTGAAGTTGATTCAAGAGCAACAATTGCCTCAACACCCAGACTCAAACTATGCGCCATACCAGTATCAGCTTGTGAGTTCACCACTATTTGAACCGTTGGATATTGATTAGCCAACTCTGTAATCGTACTAGCAATCAAACGATGGTTATCAGGAATGACAACGACGATGGCTTTCGGATTGGTAGTTGTTGTCAGTCGAGTCATATAAGTAATTAACGGATCGCCATGTTTAACAAGTAGCTGCTTGGGTTGGCCAAGGCGCTGACTGAGGCCACTTGCCAAGATGATGACCGCATGGTTTTGGCTCTGCTGTTCAGTACTTTTTGTATGTTCAGCACCTTCTGTAAATGCACGCTTGCTCATACGCCACTCTGGACAGTATTGGCATCTGTATTACTACTCACCGCTGGGATATCTGAAACATTGTTATGCGAACCACTTACTGGAGCATCTTGATTGTGCATGACTGCATTAATCTCTGCCATGATGCCAAGCGCGAGTGCCTCAGGGCCATCTCCGCCCAGCTTATAACCAATCGGATAATGCAATTTATGAATGCCAGCTTCTAACATAGTAGGATTGCTAAGATTCATGCTAATCTCATTAATCAAGCGTTCAGTACGATAGCGCGGCCCCAATTGCCCTAAGTATCTATAATTGTCTGGATGTTCGAGCAGTATTGCTAGGCGAGCACGATCTTGACTCAAACTGTGTGACATCAGAGCGACGGCTGCGTTATTACTGAGCTTAAGCAAAGTCTCACGGTCATCTAAGGGTATCGACATCACAACATCTGCTTGAGGAAACCGCATACGCGTCGCATATTGCGAGCGACTGTCTACGACCGTCACATGCCAATCTTGTAGCTTGGCCATGGTCACTAGTGGCATCACGTCGTTACCTGCACCGCAAATCAATAGACGCAATTGTGGTTGCAGGCGTTGTACAAGCCACTCTGTTGTTACCTTGCCGTTTTCCACCGTCACATATTCGGCATTTTTATCAGATAGCTTATATTCTGCTAACTCTTCTACGGTATTGGCAAGTATGCTTGAAAACGCTGTCTTCCCTAGTGCAGAAACGCTTCCCAAACTGCGGTATTCATCTAAATTAATCCGCATCCCGATTTGCAAGTTATCCCTGTTTTGCGATACAGAACCTTGATGCTGATAGTCGTTAGCACGAATCAAAGTCGCTACAGTAATCGGCTGCTGAGTACGTCGAACATTACGGATTGTCTCTAGCAATGGCGTTGCTGTCGTTAGTCGCTCAAACAATACATGCACTCGCCCATTACAGCCCAATCCAAAATTAAGCTCATCAAAATCCGCTTCATCTAAGCCGCTATTTAAGTCGTTATCTAAATCGCTATCTGGCCCATCATATATATCAGACTTAGTTTCTTTAGCACCTGCTTGCGCTTGGCCATCGTCAGCATATTGAATGTCATCACCCGTCTGATAAACTTGCACATTGGCACCGTTACGAGTAAGCCAGAAGGCACGTTTGATAATGTGCGGCTCCAAGCAGCCACCACTAATCATCCCAACTGAGCGACCATCCTCACAGATGAGCATCATCGCGCCAGCACGGCGATATGCTGAGCCTTCAGTACGTACAACCGTTGCCAATACAGCATCAATACCTTGTTGCTTAGCTTTGATTGCCAGCTTAAGAATGTCAGCGACCTGATTCATAACGCCTCTTATTTGGTAGTTATTTTCTTGATAATAACGAAATATACTGCTGATTGAGTTATAAAAACCCGCTCATTAAGCGGGTTGCTGTCGTACATATGGCTTAAAAATTTACTCTGGCATCTCGTAAAGCAATTTATCAAGCGTAATCGGAAAATCATAAACGCGTACGCCGACGGCATTATAGACAGCGTTAGCAATCGCGGCGGCAGCACCAGCAATAGCAGTCTCCCCAATGCCCTTGATATGCATTGGGTTGGTATAAGGATCATCCTCTTCTACCAATATCACATCTAACTGTGGTACATCGGCATTGACTGGCACATGATATTCAGCGAGATCATGGTTACACAGGCGTCCGTCACGTTTATCGTGGATGACCTCTTCCATCAACGCTGAGCCAATACCGAATACCATGCCACCATAGCATTGCGAAGTCGCTGTTTTATGGTTAAGAATACGACCAGCGGCAAATGCACCTGTCATACGTTTCACCCGAATCTCACCAGTGACTTTATGAACCGCCACTTCAGCGAAGTTCGCACCAAAAGAGGCTTGGCGATGGCTCTTACCGTTCTTACCCGGTTTTATCTGGCCTTTGGCAGTGATTTTTTGCTCATCATAGTCAGCGACCACATCCGCAAGCGCATAAGACTCTGTATTATCAAAATCATACTCTTGTGATGCTGACTGTCCTGATAGCGAAAGCCCTGTGGTTTGCGATAGCTTATCAATAGTGCTGTCAGCAAATGATTGGCCGCTCTTTTTGGCAGCTTCCATTGCCGTTAAAGCATGCTCGCCTGTTTTCTTGATTTGACCATTGTCTAACTGAATGTTGTCAGGATACAGACCAACTTTTTCTGCTAGCATTTCACGCAGCTGCTCACAAGCAAGATAGACACCACTACCCGCACTCGCAGCACCCCAACTGCCACCTGAGCCTGATGCTGGTGGCAATGCACTGTCACCTAGTTTCATCTCAACATGGTCGATAGGCAGTCCTAACAGGTCTGCCGCTACCTGAGAAAACACCGTATAAGACCCTGTACCGATGTCTGTCATGTCTGTCTCGATAACTGCTTTGATACCAAGTGCTTTTGACTCATCTACCTGTAAGGTTGCACGTGCTTCAGATGGCTGTAATTGGTTACCACGGGCAGCCGCCGCCATGCCTGTACCTATCCACCAGTCACCTTCTAATTGACTGGCAGGCTTGGGATTATGCTTATCCCAACCAAACTGTTCAGCGCCCTTCTCCATACAAGCGACTAGCTGACGGGTGGAGAAAGGAATCTCTTCGGTAGGGTCCTCTTCAGGCTCATTACGGCGGCGCAGCTCGATTGGATCAATGTCCAGCTGTGAGGCTAGCTCGTCCATGGCACATTCAACCGCAATCAAACCCACCGCCTCACCCGGCGCACGCATCGAGCCTGATAATACTTGATTCATATCTACCATCTGATAATGTACACGGCGGTTTTCACCACGGTATAGATAATGGGTAGATAATGCCGTCGGCTCAAAAAAAGCTTCTCCTGGCAAATTACTGGTCGTAGTATCATGAATAAATGTGTTGATAATACCTTCTTTATTACAACCAATAGCGATACGCTGACGCGTGTTTGAGCGTCTGACCGTTGCTTCCATCACTTGTGAACGCGTCATCGTGATTAGCACAGGACGACCCAGATCTTTCGCAGCAATCGCCGCTGCAATAGATTCAGGAGCAATACCGAGCTTACTACCGAATCCACCACCCACATAGTGTGCGATCAGTTGTACTTGATCTTTATTTAGGTCCAGAGCATCCATGACTTGCTGTTTGCAAGAAGCGATCATCTGATTGGAAGTATACAGAACGAGCTTATCGCCTTCCCAATGAGCCAACGTTGTATGGGGCTCCATCGGAGAGTTGCTTTGACTTGGGGTATGATAAAAGCGATCAACGGTCACTGCCGCATCAGCTAAGCCTTGGTCTGGATCGCCTTGGACATTATTTTTATCAGAGCCTTTTTCTTCATCTACCGCATGTGCGTTAGAGAGCTCTTGGGTAAAGTTCAGTGCCGCTTGGTCAGTCTCATCCTTATAAGTCACTTTCAGCGCTTTAGCGCCTTCTCTTGCCGCCTCAAAAGTCTCAGCAACCACGACAGCAATAGGCTGACCATGATAAAAAATCTCGCTAACCCCTTGCTTGGGTGCTTTAGTTTTTGTCCCTTGTTGAGAGTTACGCAAAAAGTGCTCAGGATCGGTCACGACTTTAATAATATTAGGAATGCCTTTTAGAGAGTCACTATCGATACTCTCAACTTGACCTTTAGCAATGGTCGCGCCTACCAATACACCATAGGCTTGATTGTCCAAGTATATTTCGGCACTGTATTTCGCTTGACCGCTAACCTTTAGGGAACCATCAACACGGTTAATTGGCTTACCAACCAGTTTGCTCGCTGTTGTGCTAAACAAAGACTCAACAGGCTCATCCATGGTCATTTTTTTGGTCGGTTCTGACTGAGTGATTGATTCAAATAATGACATGATTATGCTCCCTCGCCCGCTAGTGCGCGCTGAATGACTTGTTTTAGTAGGCGACGCGTCAACGGTATTTTAAAGTCGTTTTGACCATTACCTTTGGCATCATTCAATAACAGATTGGCAGCTTGCGCGATAACATCATTATTGCCATCAGTACCCATTAACAACGTTTCAACTTCCTCGTTACGCCATGGCTCCGTACCGATACCACCAAATGCCAATCGTACCGTTTTTAGATTACCGTTATCATCAGCGTCTATCACTGCGGCACAGGACACGAGCGCAAACGCATATGAGGCGCGATCTCGCACTTTGTCATAAGTATGCATACCTTTGACAGGTGCAGGTAATACAACGTGAGTAATCAGCTCACCTGCTTCCAATACGTTTTCGATATGCGGCGTGTCTTTTGGTAAGCAATAAAAATCCTTCACATTGATAGAACGAGTCGATCCATCCGCTTTAACTGTCTCGATAGTGGCATCAAGCAAGCGCATTGCTACCGCCATATCAGATGGATGCTGAGCAATACAGTCATCGCTCGTGCCCAAAATAGCTAGCGTACGGTTCTCGCCATTAATAGCTGGACAACCGGTTCCCGGTTCACGCTTATTACAGGCGCTGTCCGTCTGATAAAAATAATAACAACGGGTGCGCTGTAAGAAGTTACCGCCAGTCGTTGCTTTATTACGCAGCTGACCAGTCGCTCCTGCCAAAATCGCTCGGGATAATACTGGATAATTTGCAATAACCTCAGGATGCGCTGCCAAATCGCTGTTGGTCACAAGCGTACCGATACGCAAACCACCGTCAGCAGTGGTTTCGACTTGCTCTAATTCTAAACGGGTAATATCAACCAATTTAATTGGCGTTTCAATCTCCAATTTCATCAAGTCTAACAAGTTGGTACCACCTGCGATAAAAGACGCATCTTTGGTACTAGCAGATATTGCCGCTTGCTCTGGTGCATCAGCACGACTATATTCAAAGCGTTTCATGAGCGGCCTCCTGTTGTAGCAGTTGCTGTCTTGTTATTCGCTGAGGTCCTACCAAGTTGCGCCTCGCTCGGTGGCGGTGACCAGATACCTGTCACGCTTGAGTTTTGCACTGCGTTGTCTGTTGTTTGAGTACTAGACTCTGATACTTGACTCTCTGAAACCTGACTCTCAAGCACTTGTGAAATGGCTTTAATGATATTTGGATAAGCTGAGCAACGGCAGATATTACCGCTCATGCGCTCAGCAATTTCTTGTACAAGGAGACCATCAGGATTTTTTAAGTCGGTGCTAACATGGCTTGGCCAATTTTGTTTCACTTCTTCTATCAATGCGGTCGCTGAACAAATCTGACCTGGCGTACAGTACCCACACTGAAAAGCGTCATTGTCTTTAAACGCTTGCTGCAATGCCGATAATGACTCTGGCATCCCGATGCCTTCGATCGTTGTGATGTCATCACCATCATGCATAACGGCGAGTGTCAGACAGGAATTGACCCGTCGTCCATTGATGAGCATGGTACAAGCCCCGCATTGACCATGGTCGCAGCCTTTTTTGGGTCCAGTAATTTGTAGGTGCTGACGACAGACGTCGAGCAGTGTCGTACGAGCGTCAAGATTTTCGAGCTGATAATCTTGCTTATTGATTGTTAAGGTCAAAGTAGACATGCTGGCTTCTCGCTGGCAGGTGAATATAATAGAGTGGTGAAATACGCTTCAAAATGACAATGTCAATAAATTTATTATGACGTATGAAAACAGTTGTTTTGTTTTTACTTTGTAGGGATTCCAGTGTAGTTTCTAATCTGCAAAATTCTCGAAATATTAGCGCTGCTACTCGAAATGTTAGCGCTGCTAATAGGTAGTATATTTTTTATCATCAGTTTTTAACGTTATTTCAAAGGAAGTCCCTAAAAAAAAGCCCCATAAACAGTCAGTTTACGAGGCTCTTAAATAGAATTTTTACGTATAGTATTTAGTAGATCTGTCTATCAAAAATGTTCTTTGCTTAGATAATAACTGGCTATGCCTTCGTGATAATCGTTTCTTCATCAAAACGTGATTTTGGTAATTCAGCGTTAAAGTCATCTTTACTACGATAACCAAGTGATACGACTGCCACAGCGGTGTAGCCTTTACTACGTAAATCAAACTCTTTATCAAGTGCTTTCAAATCCGCCCCTTCCATCGGAACCGCATCAATACCCAAAGCTGCTGCCCCTAGTAGCAAAGCGCCCATATTAAGATACAATTGCTCTATCAACCAATGTGGTTCGTCCTTTTGCTCATAACGACGAATGTCCAAAAACATTTTACGCGTCTCATGCATTTGCTCTTTAAATTTTGGCTCTGCAAAACGACCATCTGCATCTTCTTTTTCTAAGATGTCATCCAAAAACTCATCATCAGCATAGACACGGCTACAGAATACAATGACGTGCGAGGCACCTTTTACTTTGGCATCGTTGAACTCATACATGCCCTCAGTGCCTTTTGCGATTCGGGCTTTACCTGCTTCATCATCAGCAATGACAAAATGCCACGGCTGAATGTTGGTACTCGAAGGACTAAGGCGCAAAATATCCTTTAGACTTTGGAAATCTTCTGCTGAGATTTTCTTATCGGTATCAAATTCTTTTGTGCTGTAGCGCCAGTTCATTGCTTCAGTGATGTTTTTCATCTATGACTCCGTTATTGATATTTGTTCTTCTTAGAATTTTTCTTCTTCGATTGCTATTTAACGAAGTCACTTTAAATAAAAAGCTATTTTATAACTATGCTTGCTTGGTTAAGTATTCGTAGGTTTTGTTATGACTGAGTCAGCGTATTGCAAAAACGCCTACTTTCTTATTAGTAATGGTTACAATTACGCTACCGAATTGGCGACGCCGACTGCGCAGACTACATTGTAATCACTTAGTCATTCTCTTAGTATGAACTGACTTGATACATGGTAACTAGTTATAGTTGTCTGATAACTAGGTATATCTGCTTGATTCCAACTGATATGCCACTATCTATATATCCCAAACAAAACATACATAATAATACCCGTGAGGAAATATGAGCACATCAGAAAAACCACTCCGAATAGATATCGTCTCAGACGTCGTCTGCCCTTGGTGCGTTATCGGCTATCGTCAATTGGCAGCAGCACTTGAGCAAACCAATACCGCTCACACTATCCACTGGCATCCGTTTGAGTTAAACCCAAATATGCCAAGTGAAGGTCAAAACCTACGTGAACACATCATTGAGAAGTACGGCTCTACTAAACAAGAATCAGATGCTAGCCGAGTCAGAATGACTGAAGCTGGACAAGAAGTTGGCTTTGAATTTAATTTCAATGATGATACACGCATGCACAACACCTTTAACTTGCATCAGCTGATACATTTCGCTGATCAACAAGGCCGCATGCATGAATTAAAGCAAGCCTTGTTTGCCGCGCATTTCACCAATAACAGAGATATCTCCGATATCAACGTGCTTGCCGATATTGCAGCAGAGACTGGGCTTGATCGTAGTGAATCATTGGCAGTGTTAGAAGGTCAATTCTTTGCGAAAGAAGTACGAGCAGAAGAGCAGCATTGGCAACAGCAAGGCATCCAAAGTGTACCAGCGATTATCTTTAATGAGCGTCATCTGGTCAGCGGCGCTCAAGGGGTCGAGAACTATGTCAGTATCTTAGAGCAATTGGCCAACATGAACATGACTGAGTAAACCACCTGACGTTATAAAAATGTCATTCTATAAAAGGATACTTTATGTCTTCTGAACGCTTTCCCTCGATTATTGTATTCGACGTCAACGAAACACTGCTCGATATCGATACGCTAACGCCTTTATTCATACGCGTCTTTGGCAAGCAAAGAGTGCTAAGAGAATGGTTCGCTCAGCTAGTACTGTACTCGCAAACTATGACGTTGTCCGGTCTCTATACGCCTTTTGGTGAACTTGGCGTTGGTGCTCTGCAAATGGTTGCTGATATCAGACAAGTGACTTTGACAGATGCTGATATCAATGAGTTCAAAGAAAGAATGAGCTCGTTGCCGGCTCATCCTGATGCAGCGCCAGCACTGACTCGTTTGCGTGATGCAGGGTTTCGACTGGTCACGCTGACTAATTCAGCAAGCAGTGCGTCTCCAACGCCATTAGAAAAAGCAGGACTCAGTCAATTCTTTGAGCAGCACTTTAGTATTGAGACTGTTGGCAAGTTCAAGCCAGCACCTGATACTTATCAATTGGTGGCTGATACGCTAGCCGTTGATACGTCAGACTTATGTCTTGTTGCCTGTCACCTCTGGGATACTATAGGTGCACAAGCGGCAGGTTGTCGCGGTGCATTTTTGACCCGTCCTTATAATGCAATGCTGAACGCGCCCAATGTACCAGTTCCTGATTTGACTGCATCAGATTTATCGACACTAGCGGATCTAATCATTAGCAAAAAGAATGCTTGATACATTTAAACTTTAAGCTATGCGTGAAAATAGTATTAAAAAAAGGCTGCTTCAATATTGAAGCAGCCTTTTTATTTTTAACAAAGCATTTCTAAGACAATAACGTCGTTGCTAACTACTCTGAGAAATGTACAACCGTACGGATACTTTCGCCTTTGTGCATCAAGTCAAACGCTTCGTTGACGTCTTCTATCGGCATCGTATGAGTGATGAAGTCTTGTAAAGGAATCTCACCTGCCAGATAACGCTCGACATAACCTGGTAGTTCTGTGCGACCTTTTACACCGCCAAATGCTGAGCCCTTCCAGACTCGACCAGTCACTAACTGGAATGGACGGGTTGAGATTTCTTGTCCAGCACCAGCGACACCGATGATGACTGACTCGCCCCAACCTTTATGGCAGCACTCTAGCGCTGAACGCATGACATCGACGTTACCGATACATTCAAACGAATAATCCACACCGCCATCGGTTAGATCAACGATGACTTCCTGAATCGGTTTGTCGTAGTCTTTTGGATTGATGCAATCGGTTGCGCCTAGTTTTTTAGCTAACTCAAACTTGCTCTCGTTAATATCAATCACAATGATACGGCTGGCTTTTGCCATCGCCGCACCGATGACTGCGGATAGTCCAATGCCGCCCAGTCCAAAGATAGCAACGGTAGCGCCCTCTTCAACTTTTGCAGTATTCATGACCGCGCCCATGCCAGTAGTTACACCGCAACCAAGCAAGCAGACTTCTTCTAATGGCGCTTCTTTATTGACTTTAGCCAAAGAAATCTCTGGTAAAACCGTGTACTCAGAAAACGTTGAGCAACCCATATAATGGTAGATAGGTTCGCCGTCTTTGTAAAAACGCGTCGTGCCATCTGGCATCAAGCCTTTACCTTGCGTCTCGCGTACTGCCGAGCAAAGATTGGTTTTTCCTGAGCGGCACATTTTACAGACGCCGCATTCTGCCGTGTACAACGGAATGACATGGTCACCGACCTGAACGCTGGTCACGCCTTCGCCAACTTGCTCAACGATACCGCCGCCTTCATGACCCAAAATCGCAGGGAATACGCCTTCTGGGTCTTCACCAGATAAGGTAAAAGCATCTGTGTGACAGACACCACTGGCGACGATTTTTACCAATACTTCGCCTTTGCGCGGTAGCATGACGTCCACTTCTTCGATAGATAGTGGCTGTTTTGGACCCCACGCGATGGCGGCTTTTGATTTAATAAACTTATCAGACATAAGAATCTCTCTTTTTAATTGATTGTTATTTATGGGTGACGACATAACAGTTGCGTTATAAGTACAAGCAGTTTTAATAACTTTCTAACGAATTTTATGGATTTTGGCGTTCACTATATCTACAGTTAAAACGAATAAAGATAGACTGAGCTTATCTTGCCTGCCCTCTATAGGCAAGCATCGATGACAGTAAAACACCATCTGTTTACATTGATACTAACCATTATATTTATTTCTGAGCGGATAACAATATGCTATATTTGCAAATATCTTTTACATATTGGTAATAATAATGCGCTGGGAAGGAATTAGTGAGTTTGTCTATGTTGCAGAATTCGAGAGCTTTACGCGTGGTGCAAAAGAGCTGGGTATCTCGACTGCACAAGTCAGCCGCCAAATCAGCGCGTTAGAGAAACGCTTAAATATAAAGCTGCTATATCGAACCACGCGCAAGGTTTCACTCACCGAAGAAGGCCGTGTATTCTATCAGCACTGCCGCAGTGTACTCGACGGCTTAGATGCCGCTGAGCAAGCCGTAAGCAACTTACAATCAAAGCCTCAAGGCAGGATAAAACTAACAGCACCCGTTACTTATGGTGAGCAGCAGTTATTACCACTCATCAATGATTTTATGATGCAGTATCACGATATCGAAGTGACTGCCTTTTTGAGTAATCAGAAAATCGACTTGATTGAAGAAGGATATGATTTGGCGATTCGTATTGGCAAATTGCATGACTCGACGATGATGGCAAAGAAACTTAGCCTGCGTACTAACTTTGTCTGCGCGGCACCCTCTTATCTAAAAAAACACGGCATACCACACCAACTGAGTGACTTAAGTCAACATAACTGCCTGTTGGGTACTCGTGATTATTGGCATTTTATAGATACCACTAAAACAAAAGAGAACAGCGATGCTCATGGGAAGACGAACAACCAACAAACGAGCGTAGAAAGGAACCTGCGTGTCTCTGGTACGGTGCAATATAACAGCGGCTATAGTCTGGTCGATGCTGCGCTAAAAGGTCTGGGTATCGTACAGCTGCCTGATTACTATGTGCAAAAGTACTTAGCGTCTGGCGAGTTAGTCAGTTTACTCGATGACTATAGAGAACCCGAAGAAAGCATTTGGGCCATTTATCCACATAACCGTCATTTATCACCAAAGATTAGACTGCTCGTAGATTATTTGGCAGAACATTTGGTTTAACGTTCTGTTAAGACGTATTGCAATCACAAACCTGATTACGCACAATGAATATTCGATGTTGCTCATTATAGTTAGGACTGACCATACTACAGATAACTTATAGGTATCATTATGATTAAAATCGTCTCTATCGCTGCACTAGCAGTGGCCGTTTCCTCTTGTGCCAGTATCGATACGCTGCTGGATAAAACCAATAGCACTGGTGCTATGACAGACACCACAACCTCTATCAATGCCGAAAAAGGCTTGGTAACTTTACAGAGCAATCACTCCGTCCAAGATACCGCAGACAAACTGGTCTCAGTTATCGAAAGCAAGGGTATGAAAGTATTTGCACGAGTCGACCATCAGAAAAATGCACAGAGTGCCGACTTATCATTGAGACCAACGCAAGTCGTTATGTTTGGCAACCCTAAAGCAGGTACGCCATTAATGAACTGTGAGCAAACCGTTGCCATTGATTTACCACAAAAAATCTTGATTAGCGAAGATGCTGATAAGAAAGTATGGCTGTCATACAACAACCCTGACTACCTCAAGACACGCCACAATATCAAAGGTTGCGATACTGAGATTGCTAATATCTCAAAAGCACTTAACGTAATCAGTACTGCAGCCACCGCAAAATAATGCGCTCGATATAGTTGAATAAATAAGTGAACAGGCAATTGAAACATTACTTATTTACTTAAAAATCCCTCATATCAAGAATGACTAGATTGCTCCATCTGGTCATTCAACTCTACTTTCAATTTCTTTGCGCACTCGATAATCTTTTTTCTATCGGCAGGAATAGCACCTTGGGCAATAGCGATTTCACGCATTTGAACCGTGATATCATAATGAGGATAGCTAGCGTTGCGATGAAATAGACGCGCATCCACATCAATAAATGCCGCAAAATCATGCAGCTCTTGCAAGCTATCCGCCAGCATATGACACCACTTATGGCCTTTGAATTTTATCTGCACAAAATCTACATATATCGCCATATAACCGCCTCTCTTACTAATTCGCTTATCTAACTTATCGTCAGTTCAAAATACCTCAACAGCACTATCATCAAAGTAACTTAATAGCACTATCACCAAAAACCTCTATAACAATGCGCGCACATCTTTTTTAAGTTGTTTGAGTCGTTCTTGATACTCGCTATGACTGCTATCAAATGTACTCAATCGTCCATAGCGTAACTGACGGTAGTTTTGTCTAATTTCAATAAGCTTTGTTTGAATAACGATTGGGTCGCTACTATCTGTTAGCTGACTCGTAGCAGATTGGGCATTGTCACCCTGACGGCTATCAGTAGCCGATGCCAAACGTTCCAGCCAAGCTAGCTGCCCTTCGTTATCATTGCGAGCTAATAATTTATCATGTTTGGCAACACGTTTTGAGAGCTGAGCAAGAGGTAAGTCTGCTGGATGCCAACGTTTGCGGCGGCGATACCAAATGACAAATACTAAGATAGCCATAACGGAAACCGCACTGGTGGCTAACCAAACGACTTGCTGCATGATTGAGCTAATATTGAACCATTTGAGTAATGAGTCTGCCTGTTTGTCTTGGTCATAGCCGACTACGTCTTTTTGCCAGTAGTAGCTCGCTTGGTCTGATAGGCGGCGTAGCGTTTGTAGCATCTGATACTGCTGATAGCTGATTTGTGCACTGGCACCATTGCCAAACATGGCTGCCCCTTGCTGCTCGGTCATCGTATTCATGCCTCGCTCTACTCGCTCAGGTGCCACAAAGGCTGTCGGATCCACACGTACCCAGCCTTGGCCCTCAAGCCAAACCTCAGTCCATGCGTGCGCATCCATTTGCCGCACTTCCCATACGTTACCATTGCGACTCGGCTCACCGCCTTGATAGCCGGCTACTACTCGTGCAGGAATGCCAGCGGCGCGGAGCATAAAGGTAAAGCTTGACGAATAATGCTCACAAAACCCTGCTTTGGTTTCAAATAAAAATTCGTCAATGCGATTGGTATTGAGCCGTGGTGGCGACAGCGTATAGCGAAAATCTGTTCGATTAATCCATTGCTCGATAGCCGCTATGTAGCGCACAGGGTCTGAACCTGACTGCTCAAATAATTGCTTAGCCAGCGCGCGTGCTTGTGGATTACCTTCATTAGGCAAGGCAAGGTTCTCACGTCTTGATGCCTCTGTTAGAACTGGATCAATACGCATCTGTGCAAACTGCAACACATCATAGCGAAGCTGCTGCGTAACAGGTTGATCCTTTGATAAGGTAAATTCAGAGGTAGTATTGATATCTGGCTGTTCAGAAAACGGATAATCAAGACCAAATAGCCAGTTTTGCTGAGTGGGTTCTAAGATAACCTTGTAATTGACAGGTGCCGCCCTTGATTCATCAGGTACAGTAGCGAAGGCGTTCTGAATCCATGCAGGTGCTTGCAATCTCGACGACCATTGATCCTTTTGAGGGGCTGGGCGCCATGTGACACCATCAAAATCACTAAATACCAAACCGCGCCAATACAACTGCTGTTGCGGTGGGCGCTCACCATCAAACTCTACGCGAAAAGCCAGCTCAGTTGACTGCCCCAAATTGGCAAAATCACCAGGAGACATGCTATCAGAGACACCTGTAGTAGCTTGCTGACCTGAGAGCTGTACGGACCACAGTGGGGGCAGTCTTGGAAAAAACAAAAATAGCACCACTAATAATGGCAATGCACCAACCCCTAACACGCCCAATGTACGCAAGCGTCCATCACCGCTAGCATTGCTATCATCATTAAGCGCAATAAATGCTAGCAATACAATGATTGCGCCAACGATCACTTCTAAAGTAGTCAGTAAACCTTGGTCCATCAAAAATAATGCCGCAAGCACGAACAATGATAAATTCAACACCACATAGGCATCGCGGCGCTTATATAGCTCCCACAGTTTGCTAACTAGGCATAACACCAAAAACGCCACACCCATATCGAGCCCAAATGCTGTATTGTAGGTTAGCCACAGACCTAATAGCCCCAGCAGAAAGCCTAGCATTTGTACACTTTGATAAATACGCTTTAGATGCGATAGTTTTTTGAATTTAGCTTTGATATAAGGCAATTGAGCGGCGATACTGACGGCGGCAAATCCTATCAACCATAATGGTAAATGTGCGGCATGCGGTAACACAACGACGACTTGAGCAATTAATACCCAATAATAAGCTGGCAGTGCTAATAACTTACGATACCATTTAGCGTCATTTCGCTCAGGTCGAAACGAGACTTTTTGACCTAAAGCCAACTGCTCAAAGCTGGCCGTTTTTGTAGCATCGACCGTAGAATATTCTGTGGACCGTGTATCAACATCAGCAGAAGATGAGCGTTTAGAATTGGTCATGGTGCTTTCGCAAGCCTTAGCAAGCATACTTGCGCAAAGGATTCTCCGTTACCCATCTCCGTAGTAGCAGGAGTATCACTAGGTAAACGCATTTGAAACGGTACACCTAGCTGACCCAGCGTCCATGCCCCATAAGCCAATTGTGCAAGTTTTTGCTCGTGATGTGCAGCTGGCATATCTGCATAATCAAGCGTTTGCTCATGACCGACCGGATCAGCGAAGTGCTTGGTCAGCATACCTTGTCCCCGCGCTACATGCCCCCAAGAGACTCGGGCCAATGATTCACCCTCGATATAGTTGTCTAATCGCTCAAAGTCGTCCTGACCCTGTCTATACTGCCCACCTGTTGGTAAATCCTCTAAGCTTGCGATTGCATATTTTTCTTGCCAATCAAATACTTCAGGTTTTGGATATACCCACGCTGTACGCGCAAAGTAGACATAAGACCATGCACGCATGATACCTAATGGATAAACTGTTTTTATTTTTAACCGTGGTAGTTCAAGTTGGCCACGGTTGTAGGTCTGGACAGGCAGTCGAATGACTTGCTCGCCTTGTAGCCGTGTGATAAGCACTGAACTTTGCGTGTTTGTGCCATTTTTGGTTTTCTTATTGGCTAACTGCTCAAATTCAAATAGCAACTGACGCCTTGGTTGGCGACTATCACTATTCAACTGTAGTGTAACCCAAACAGGCAAGCTAGCTTCTGTCATAGTGACTTCTAGTAAACGCACTTGCAGACCAGATATATGAGCAAAAGTAACATGAAAACTAATTAGCCAAATACTGACCAGATAAAAGCACAAACCAAGCACCAAATTGTTGCCATAGTTGATACCTGCGATAAAGGTAATTACTAATAATACGGCGAATAGCATTCCTTCACGACTAAAGAAAATATAGACATTGCGCAAATTAAGCGTAGCACTGTCACTCTTAGGTGCGCGCGCGGCAAACCAGCGGCTCAGAGCTGATTTTATTGGTGCGGTTAAGGCCTTTGGTAACAAGCTCATGACTACCCTATTATTACCATCTGATTGAAGATGCTGTCGGTATGTGACTGACAGATTCGGGAATAGAACGAAATAGTCGATTCTAGATAATTTAGATACAGACAAAGCGAGTAAACGCACCACGCATAGTAGGCTGAGTAAGCCTGATATCGTGTCTGAGTTATATGCCTTTGACTATGTATCAAACCACTGCTAAATGGCGGACATCCGCTGCTAAGCGATAACCGACACTTCTGCTAGAATACGTTGGGCGATGGTTTTTGTCGCTTGCCCGCCAGTCACATGCGCGGGTACGAAACGCTGACCGAGGCGATGATCAGTGACCGCAGCAAACACCGCTTGGATATCTTCAGGGGTCACTTCCATATATCCCGATACATAGGCATGCGCTTGGGCAGCACGTTGTAGTGACAATATGCCGCGAGGCGATAAGCCATGATACTCTTGGCTTGCACGAGTTTTTGCAACCAACCTTTGCAGATAATCCAATACTGTATCTGCTACATAAACTTGCCTGACACCCTGCTGAGCCAATAGTACAGCTTCAGTATCAAGCACCGTATCCAAATCTTTGAGTAGCTCGCGACGATCTTTACCTTTTAGCAGCTCACGCTCTGCGGCAGGCGATGGATAACCCAATGATAAGCATAATAAAAATCTGTCTAACTGCGACTCTGGGAGCGGATAGACACCTGCTTGTTGCAATGGATTTTGGGTGGCAATCACAAAGAACGGCTGCGGCAAAGGATAAGTCTGGCCATCTTGCGTGACTTGTCGCTCTTCCATCGCTTCAAGTAACGCACTCTGCGTTTTGGGACTGGAACGGTTGATTTCATCAGCAAGTAATAACTGAGTGAAGACAGGGCCCGGACGAAACTCAAATTGCTGTTTACTTTGGTCGTAGATGCTCATACCTAAAATATCAGCAGGCAACATATCATTGGTAAATTGCACTCGGCTAAAGCTTAAACCTAATAACTGTGCCAAGCCCTGTGCCAAAGTCGTCTTACCCATACCAGGCAAGTCCTGCAATAACAAATGACCACCTGCTAAGATACAACTGAGTGCTAGCCTAACTGCTTGCGGCTTGTCCAATACAATCTGATTTAATTGCGCTAACAGCTGTGCAATTTGCTGCTGATTGCGTTGAAAATCAGCCGTACTAGGGATGGACTGGCTAAGCGGATTCGCTGTTATATGAGAGGTAGATAATGATCTATCGTTAGCTGCATGGGTCATAGTAGGTTATTGGCTCATTTTTTAGGTCATAACGATGATAAGTCAGTTCACATCATCTGTAACGGTTGGTGCAGCGGCACGGAGCGTAGATAAATAAGCAATGATATCGGCACGCTCTTTCGCATCTGGCATCGGGTCAGACAGCATTTTGGAGTCTGGCATGGCTTTTTGGGCATCTGCAATGTATGGATCGAGTGTCTCTGCATCCCATACCCAACCTGAATCTTCTAGCCCTTTGCTGTAGGTATAGTCTTTTAACTCGGCAGCCGGCGCACCATATATATTCATTAATTGTGGGCCTTTTTTATTCAGACCTGCATTACGTTGATGGCATTGACCGCAAGCATCTTTATAAATTATTGAGCCGTTGTCCGCATCCCCGTCGGTATATAAGGGCAGAATCACAGGAGCGCGGTGGTCAGGTGGTGTTTTCTCACAAGCTGTGAGCAACAGAACAGCAGCCAAAAGGCTGCTCATTTGATATCTACTGATAAGGGACATTTTTAGCAATCTTTGGTTGAGGAATATCATCGCCATAACATAAACGATATGATGTATTGGCCTTTTAACTCGCTACCTTTATCGTGCTACTAGGCTCTTCTAAATAATACCCTTGCAAATAGCGCGCCCCCACACTCCAAGCGACTGACATCGTTGCTGCATCTTCGATATAAGGCATAAGCACATCGACCTTTATGTCATTAGTACGCGTAATAAGAGACTTAACCGTCTCTAGATTTTCTGCTGCACCAATATCTTGGATATAACTGCGCGCCAAGCGTACCATATCAGGCTGGACAAAATTGGCAATTTCAATAGATTTGACGGAAGAGCCAAAATTATTGATGCCTATTTGACAGCTAACATCGTTAAGCGCGGAAAATTGAGATTTTGCGACGGTTAAGTGATCAGAGATATCTATTTCATTGAACTGGAGTGTCAATACACCAGCTGCACCGCCTACTGCTTTTATTAATTGACTGGCAACGATCGGCAGTTTTTTATCAACCAGTGAAGCATTGGTTAATTGTACTAACAATTTGGCTTCAGGATGAACTTTGCGGACATCGTTGATTTTCTTACAGGCATTGATAAGCACCCATCGATCAATCTTTTCTAACAGTTGATGTTTTTTAGCCACCGCCATAAATTGATCAGGGGTTAATACCGTATTGTCAGCATCTGACAAAGGTAACCGTAGATACACTTCAAAGAAGTCGCTACGATCGTTATTGATGTCATATATTGGCTGAAATGATAGCTCAAAGCGGTTATTAGTAATGGCATCCACTAACAATTCAGCAAGTGCATGATCATCGCTATTGGCATGTTCGCTTGGGTCATATATACGATAAGATCCACCACTATTAGAAGTCTCTACCATGATTTGGCTGATAGCGTCCATGGCGCGTTCTAATATGATAACAGGCTCTACCGTATTTTTTTCAATTTTGACAATAGCAATGCTAACTGTTGTATTCGTTGTACGTTTATCAACTTCAATAAACATACCCTTGATTGACGAACCGATATGCGCAGCAAGCTCTTTAAGATCATTCGTCGTCTTGTTTTTTACTAATATCGTGAATGCAGTATCGCTAAAACGGCTCACATGTCCATCAGGTACTAGCTCAGTCAACGTGTGGGCAACTTGTTTGACCGTTGCATCTATTCCTTGTAGACCCAAACTACTTCTTATTTTTCCTACATTATCAACCTGTACATATAGCAGGGCTGCGGTCATTAGTCCTTGCGTCGCCTGCTGATGTATTGATATCATCTGATCTTCAAAACCACGACGATTATCTAAGCCAGTTAAATTATCTTTACGTTCAGCTTCCGCTAAACGCTTGGCAACCTCTGCACTATTACTATTGTTTTGTTGAATAATAATCTGAGTGACTGGCTCACCTTCTAATGTTGCCGATGCCAATTGTAACTTTGCTTCAAAAGTGCTGCCATCTGTTCGCACACTTTCAAAATTAAACTCAACGTCTTGGCGACTGCCTTTGTCAAACTGACGTAAAAACTGTTTAAATCCTTTGACACTATCACCACCCGAAATCAGATCAATAATAGGCACGCCTACCGCTTCATTCATTGATTTGAAACCGAATAATTGGAGATAGGGATCATTAGCAAAGATATGAATCCCTTCATCAATATAAGCAACCGCGCTCTTGGAGTTCTTAATCAGCACATTAGCACGTTGTTCTGCTTCAGAAAGCACTTGACGTAAAGTTTTTAGCTCACGACGACTGCGCAAACTACTATGCTGTAGACAAATGGCCATGACGACTGGCATCTCTTGATCCATTTCAAGCGCTTTGATCATCGTGCCACTAATCACAGTCGGTAGCTCATACTCATTGTAGGCCGTCGACGCTATCTCTTCATTCATTAAACAGATCATTGGCAGATCGATATTTTGCTCTTGTACGATGCTTACCACATCTGTAAAGCTCATATTATAAGCTTTGCCAAATACCAGTACATCCCACGGTTGGCGCAGAAGTTTTAATAGCTCTTCTTTATCGTCCAAAAACCCCAAATTCACACTATCATAATAAGGACTCAATAACTGAACAAGACGTTCAGCATAGAGCTGATCATCATTGATCACCAACAAATTTAAAAGAGATTGAGAGCGCATAAGGAGCCTTTTAGTCGTACGTATTGTTATCTTTTATTTTGTTACTTTACATCTTTGCCTAAAACTAACCTAGCACATAAAACATGCTAGCGTTAATATTCTATTAACCCTATCAGTATAGACTGAGTTTTCACTATGATAATTATTTTATAGTTAGAGATATCATAAAAGTCAGAGTAACCATATTTATCATTATAGACAATAATTAGACCAACTGCAGATTAACTTATGCCCTTTGTCGCCTACTATATTACTGACGAAAATCTGTATAAACTCTCCGTTATGGCCTGAAATACTTGTCGCATCTAAGTACCTCTAAGCGCTATAACTGCGCCACCTCATATTGACTAAACTTATCAGTCATCATTAGCCTGCGTCCTAATCGTAGAGTGGTTTGTTTATTACCAATACGCATGACGACTCTATCATCAGCTTGAAAGTAAGAAGGTGGCACTATCAACGTGCCAGTAGTGTTCAGCTTTTCATCTTTTCCAAGGATAAATGCTGGTACAAAATGTCGACTTCGTTTTTGATTACCTTCCAAACGCAGTCCACATGCCACAATTTTGTGCCCAAGTACTTGCCATTCTACTTCTGGATTTTTGGTATCTACATTGAACCAGCGTACCATCCCTATTGACCAATTAGGTTGTTCTGTGGTTTCAGAGCCATAGACCAAAATCAGGCTCATAATGTGTAAAGGTTGAGGTGCTGTTATAGAAAGATCAGGGACAGTTTTTTCTACAATAAGCTCTTCTTTATTGAGAATGATTTCGTCGGCAACATTCTTATTGTGTTCACCAGCTTTTGGCAATAAATGCAGTGTACGATATGCTGAAGAACTGTCATAGTCGTCAAATGTCTCAATGTTTATAACGCTACTGCGGCCACGCTCGCTATCAAATGTATCGTATAAAGGCCTGTCTTCTTCTCGTAGATGTTTGATAGCGATCAAATTGGCAAAAGTTTTTGAATGACCTACATGGTAGTGTATATCATTAAAATTGGTGATTAATTTTGCCTGCTGCTTGCTAGTATATTTGGTTGGTAAGATAAGTGGCGGCTGCAAATAGCGGTAGCTGATGGTCATCGAAATAGCATTAAGCAAACTATATTCTGCTGTGCCACCTTCTTCGATAAAGGCTTTTTTACGTGACTCAAAATATTCAACTATTGGTGTCAGTTCTATAAATAGACAGTCATGATGATCTTCATAGGGGTTGATATGAGAGTTGACAGTCAGATAGCTTGGTGGATTACTGCTATGAAGATCAACAAAAACCTTTGTCTCGGTAGCAGGCTCCATTGTCGCGACCATGTGCTTAGCCCATTCAGGTAGTAGACGCTGTACGAGTAAGATATTCGGGCGCCTCATAGCACGCAAATTTAACAAGTGATGCAAACAAATTTGGCAATATAGCTGATGAATACTGTTTGTTTGGTTCGTGACAGTATGTATGCTTAAATCAATATCAGCTACTTTTCTCTGATGAGCCAGATAATATAACTGATTGACTTTAGACCACAGGTAATCTGATGGCTTTCGATAGCACAGTGCTTCTTCTGCTAATAGTTTTTGGTATCTTAATAGTGATTGATAAATCGCAATGGCAAGCGTGCTATCAGGTTTAGTTTCAGCACCAAAAAAACGCTGCCAACCTTTACCAGAAGATTGGTTTAGGGAGGCTTCTGACAACTGCGTCTCACGACGTATGACTTTGTCGTAAACCATGATAATTAAATAATGTAGCGATTGCATTTGAGCGATATAAGACATCTGATCCTGACTAAGCGCGCCTGTCTCATAGATATAGTGCTGCCTAAAAGCTGCAATCAGTCGGTCTGAGGCATCAACGACTGTTGCCATTAATTTAAGACGCTGTTGTTCATCCATATTGGATTCACGTAATACTGTCAGTAGACTCTCTAAATGTTCTGTTTGCTGCTCTTGGCTGAGCGCCGGTAGCGTTGCCAACATTTTTAACAAGTAACGTTCTTGACCATTTACTGAGCGATTAGATAGCGGAGGTAGTGGCTCTGTAGAATCTAAATGCTCTTGAAGCATTGATAACGTTATCATCAGTATCTTTACTCTCTATTAGTCACTCTGAGGCAATCAGTAATATGCAGCAGTACAAATACATGTATGGCATAAAAAATGTTTGTGAAGCTCGACTATAGAAAAGTGATGATATCTATTTATTGTGAGCCTAAATCTAGCAGTACGCTCTGACAATACCTACATACTGGCAAAGTTTTGTATTTAACGTTATATGCTTTTTAGTTAGATTACATACTGACAGTCTATATTCTGTTCCAATCATATATCTATTTATACTTATAAAAAAGCATAAATCCTAGATTTTAGTTTCTAAAGATACTATCCGCATCTTTTTTTAAGAGCCGCTCTTTGTTTACTAATTCTCCTAAATTGATATAGTGCCCTACATTAGCTATTGCTGTAAATATCAATCGGCACTTTAAAAGGTTTATTAGGTAACTCTCTAACCGACTTAGGGACAAGATAGCCTGGCAATGATGCTAGCAATGACCAATAAAGCTCAATCGCTGCTTGCTCACTACTATCGAAATGCGCCGCACCAGCCACCTTGTCCAACACATGTAAATAATATGGTAGTACGCCAGAAGCAAACAAACGCTGACTAAGCTGTACTTGCGCGTTAAGGGTATCGTTGACACCTTTTAACAACACGGCTTGGTTTAATAGCGTAACTCCAGCTGCTCTAGCACGTTGCAAATACTCAGCAGTTGGTGCATCTAGCTCATTGGCATGATTACAGTGAATGACCATGACAATATGGCAGCGGCTTTGAGATAACCTCTCTAACAATGCAGCGTCCAAGCGTGCAGGTATCACCAATGGCAAACGCGTATGCAATCGAATGGTAGTAATCTGCGGAAGAGACTCCAAAGTATCTAACCATGAAAACAAACGTCGATTGGTCACATTTAGTGGATCACCACCACTCAAAATTACCTCATTGACCTCAGGATTTGCATTAATATAGTTGATGATATTTTCTTTTGCATCGGCAGTTGGCATGTTGGCACTATAGTCAAAATGCTGGCGAAAGCAGTAACGGCAGTGAATAGCGCACGCACCCGTAATCGTTAACAATACTCTTGACTGATATTTATGCAGCAAGCCTTTTACAGGATTTTGAGTGTTTTCGCTTAGCGGATCTGCTACGTAGCCTGTGACGTTGATTTGCTCTTGCTGGTCTGGCAACACTTGTTTAAGCAGGGGATCATTACGGTCGCCAATAGCCATTTTTGCCACAAAGCCACGCGGCACACGCAGTTCAAAATGCTTAGGTACGTAAACTTCTGCACGCATTGATTCAAGCTGTAGGATACTCAATAGCTCATCAACAGATGTAATAGCTTCCGATAATTGCGTTTGCCAGTTTTTTTGTGTGATTAAATGGTTTATCATGACAGCCTATTACCTGTGCCCAAAATCCGATATTATACGCCCTTAGTGTCTAGCCTATCAAAGTATCCTCGTTAATCCGTAAATACTTGGCATAACAGAAAATTTTGGTACAGTCAGCCCTATGTCTTACTATTATATTTACAACCCCTAGGAGTTTCTTGTGGCAAGTTTTTCTACTAATGAATTTAAAGCTGGTCTAAAAGTGATGCTTGATGGCAACCCTTGTGCCATTCTTGAAAACGAGTTTGTCAAGCCTGGTAAAGGTCAAGCCTTTAACCGTGTTAAGTTGCGCAATCTTCGTAGTGGCAAAGTACTGGAACAAACTTTCAAGTCAGGTGACAGCTTAGAAGCTGCTGATGTGATGGATACTGAAATGAACTATCTATATAACGATGGCGAGTTTTGGCATTTTATGCATCCTGAGAGCTTTGAGCAGATTCAAGCGGACAAAAACGCAATGAGTGATTCAATCAAGTGGTTAAAAGAAAACAGTAATGCTCTATGTACCATTACGTTATTTAATGGTGCTCCTCTGTCAGTCACGCCGCCTAACTTCGTTGAGTTAGAAATCACAGAAACAGATCCTGGCGTACGCGGCGATACTTCAGGCGGTGGTGGCAAACCTGCTAAATTAGAGACAGGTGCCGTTGTACGTGTACCATTATTTGTGCAACAAGGTGAAGTGGTACGTGTTGATACGCGTACTGGCGACTACCAAACTCGCGTGAACTAATATCGCTCTAAACATGACTGGTAGTTGATATTTACTGATATCTTTATCATCAATAAAAAAGCTTAACCACCATATAGGCGGTTAAGCTTTTTTTATATTTATCGATCATAGTTACATTAAAATACTAATCACTACCACTAATATCTAGCAAATCACTCTTCTTCCAATGATTGCTTTTGTATCAGCCAATACTGTACCAAGGCATTTAACTGCTCTTGCTTAAAAGGTTTGGTGCAGTAGTCCTGCATACCAACTTTCAGATATTTCTCACGCTCGCCGTCCATTGCATTGGCAGTCAAAGCGATAATGGGCGGTAGTACTTGGGGGTCATATAATTCATGCAATTTAATAGTCGCCTGTACTCCATCCATAATCGGCATATGATGATCCATCAATATCACATCATAACGATCAGGGAATAAAGCAAAAGCCTCAATTGCTTGCTGACCATCTGTAACATGGGTGACGGTATGTCCGCTGCTGGTTAGGGATTTTTTGGCTATAATCGCGTTGACAGCATCATCCTCGACCAACAAGATATGCCCAGACCGCTCATGCGTAGGTTCAATTATGGTCGTATCGTTAGAGTCTTGCCATGTCTCATACTTGTCTTCATCAATAGTAGTTAACGGTAATAAAACACTAAATGTCGTACCGACTCCTACTTCACTATTTACATGAATGTAACCACCCATCAAATCGACTAGAGACTTACAAACAGATAGTCCAAGTCCAGTACCACCATAAATACGATGAGTAAATTTATTCGCTTGGTCATAAGCGTCAAATATCGCCTCTAACGACTCTTCTTTGATACCAACACCCGTATCTTTCACTTCTATACACAAAGTTATATTCTGACCAGTTTCATCGCATTCTATTTTGCTTGCTTCTTTTTCTTGACTCGTACTCACGAATTTTTTATCGATGTTATCTGGACAATAGCAATTGTCCATATGTTTGACATCGATGCTTACCTGACCACTTTCACGCGTGAACTTAATCGCATTATTGACCAAGTTTGCAATAATCTGCTTTAGACGTACAGGGTCGCCGTTTACATAAGGTGAGAGCGTTTCAGTATAATGGTAATCTAAAATTACACCTCTTTGACGTGCCTTAATCGCAAATAAACTGACGACCTCATTGCATAAGCTAGATAAATTCAATGGAATAGAATCAATTGTCATTTTTCCAGACTCGACTTTCGATAAGTCTAAAATACCATTAATAATGACCATCAAATGCTCATTGGAGACTTTGATGTTATCAACATAGTCACGTTGTTCGCTACTGAGTTCGGTATCGCCTAACATCTCTACCATACCGATAATACCGTTCATCGGTGTGCGAATTTCATGACTCATATTAGCCAAAAAGCTCGATTTCATCTCATTAGCACGCTTAGCATCACGTTGTTTATCCTGTAATTGCAAAGCATCAGCTGCCATTTTGGCAAACTCTGCCAAGATCTCTGATTGTTGTTCATTAAAACTATGATTAGGCTTTGTATCCATAAGGCATAAAGTACCTAGACGATACCTTTTATTGTCTTCATATAAGATAATAGGAGCACCAACATAAAATCGTAAATATGGAGATCCTGTGACCATAGGATTCTGACTAAAACGATCGTCTTTCCAAGTATCTGACACTACGAAAACGTCATCAGACAGTATCGTATAGTTACAAAAAGCAATATCACGTGATGTCGTGCATATACTGTCAGATTCATTGTCAAATTTACAAGCTGGTTTTAGATATTGGGTTTCCTCGTCCATAAAAGTAATGGTGACTACAGGCACATCAAAGAACAGTTTTGCAAGTGCAACTAGTCGATCGAACGCAGGCTCATCATCTTCGTTGAGTACCTGGTACTTCTTTAGCTTGTTGACACGTTCTAATTCATCTACCGCGACAGGGTAGCTCTGCTTGGACGAGTTAGATATAGACAAGGTAAACTCCATTAAATAATATCAGACACATTAGTTACGACTCGTCTGTCTTATTAATAATTGTAATGCTTCACTCACCATAATCATCGCCACCACTGACGTAACGACCACTGCTGAGCCATAACCACCGCACTGTAAACCGCCTGTTTGACAGCTTTTATCTACAATCGGTGGCTCTGTCGAATAGACACATTTGATACCAAATTTTTCTTTTAAAGCACTATTAATGCCTTTTTCGTGGCGTAACTTGTTGCGTAACTTTGCAAGTAGTGGGTCTTGATAACAGTCACGCAAATCACTTACTCTAATCTGACTTGGATCTATCTTACCACCTGCACCGCCCGCACAGACCAACTTTAGTTTATTAAATCGACAGTGTAAAGCAATTGCTAATTTCGCATTCATATCGTCTACACAGTCTAAAATAACAATCGGTTTCCCCTGAGCATTGGCAGATTTAACTGCTTCACGACTTGGTAAGAGTGTAGCGACATTATCTACTGTCAAAAAGTCATCGACTAAATTCAAGGTTACTGTGGGATTAATTTCTCTAATACGAGCTGCCATTGCTTCAATTTTACTTTGTCCAAACGTGCTGTCTAGTGCAGGCAGTTGGCGATTGACATTAGACGCAACCAATACATCCAAATCAATCAGCGTAATCGTTCCCACTGCTGTCCGAGCCAGCGCCTCTGCTGCCCAAGAGCCCACTCCTCCTACACCAATAATGTAGACATGAGCTGCCGAAAAAGTATCAACCGCTGAGGTACCATAGAGTGTCCGTGTACCTTGAAAACGACGATCGTACTGCTCATCTTGTTGGCTCGATTCGTCTTGTGCAAGACTGTCTTCGACGGATTCTGGTTGTTCAAATTGTCGCGTGTCACTCATAACAGATCAAATTCTCTTTTCAAATATTTTGGTTGTCATTTATACGGCTCATACTTTTTAGCTTCTAATTACCGCTATGCTTTTCTTATCAATAGCATAGTTACATTGAATAAGCCCAGTCTACTTTCAGAGCATCACAGCTATTTTGCCACAATTGCTTAGCAAGTTTATCATGTGGTATTTCTAATAGCTCACTCAAGCTTGCTAATACCCATGGCAGATTGGCTGGTACATTTCTATTATGTGAATCAGTATCATCCGCTGTCTGACACATAATAGGTGTCATATCTGGACAATCCGTCTCAATGACCAAGCATTCGATGCCATGACTCTCAACTGCTACTTGAATAGCACGGCGCAGTTTTTTAGCATTCGGATTGGTTATCTGACCAGTAACGCCAAGCTTAAACCCCAACTTTACAAAAGCCTTCGCCTCTTGTTCGCCACCGCTAAAGCTATGGGCAATACCACCTAATTTACGCGCATCGTATTTATGCGCTTTTAATATTGCGAGCGCTTCAGCATGCGTCTTACGAATATGCAGCATTACTGGCAGACTATGAGCTACTGCTATATCCAACTGCGCCGCAAAGAACCTTTTTTGTTTAGCAAATACATCAGGCTGCTTCATTGCATCGGTAAAGGTGTCTAATCCAATCTCACCAATGGCTAACGGACGACGTTCTATCATCATTTGCTCAAGTTGTATTAGATGACCATCGGTATGCTGCTCAATATAAAATGGGTGTAAACCTAGCGCGATATGGGCTGTAACATAGCATTTATCTTGATGGTTTGCCTTTGTCAAAGACGACTGCGATATTTTATTGATGAAATCTTGAGTATCGTACATTCGATCAAAATACTGATATAAATAACCTACTAGCACTAAGTGACGAATACCTTGACTATAAGCCTGCTCTACCTGTTGTTTGCGATCATTATCGAACACTGGAGCATCAAAATGTGTATGCGTATCTATAAGAGGATAGATATTTTTTAAAGCTTCTCTAGCGTATATTCTCTCAGCCATAGTCGCTGATTCGTTGCCACACATCAATAAACTCCAAAACTGACTTTTCAGAACATAGAATTGAGTAATAAACACTGAACAATTTTTTCTATATTAGTATTTTTATATAAGAATATTGCTATAGACGCATTATTGAGCTTCTATTTTTTAATTACTAGCTTCTATTTTTTAGCTGCATTTTCATAAGCATCATTGATATCATTACCTTTAGATACGGTCTCATGGTTGTTTACTGTCTTCGTATTGTCCTTTCGACTACTGCGTCTAGGGATGAGCAATAGCGCAGTTGCAGCCACACTCAGTAAAAACAACTTCTTTGTATTCTTATAATTTGTCATCTTAGCTTCTGTTTTACTATGGTGGAAAACATAATACGTAACTCATTATTCTATTAGTAACCAATATACCTAAATATGAAAGCGTCTATGTTTATCTGTGTTATGAATACGCAAGCTAATGTACGATGTAACTAGTATCTATCACATCGTACATTAATTTATGTCAGTTAAATCATATTAACCGTTATATATACGGCCAATATTTTAACGATTAAGAGGATAGGTCGTGATACCGCTATTAGGGCTATCTACTCTCGTAAAGCCTTGCGAAGTAGATTTTGGCGCTTGATTGCGTTTAGGGATAAGGGGATTAAGCGGCATGAGTTCGTAATCCGCACTGACATTACCATTCCAACCTTCAGTGCCGCTCAATGGTAATTGCTTAATCGTGCCGTTTTTATCAATGACCAGCTGCAACACTCGCATTTGATTTAATTTGCGTTCAGTCACACTCGCTACAGCGCCACCATCACGTAAGATAGTCGGCTGTAAAAAGATAATCAAATTGCTCTTTTGGGTGCTGTCGTTGTCAGAACGAAAGAGTCTACCGATAACTGGAACATTACCCAGTCCAGGAACTTTCTGTTGACGTGTGGTGGTGTTGTCACGCATCAGGCCGCCCAAGGCAATCGTCTGCTGATCATCCGCTAGAATAGTCGTATTAATAAGGCTTTTATTGGTGATTAGCCCACTGGCATTACCCGTACTGCCTGGCACGACTGACGAGACTTCTTGCGACACTTCTAATCGTACTGTGCCATTGTCACCAATATGAGGAATGACATTCAGATTAATACCAATGTCTTGACGATCAATTGTCTGAAATGGGTTGTTTGAATTATTGCCACTGGTGGTAAAAGAACCCGTGACAAAAGGTACGTTTTGACCAACCAAGATACTGGCTTTTTCATTATCCAATGTCAAAATCGATGGCATGGATAGCAAATTGGCGCTGGTAGATGAGTCAAGCGCCTGCAAAATAGCACCATAAAACTCTGTATTGCCCTGACTGTCTTTACGACTGTCTCCAATGCCTATCAATGCACCTGCGATAGAACTGGCAGCAGCGCTGATACCTGCCGTACTCGTCCCTGCTAAAGCGGCCGCCGCAAGCGTCGTCGCGCTGGCTCCCACATTATTGAAATTGACCACTCCATACCCACTATTAGCGTTACCTAGCGCCCATTGAACGCCTAGCTGGGTGGCATCATCGCCTGACACCTCAACAATAGCGGCTTGAATCAATACTTGTGCGCGGCGACTGTCTAATTGGTTGACCGCGTCTTCAATCTCAAACATGAGCTCAGGTGCGGCATTGACGATAACGGCATTTTGAGTTTCGTCAGCGATAATACTAAACGGACGACCGCCCACCCCTGTGCTTGTTCCGCTTGTGCTGCTAGTCGACACAGCAGCTGCACTGCTACTACCTAGGCTATCGCTAGCTGCATTATTAATTGCGGCGCCTGTGCTAGTTGCATCATTTAGTGACGCTGATTCTAGTGTCGAGGTCGCGCCAGCACTATTGATAGATTGATTAGCAAGTAAGCCGCGTAACATATCGGCGATATGACCAGCACTAGCATACTTTAATCGAAAAACACGGAGACCACTTAAACGTCTGGTCGGCGTAGTATCCAATTGATTGACCATTTCTTGGACTTTAGCAATCATTTCAGGACTGCCTTTGACTAGCAGTCTATCGCTCGACGTATCAGCAATCACCTTTAACTGATTGTTGCCACCTTGTGCTTGTCCACTACCCGCACTTGAGACTAAGGCGCTAATCAACTCCATCATACGTTCGGCATCGACGTGACGTAGTGGTATCACTTGCAAACTGTCATTCACATTGCTGTCTAAATCACGAATAAGGGCTGTCAGCTGATTAAGACTGTCTGCTCGATCGGACAATACTAGCGCATTGACACCAGGTACAGCTGCTGCGTGAGCCGACTGCGGCATCAATGGGCGAATAACCCCTAATACTTCTGCAGCTTGGGTATTAGTCAAATAAATAACTCGAGTGGCGAGCGACTCGCCAACACTATCACCGCGTAAATCAACCGCCACACCAGATTGCTTAGCAATATTATCTGGCACCAGTTTTGTCGTCGTTCCTGATTCAATCGCGGCAATACCATTCACTTGCATCACGCTCAGAAATAACTGATAAATCTCATCACGGGACAGGGCTTTATTGGAGATGACTGTGACATTGCCATTGATACGTGGATCAAGCACAAAGTTTTGATCTGTGATGGTCGCGACTTCATTAATAAAGGCTTTGATATCAGCGTCTTGTAAATTGACTTTCCAGCTCTCAGCATTGGCAAGACCAACACCAGCAGCCCATAATGGCACTGCCAGACAAAGTGGACGACACAGGCGCATCAAACGCTGCAGGCTACGGTACAAAGGCGTGGCTGAAAAATTCTGAAAACTTACCATATTGATGATTACCTACAGTGATATTGCTTACTATGTGCTGAGTTTTTAAGGAACAATTTTGCTAAAAACCTACCTTGCTAGAACTGCTGGCGAATCGTAATAACTTGCTCACCACGTTGAACCTCTATCTGCGCTTCACCTGCTTGCTGTACTTGCTGAAGTACACCAGCATCTTGCGCTGGGTTATTACCCACGCTCTGTCCGTTGACGGTCAGTACCTTATCGCCTGGCTCAAGCCCTAAACGATTACGTAGGCCAGCAGGCATCGCCGCTGTGACTTGGTAACTTTCACCTGATGCCATCACCCCCATTCTACTTAGATAACTGGCAGGGTTTTCTTGCAAGGCCGTAACCGCTTCTTCGATAGCCGACTGTGGACTTTTTGAAGTGTCTGCGCCAGTTGTCCCTTCTGTCTCAGGAATAGCGTTTTGTACTGGCTGGGGCGCTGTAGGCAACATGCTATTATTTGGCAAACGCTGATTACTTATTCCGCTTGCTAGCATATCACTTTGGTCTAATGGCATCGCCTCTGGCATTTTAATAACGGTTTCTTTATCGTTAGCATCAGCGATAATGACTGAATTCCAGTCAACAGCCACGAGCATATAATCACTGTCTTTTAGCCCATCACCGATGCGGTAATTTTTGACTTCGCCATTGACATTCAATAAGGCGGAAGACATGCTCTCAGGTATGGCTAGTAGTACGCCTTTTAGCTCAATGTTGGGAGGTGGTTGCACGGCTGCGGTAATAGGATCGGGGTCAGCGAAGATTGCAAATAAGCTGCTATAATCTTTGGTGGATTTGGCACTATTCTGTAGAGGCGCTAAAGGCAATGCAGGCGCTAGAGGTGCTGCTAGTAATAACCATAAAAGACGGGCGGCTGTCCAGCATAGCCAAGCAATGGCTAACAATAATAGCCAAGCTGAAAAGCGATTGAGAGTATTGATAACAGGTTTTAGGCTTGCGGCGATATTAAGCATTTAGTTCGCCCCCAAACCAGCTAGCAATGGCTGGCGCACACTGACAACTGGTGTATCTTGAGGGGCTTGTCCTTTATACTCAGGCATGTTCTCTAGCAAGCGCTGCGTTAGACTGACATCGAGCATATTATCGCTATCGAGATACAGATCTCCCAAACGCTTATCTTGATTGTTTAATAAATTAATATGCAGCAAATCTCTATTGTTTTTTTGCTCTGTACTAAGCTCGGCTCTTAGAGCCGGCATCGTAATATAAAAAACTTTGCCACCACTAGGATAGCCTACCTCGCCGCCAACCCAAGTCAATTGACCATCCGCTGCACTAAATCCGCCAACGTCTTTAGCAGGCTCACTATTAGATGCGTCACTTTTATCAGACTGGCGCGTTAGCGATACATTATTTACCTGAATAGGGGTATTTGGCAGCTGCCAGTTGACCATACTCGCTAGCGTCTCAGGTGCAATTTTCCCACTCATGTTGTCAACTTGCCATGAGTTTAACCCAAGTTTAGCTTGCCCATTCAGACGTGTCTGTGCTGAGTGGATATTAACATCCGCACCTAGCTTACCTATGAGTAAATGCCAAGGCTGCCACGACCATTCTGCCATACCTGTAAGCGACGTCGTTGACATAGGCAACTGCCAAATGGCAGCACCTTGCCATACATTGCCAGATACATGCTGGACATAAGGCGTATCTGGCGCGTATTTCTCAAGTAACCATGCTGCTGGCATTTGCAACACTGCAAATAGCGCAAACAACACAAACCCCACTAGCCACCAGAGCTTACGAGGACGTTTATGAGAAAACTCAGATACTTGGGTCACAGTCGTACAACTCTTATATAAGACAAAAACGTCATTATCATAACAAACAATGGCATATAGATGACAGAAAAAAAGCCAGTATCTTTTTGCCAAAATACTGGCAGTAAAGATACTGGCTTTTATTTTCTCGAAAGCAGCTATATCTATCGCTAAATGGTTGTAAATACACCATTATAAATAGCAACTTCAAGCTGGCTCACAGAAATTAACTTTATAGGAAAACAGCTAATTAAATAGCAAAATCTTCGATATCACGACCTGCTGCTAGCGCTTCAACTAACCACGTTGGCTTACGGCCACGGCCAGTCCAAGTTTCACTATGATCATCAGTATTGCGATATTTAATACTGCGTTTTTTCTCTAACTTTTCACCAGCTTTCAGTATCTCTTCGATCGTTGCATTGCTATCTTCTGCAATCTGCTCGAACTGCATATAGGCATCATACAAACGTTGATGTTGTTTTTTGGCGATAAGTTGTTGAGCGTTTTCAGTGATAGCACGTAACTCATCTACGTTCAAATTTTCTAAATCAATTGCGTTATTTTTGCTCATAATAAATCCAACTATAAAATAAGAGTGTGGCCTCTATTGAGGTATTGTTTTTCGTGAAAACATGCGGAGAACAAATCGTTCATTGGCCATTAAATCTATGTATAAAATATCATTAACTCTAAAGAGTATATAATTTCTAATAACAGCCCGAACAATCCATTATAAATAGAAAATATATAGCGATAGATGCTCATTGTATCCATTTTGAATAAAATTAGTTTTAGATAAATCTAAACACATAAGTCACCATGCTTTATATATTGCTATTATAGCTTTGAAAGCATCTTCTAATAATAAAACAAAATTCTAGTACTTTGACTACTGCTAGAATTTCGCAATGATATTTCGACAAAAATCTACTGTTAAAATAATAGAGTAGTAAGTCAATGCACTATACTCTCAAATACTGCTAATCTTGGAGATAGTTTTGCATTAGCTCTGTAACTTGCTATGTCGTTCCTACGGTACTTTCTGAATAAGTTAACCATTTCATATAAAGATCTATTATCCAAATAGCTTTCGATTTATTAATAAGAAACAAGTAAAACTTTGGCTATTATCATCGAAATTTATTTTATTTAAAAACGATCAATATATATTAACTATACGCCATATAAAGTTAGTATAGCAATTTTTAAAACTAAACGTCACTAATCATAATTATTTTTTGGTACAAACGGTCAATATAGAGTATAGAAGGTAGTATAGTCAGTCCAAAATAGAAAAGGTACAATGCTTTTAAACCAAGCAAAGAGAAATATAAAAGATGACCTACTCAGC
>NZ_JASMRK010000017.1:0-53507 GCF_041431295.1 Psychrobacter sp. Arc9 | reverse complement strand
CATATCATGTTTTAATAGTCTGTCAACTTCTTTTTTTAATTTGTTTCAACAAGTTAACTGGGTTATTAATGTGTAATTACACACTAGCTACTTCCAGCTCGTCTTGATGAGGTGCGTATTATAGACGCTATATTTATTTAGTCAAGAAGTATTTGCTATTTAATTTAAACAATTTGCATTGCTCAAACCTGTAACCTACTTCCCTTTCGACTGGGTGGCATTATACGGAGTTTTAGATAGAAAACAAGGAAACTCTATAAATAATCTCAGTTATTTTCTATCACTGATATCGTATTAACCTAACCCATTGTTATCGCTATCAAACTTTAAATACTGTCTTTTATATCTACAGATTTAGCTGTTTTACAGTGGTCGACGTACTTCAGCAGTATATAGAGCGCGTAAAAAAAGGAACTCACCTTACGGTAAGTTCCCTCATATAAAATCTAAATACAGTATCTAGCTTTCCACTTTCGTTTTAATCGTAGTCACAATACCTGATAACGCATAGATGATGCCGATAGCTAAGATACCAACGGGTATATCATAGAGCACAATGCTCATGACTAGCACCCCAATGATAAGCACTACAAAAGGTACTTTCTTTTTGTCAAACTCTTTAAAGCTATAGTATTTGACATTGCTGACCATCAGTAGACCGCAAGTCACGACCCAAGCTGCAAACAGTAGCATGACGGCTGTATCGTATTGACCAATCCATTCATTATGATCGACTGCAACCATTACAGCAGACGTCACCAGTATAGCGGCCAGTGGACTGGCTAAGCCAACGAAGTACTTTTTATCGACGATGCCGACCTGAACATTAAAGCGTGCAAGGCGAAAAGCAGCACAAGCAGTAAAGACAAACGCACAGCCAATACCGATACGACCCAATGGCTCTAAAGCAAAACTATAAATCAAAATAGCAGGTGCAACGCCAAACGCTAGCATATCTGCTAAAGAATCGTATTGCTCACCGAATGGACTTTGCGCATTGAGCATACGTGCGACACGTCCATCTGCACCATCAAGAATAGCAGATAAAAAGATAGCCAAAGCCGCCTTATAGAACTCGCCTTGCGTACTCGCCAAAATAGAGTAAAAGCCTGACAGTAGCGACAAGGTTGTGATCAGATTGGGTGCCAAATAAACACCGCGACTAACTACTCGCTTACCTTCGGCTACTTCAGCTTCAATCACCTCAAATGTCAAACCATCATAGCTGTCGTTATCCGCTAGGCGAATATTAAATTCGTGCTCATCAATAAACGGTGGCTGAGTCGCTGCATTATCTTGCAACGAGCCGTCATTTAAGGACGAATTGTCCAAAGGTGCATTATTCGGCTGGCCGATAGGTGGCTGAGTCGTCATCTTAATATCCTTATTGGCCGTTATTGCTATTCGCCGACGAGCCAGCGCACATTGGTCGCACTATCAGGCGTCAAGTTTGGCGCGTCTTCTACTTTTAGTACTGGCTGTAAGAAACGTAATATCTCACGTGCATGGTTATCAAACTGCCATGGCGGATTGATAACCAGTAGACCTGTACCGTTCAGACCAACCGCAACATCATTAGGATAAATGTTTAGCTCACAAACCAACTGACGTCTCATTTCAGTACGTTTGAGCTTTTTATAGAAGAGCTCTACGGCTTCGATGTTTTTGATTGGGAACCAAAGCGCATAAGTGCCCTGTGGCCATTTGTTATAAGCCGCGACTAATAAATCGATCAGGCGCGTAAAATCTTTGTGCTCTTGCTCATAAGGAGGATCAAGGAAAATCAAACCGCGCTTTTCTTTTGGTGGAATAACAGCGGTGATACCTTCAAAAGCATCACGATGCTGGATACCAATTGGCAACTTATGTAGCTGATAGTTCAACGCATCGTATTCAGTCGCTTTGGCTTCAAAAGCCTCAGCACGCACGCCAGCATCAGGCTTTTTAGCGGCGGTTTTTTCGACGTGATGGGCCACCCACCATGGCGAACCAGGATAGACTTTATTGTCGTAAGTGAATTTGGCTTGCTTGATGCCTTCCATATAATCTTTGACAGCAGCTGGTGCCTTTTCGGTATCTGCTTTTAGAAAAGCTTGAATACCGCCTTTGGCCTCACCTGTTTTGCGCGCTTCTTCACTGCTTAGTGAATACAGTCCACGACCGCCATAAGCGTCAAGCACATAAAACGGTTTGTTTTTCTGCCCCAGTTGATTAAGCAGTTGTACCAATAAAATGTGTTTAACCACATCAGCAAAGTTACCAGCGTGGTAGGCGTGTTTATAGTTCATAATCTCAAAAGTTTAAATAAGAAAAATTGCATCTATGGTAGCATAGGCAGAGTAAAAGATAATGTGGTTTTAGTAAGTGCTTTCAATAAAAACGTATTGAATGACGGTATATTGACAGCTGATTGATAATAATGAGATGAAATGACGCAGATTATTAGCAACCTTAACAAGACAGCGTTGGTCGTTGATCATCCGATAGGTCAGGATAATCCACCATTACTGCTGCCAAATACTCATAATGATAGCCAAGAAATTCCTACTCAGCACGTATTGCAAATGTCTGACTTTGCGGTTAACTGGGAAGATAAGCTGACGGATAAACAGCTCGATACCTTTGTCGCTGACGGCTGGCTCATTATTGATGATGTATTCAATAGTACTGCCTTATTAGCACTACAAGCAGAAAGCGGTTTTATTGACTATCGTGATGCAGAGCTGACCACTGGTGTTCGCATCAGTGATATTCGCGGTGATAGAATACGCTGGATTACTGAAGACTTTTTTGCAGGCTATTACTATCTACAAAGCATCAATGCTTTGGCCTCGCTATTCAATCGTAGTTTATTTGCTGGTATTCGCCATAGCGAAGCGCATTATGCGTGCTATCCGACTGGTTTTGGCTATCAATGGCACAGTGACAACCCTGCTGGACGTGATGAACGGGTTATCTCGGCGGTTTTTTATCTCAATGATAATTGGGAAGCAGCCGATGGCGGTGAACTAGAGGTCGTTGACAAACATGGCACGCACCATGAAGTGATGCCAGTTGCCAATAGACTGATTATTTTCGATAGCGATTTACGTCATCAAGTACAAACTGCGCATCGCCAACGCTACTCTATCGCCACTTGGATGCGCCGTGATGGTCTTGTACCCTTTGTCGAAATAGCCATTTAGCATTTATCCTCTACTCTTTATTTATATTTACCATTTCAATTTATTATACAAAAGGCTTATTCATGTCTGACTCTCATAACCAATCAAGCGCATCTCAACATACGACTCATCAGCAAGAAACATTAGACTTGAGCATTGCACTGTTAGAGCGTCCTTCAGTGACGCCCGATGACGATGGTTGCCAAGATATGTTGTCAGCACGGTTAGAACAAGCAGGCTTTGATTGCGAGTTTATGTATTTCGGTGATAGAAAACAAAGCGGTGAACATGCCGAAGTCAAAAACTTGTGGGCACGCCGCGGTACTAGCGATCCAGTGATTTGTTTTGCTGGTCATACTGACGTCGTGCCAACGGGTGATGAGAAAAACTGGACATACCCTCCATTTACACCAACCATCGCTGATGGTTATCTATGGGCACGCGGTGCCGCCGATATGAAAACTGGTATTGCAGCTTTTACTGTTGCAGCCGAACGTTTCGTCGCCAATCATCCTGAGCACAACGGCTCAATTGCTTTTTTAATCACTTCAGATGAAGAAGGCCCGTCAATTAATGGTACGGTCAAAGTGATCGAGACCTTGGAAACTCGCCAAGAAAAAATCACCTACTGTCTCGTTGGCGAGCCGTCAAGTACCGATACGTTAGGTGATATCATCAAAAACGGTCGTCGTGGCTCGCTAGGTGCAGAGCTTACCGTTACAGGTAAACAAGGCCATGTCGCCTATCCACATCTAGCATCTAATCCGATTCATGCAGCGATGTCTGCCCTTGCTGAACTGACATCTACCGCATGGGACAATGGCAATGACTATTTCCCAGCCACCTCATTGCAAATATCAAACATCAATGGCGGCACTGGCGCAACCAATGTCATTCCTGAAACGCTAAACGTGGTCTTTAACTTCCGTTTCTCAACTGAAACGACTGAGGATGAACTAAAGGCAAAAACGCATGCTATCTTTGATAAGCACTTTGCCAACAGTAAAGCGAGCTACGATATTCATTGGAAATTATCTGGTCAGCCATTCTTAACCCCTGAAGGAAAACTGGTTTCGGCATGTCAGAACGCCATCAAAAAAGTGACCGATGTCGATACAACGCTATCTACTTCTGGTGGTACGTCTGATGGTCGATTTATTGCCCCAACAGGTGCCCAAGTCGTCGAATTGGGTGTACGTAATGCGACGATTCATCAAGTCGATGAAAAAGTCGAAATCGATGATTTGGGCAAATTGGCGCAGATTTATGAAGGGATTTTAGAGCATTTATTGCTTAATTAGGCTCTACAGTATCAATGATGTTAATAAAAAAACAACAATAAAGGCAGTGCTTAAATGTTTAGCGCTGCCTTTATTTGTTTTAAGTATTATTACAACATATAAATAACCCTGTATTAACAGTCACTTAAGGTGACCACCACTAAAATTTTTGTAGATCCATTGAAAGCAGAATACATAAATGTTGCTTATTACTTGCAAACGATAATCATTATTGTTAATATTCACTTTTATAAAAATGCGGTATTAATTTTTATGCTTCCCTTTTGGAGTCCGTGAGATGTCTCATCCTTATAAGTCTGTTACTGTATTTTTATTGTCCACTTTAGCCTTGTCCATGCAGGCAGTTTATGCAAAAAGTGTTGATACCCAGCAAGGCAATCCCGAAGAATCAGCAATCTCGGTAACCTTAGACGAAATTACTGTTATCGGCAGTAAAGACAATGTACCGTTAATGACGGGTTCTGGTTATTACGTTGATAACGAACAGTTAGAAAATGAGCAAATTACAGATATTAACCAAGTTTTAAAGACCGTGCCAGGGGTTTACGTCTCTGAAGAAGATGGGTTGGGCTTACGTCCTAATATCAGTATTCGTGCCGGTATTGGTGGACGTAGTAGTAAGGTGCATTTAATGGAGGACGGTATTCCTATCGCGCCCGCTCCTTATGCTGCCCCTGCCGCTTATTACCATCCAACAGCGCTGCGTATGTCAGGAGTTGAGATTCTAAAAGGCGCGCCGCTGCTACGTTATGGGCCGCAAACGACCGGCGGCGTTATTAACTATCTATCAACCCCTATTCCTGCCACTAATGGCGGCCAAGCGATGACCTCAATCAACGACCGTGGCGGTGTGGATGTTCATGCTTATGCTGGTGGACGCGAAGGCGACTTTGCAGGCTCAATTGAAACTGTGCAACAACGAGGCAAAGGCTTTAAAGAGATTGATGGTAAAGACATTGGCGACTATGACAATCAAGATTATGTCCTAAAAGGTCGTTATCAGATCAATCCTGCGCATAGTTTATTTGCTAAAGCGCAGTATTCTGATAGATCTAGTGATGAGACTTACTTAGGTTTAACAGATGCTGACTTCAATGAAAACCCTAACAGACGCTACCCGATGTCTGCGCTTGATAATATACAAGACGAACATACCGGACTTAACTTGACGCACAACTGGATCACGGATAACAATAGCGAGCTACGTACGACCGCTTATTATAATAAAACCCATCGTAATTGGTATAAGCTTAGCGGTAATAAAATCAATGATTTTTATGAAGGTGATGTCACTCAAGGGCAGTTAGATGGTACCGAGGATTTAGCAGGTATTAGTATCCAAGCCAATGATCGCACTTATTATAGTACCGGTGTTCAGACGAACTTCAACACTGACATTTTAAGTGCCTATGGCGATCACAACATTGATGTGGGCGCACGCTATCACCGTGACAAAGTTGAGCGTTATCAGCCAATCGATACTTTTAATCAGGTTGACGGTGATTTAATTTATCAAAGTACGAAAGCCCCTAGCGCTAGCAATAACCGTGAAGAAAGAGCCAATGCAACTAGTCTTTGGCTGACTGATAAGTGGCAAGTGACTGACCCCTTAGTTCTAAATCTAGCCATGCGTTACGAGTATATTGATACTGAAGAGACACGCGGTGTTGATACTGATACTCAAGCACGCGTGAGCAATAATCAGTCTATATTTTTGCCCGGTTTATCCGCAAGCTACCAGCTCAATGATGAAGTACAGCTGATAGGGGGTGTCCACAAAGGCTTCAGCCCACTAGGCGCTGGGGTGTCCGAAGATGACAACACGGATCCTGAACAGAGCATCAACTACGAAATTGGTACACGCTATCGTGCTGGTAGTAATTATATGGAAGCGGTTGGCTTTTATAGTGACTTTGATTCTGTGATCAGAAACTGCTCAGAAAATGTACCTTGCGGTAGTAGCTCAAATCCCATAACATCAGGTAACGAAAAAGAGAGTGGTTCTGCGGTAATCGCAGGGCTTGAGTTAATGGCTGGCACTCGCTTTGATGGAGATGGATTCAGTATTCCACTGCATGCCACTTACACTTACACCCAAGCTGAGCTTGCCGAGGACTACAAAGACACGTTAGATGGCGATCGCTTAACGCTAGTGCCCAAAAATCAAGCCAGTGTGCGCGCCGGAATCGAGATGGATTCAGGTTGGGATACTTACTTGACTGCTAAATACGCTGGCGGCATTTGTGAATCAGTGGGCTGTAATCGTACCAATGAGCCGCGTAGCGAGACTGATTCGTTATTCACTTTTGATGCTATTACCCACTACCCTATCGGTTATGATGCTAAAATCTTTGGTAAGGTTGAAAACATCGCTGACAAACAAGTTATTGTGAGTCGTACGCCATACGGTGCTAGACCAAACCTACCACGTACCTTTACCATTGGTGTAACTAAAGCTTTTTAACTAGCATTGAATAAATAATTTTGATGAATTACTCATAATAAAAAACCCCACAGCTATAATAAAATAGATGTGGGGTTTTTTATAACTGCATTATGGTTTGTTAGACAATAAGCTACGCCTAAGTATTTTAAAAACCATCCATCTAAAGCTCACTTGATGCCGCGTCACAGATTACTATAGTCAAGTCGACTTCTTATAGTGTTGACAGCCTTACTCAATACCAATATAAAGATCCACTTGCCCAAACTCTAAATTACCACCGACATACTGCTCAAAATCGACATTATAAGTTCTGGTATGCTCACAGCTTGGATCATTAAAATAGGTCCATGCCTTCTCCCAAGCATTCATTACTGTATTAGGCATTCGACCTTGTTCAGAGAATACCAAATACTTTCCAGCCGGAATATTGACTGTTACTAAATTACCAGCGCTTTGCTGCTCTTGCTCGCTGTCTACTTTCCAGCTCGCCACGACATCAAAAGCGCCTACCAAATCATCACTCTCATAGTTGTGAAAGATACCGTAAATGTCTTCACCTTCAGAAAGCTGCTTTACATGGTTTTGATAGAACTTCTGCCATAATCTGCCAAGCTTGGCAGTGTCATGGCTTATCTCAGCGTTGTTGGTGGTACGAACGCTGATACCGCTACAAGCTATCGCTTCTGGTAGCTCTTTAATTTGTGATGTCATGATGCGGCCTTTTCTATCTGTTTATTTGATTTTCTGTTTATGGCAATGCTGGCAGATCAAGTCGATTAATCGGCTTCATCAATCCAGTTCATTTGAATGGCTTCTAAGATGCCTTCATTTGATTTTTGTGGATCATCATCAAAGCCTTCAAGTTCAGTTACCCAGCGATGCAAATCAGTAAAGCGAATATACTGCGGATCTGTTTCTGGAAACTTCTCGTAAAGCTCAATCGCGATATCTAAACTGTCTGTCCATTTTAATTTTTGTGGTGTCATAACGGTACCTTATTTTTAGTCGTTTTGAGAATCATCGTCTTAAAAGTAATGCCATCGTCCTAATACTGACGACTTGATGGGCTCTATCCTACCAAAATTCAGCAAATGATTATAGCCAAGTTATTTTACGATGCTGTTTTTCAATACTGGGTTTCAATACTGTTTTGCGATGTGGCTTAGGCTGATTTAGTCGATTTTACCGCGACTTGGTGCTCATTCCATGTGTTAATGGTATCTGTCAATTGCTCGCCCATCATATCTAATACTTCTGGTGTGCGCATACCTTTACTATCTGTAAAAACAAACTTGGTCATACCAACGCCCATCAGCTGGTTTTTGACAAAGAAGCGATGTTCAAAATACACATATTTATGATCCCATCCTGCGACTGCACTGCTAAGCGTCATTTTATCCAAAAATTTAATTTGCTTCAGATAAATCATCTCTTGCATGGCAATCACCCAATTCAGCGACTTAATGCCTTTTTTATGACAGCACGCCTTTACCCAGCGTGTCACGTTTAGCTCAATAAATGATAAATAACGATAATTGGGCAAATGATCGCGAAACCCCATATCGTGGGGCAAAATTCGATAATGGCGGACGGTCGGTGCAGTCAATGTCTCTAGACTGATAGTTTCGCTCGTCGATTGATGCTTGAGCTGTTGCTTAAGTAAGCTAACCATAATAAAAAAACGCAGTAACATGTTCATAAATCTTTCTCTTATTTCATCGTATTTATAATTGGTGATTGTCTATCGTTGAAGCAGCTCACATGGGCTAAAAGATTAATCAAGCGCAAATCGTATACTGAGTACATAAAGCGCAGTTAATATTGTGATCATTAAAAACTGACCATAATTGGAAATAACCTCAGTCCATAGTCGGCTTATAAATGTCGCCCACTTTAACGCAAAAAAAGCCACCTCAGTGACTTTCTTTATCTAAAACTTATCTGTGCATGATGATGGTTAAAAACATAGCTTAGAGATTAATGACCGCCGCCATTGATAGTACGTACCATCTCTTCTACCATTTTCTTGGCATCGCCAAAGATCATCATCGTTTTGTCCATGTAGAACAAGCTGTTATCCAGACCTGCATAACCAGTACTCATTGAACGCTTGATGACCATGACCGTCTGGGCTTTGCTGACTTCTAGAATCGGCATACCGAAGATTGGAGAAGTAGGATCATCTTTCGCAGATGGGTTCACAACGTCGTTCGCACCGATGACCAACACCACATCTGTACTCGCAAAGTCTGAGTTGATCTCGTCCATTTCTAAAATATCATCATAAGGGACATCAGCTTCAGCCAACAGTACGTTCATATGACCTGGCATACGACCAGCAACTGGATGGATAGCAAAGCGAACGTTAACACCTTCTTCTTTTAACAACTCATATAGCTCTTTTACTGCATTCTGTGCACGGCCTTGCGCCATACCGTAACCTGGTACGATGACCACGCTACTGGCATTAGACATCAGGAACCCTGCGTCTTCTGCTGAGCCTGCTTTGTAATTCTTCGGTGCCCCATCATCGCCGCCTGCTGCCACAGCTGACGTGCCCATGCCACCAAACAAGACATTAAGTAGTGAGCGGTTCATGGCTTTACACATGATGTAAGACAAGATCGCACCTGATGAACCGACTAGCGAACCTGCGATAATCAGCATCGAGTTGCCAAGCGTAAAACCAATACCTGCTGCTGCCCAACCTGAGAATGAGTTCAGTAGTGATACGACTACTGGCATGTCACCGCCACCGATTGGCGCAATCCACATCCAACCAAAGATAACGGCAATCACTGCCATCGCATAAAATGCTGGTAGTGAGTCAGTGACGAAATACACCCCACCGAAACCAATCATCGCAATGAATAGTAGCGCTTGAACCGGTTTTACCCAGCCGCCGACCAATGTTTTCGCCCAGCTTTTCGCTGCCAATTTACCAAAGGCAAAGACTGAGGCTGAGAACGTAATCGCACCGATGAAGCAACCGATAAATAGCTCGATGCGAGCAACGGCGCCATGCTGCTGTTCAGTGTGTAATACCGTCGCAAGTGCAATCGCAACCGCTGCCAAACCGACGAATGAATGCATTAAAGCAACCGTTTCTGGCATTTGGGTCATTGCGACTGTTTTTGCTTTCCACATACCAACAAGGGCACCCAACACCATCGCACCGATTATCAACCAAAGCACAGGGCCTTCTGCTAAAAAGAAGGTAGTCACAACGGCAATTGCCATCGCTGCCATACCAAAACGGTTACCGCGAATCGCTGTCTTTGGGCTAGACAAACCACGTAACGTTAAAACAAAGAGGATAGCGCCGACTAGATAGAACCAATCTGCATTTGCCGCAATCATTGTTGAGAAATCATTCATGCGTCACCTCCATTTTCTGTTGCTACAGGTGCTTTTTTCACTTTCGGCTTAAACATCGCAAGCATACGCTCAGTCACCGCAAAGCCACCGAAGATATTGATACTGGCTAAAAATACCGCGAAGGCACCAAGCAAGCTGGTCGGTGTAAACATTGAACCATCAATCGTGACAGTCTGTAGCATCGCACCCACGATGACGATACTTGATAGAGCGTTGGTTACCGCCATCAATGGCGTATGTAATGCAGGCGTTACGCCCCAAACCACGTAGTATCCGACAAAAATAGCGAGCACAAATACAGTGAAAATCGCTACAAATGGTGTGCTACTCATGGCCGCACCGGCTGGCGCTGCAGCTAAAATAGTGGCAATCATCTAATCCTCCTAAAAATTTATTCATTACTGGCAAATGTGTAGTGACGAAATATGTGGTAATAGACTGTTCAAACTAGCGTTTGGCCAGTCGTACCTGACTGTCATGTGTCACTGCCAGTGCGCCCTGAATCTCGTCTTCCATGTCTAAGTTAAGTGCCAAGCTAGCCGATGCATCATCGCCAGTAGGTGCAATCAATGTCGTAATAAAGTTAACAAGGTTATTGGCATACAAATCTGACGACTGTGCGGCGAGCATAGATGGGATATTGGCGGCACCAACGATACGTACGCCGTTGTCTGTGGTGATGGTTTCGTTAGGCACGCTGCCTTCGACATTACCACCGGTACCAGCCGCCATATCGATCAGTACAGAACCTGCCTTCATTTTGGCAAGCGTTGCGCCATGTACCAAACGCGGTGCGTTACGACCAGGAATCTGCGCCGTGGTAATAACGATGTCAGCATTACTGAGCGCTTTATCTACGACAGCTGCTTGATCTTTGACATATTGCTCTGATGGCGTCCATGCATAACCACCGGTAGACTTAGCTGTTTCAGCCTCCTCTGCGCTCATCGGCACATCAAGCCATTTACCACCGAGTGATTCCACTTGCTCACGAGCCGTCGGACGTAGGTCACTGGCTTCTACCACTGCACCCAAACGCTTTGCTGTCGCAATTGCCTGTAGACCTGCAACACCAACACCTAGGATAACGACTTTGGCTGGCTTAACCGTACCTGCTGAAGTCATAAACATCGGGAAAGGACGTGAATACTCATTGGCCGCGAGCAATACGGCTTTGTAACCAGCAAGGTTGGCTTGTGATGACAATACATCCATATTCTGTGCGCGTGACAGGGTGCGAGGCAATAACTCCATCGCAAATACTGTCGCGCCTTTGGCTGCATAAGTATCAAGCTGAGTGTTGCGATACGGGTCGAGCATGCCAATGACGATCTGACCAGACGATAAGCTTTCAGTGGCTTCCGCTGGTAGGTCATTGACGGTGGTAATAATATTAGACTGGGTAATCACCTCGGTGCTGCTACTAGCAATGTCGGCGCCCGCAGCCTGATACAACTCATCAGCATAGTATGCTGCTTGGCCTGCACCTGACTGAATGACGACTTCGAACCCAAGTTTACGCAATTTTTTGACTGCGTCTGGGGTTATGGCTACACGGCTCTCGCTCGTGATATCTGCACTGATTACACCGATTTTCATACCGTCTCCTTACTTACGTCCAATGACTATATTTACGTCTCACGACTACCTTTAATACCCTCAACGCACATCTAAAAAGCACAGGGGACAAAACCCATTGATCATGATTAATCCATTACAGCGACCGAAGGTTATCAATTTAATAAATGATAGCTACTTTACCATCATGCCTTTTTATTATAGAGATATCGTTCGTCAAATTTCATTGTCTAATGATGACCCACAAGTAAAATAAAAATTTAGGTATTTAGGCCATTGGCATACTTTTTGTTGGTATATTAAAGCCTTTTATTTTTCTAAAAAATGCTTATCCCTTATAAGGAAAGGGCTACCTCCATTTACTTCCTAATTCTAAATCTGTTATTTTATTAAAAATATAACGTCAATAAACATAAAATAAGCAAGGCTAAGTCAAGTTCCACCCATGCATACCGTATAATAAGAATACTTGACACTCGAAAAAACCCGTCATCGATTCATTATAATAAGGAATAACCATGTATTTTTTGCTCTCCCCTGCAAAATCCCTGAACGAAACAGACGCTATACCATTAAATTTAGGCAACTACTATAGTCAGCCCGAGCTAATCGAACGCTCACAAGAACTGATGAAAGTACTGAAGTCAAAAGAGCCCGTTGACCTACAAGAGCTAATGAGTATATCTGACGATCTGGCTCAGCTTAATGCCACGCGCAATCAACAATGGCATTGGAGCGAAGAGCAACCATTCACTGATAATACTGATGCGGCAAAACCTGCAGGCTATTTGTTCGATGGCGATGTCTATACTGGACTTGATATGTATCATATGGACAAAGATACTGCTACTTATGTTAATGAGCACTTAGGTATTTTGTCTGGGCTGTATGGAGTACTCAAGCCACTCGATCTTATCCAGCCATATCGCTTAGAGATGGGTACCAAGCTGAAAAATGAGCGCGGTGGCAATCTTTATGAGTTTTGGGGCGAGGAAGTGACTAACGTTATCAATGCGCGTATGGCTGACAGCGATGACAAAACATTGGTTAATTTAGCTTCCAATGAATACTTTAAAGCGGTAAAGAAAAAAGCACTGAAGGCAGATATCATTACGCCACGATTTGAAGACGAGAAAAATGGTCAATATAAAGTGATTAGCTTTTATGCCAAAAAAGCACGTGGACTAATGGTGAAATATGCAGCAGATAACAAGCTGACCAATGCTGAGCAGCTAAAGCAGTTTGATTTGGCAGGATATTACTACTGTGAAGACGCGTCTGATGATAAGACGTGGACGTTTAGACGAAATGCGGCGGATCAGTAGCTTGATATAATACGAGTCAAAATTATAAAAACCCATCATAAGTCGAAACTTATGATGGGTTTTTTATTCTCCAACCACTAAATGTTTTAGTGCCTATACTCTAAAGCGCAACTTATCCCTTGAAACATCAAGTACCACTGTTTCATTATAAACATTATAGGTATGGAGACGATCAATGTCAGTCTCCCAATTCGGTTCAATATAACGTACAAAGGTTTCTTTATAAGAATTCGGTGTTAACTCTTCTACTAGGTATATAGCGACCCTACGCCCGTATCTAAGAGTGCCATCCTGAGCAGTACGAAAGAGCTGACCGTTTTTTCGGAATAATGCGCCTGCTAATCGCGATCCACGCACGTCAATTTTTAGAGGCGCCGAGGGATGAATGGTCCAGTTATCTGCTTGCAGCTTGTCAGACGTATAAATATGCAACTCTAAATCTATTGTCATATTTGAAACTGAACCGTGAGTTGTGAAAAGATACCATAATCCATTATGCTCAATCACGGCGCTATCCACGGCCTGAACGTCTGAAACTAACTCATGAACTTTTTCCCACTTACACGGAAAGTCTGTCGCTTTTAATAAGCTAATACAATTGGTTTTTGCAGCCTCTGGAATCATATAGACAGCATCTTCATACTCGAATACATTGGGAAAGCTTAAGTGCGTGCTAATACCCAAATCAGCTTGTCCTGAACCAATCACTTGATGGCTTTCATTCAGCTCTATCCATTCTATTCGACCAATATTCTCTTTGTAGTTCAAGCTTTCAAAAAATATGTAACGTCTTGAGTCGTGTTCAATATAAAAAGGATCGGCCCAAAAACATCCCTTTTCAGGCAGTATCTCCGTATATGTTTGTATCGGCTGATCAATAGAACCAATAAAAATACTCCAGTTGTTTAGATAAAGTCTTTTATAAAATCTTTTTATCATGTAGTTTTTGAGAAAATTCTGTAAATGTCGTATGGCCGTTAACTGTGTAGGCGTTTTATAAAGTGTGCGATCGTTAATTAAATTAATAGAATCTCCACTTTCGACGCCAATTTTATTTTTACGGAAGTACCAATACAGTATTGATGCTGCAACTCCTTTTAACTTATCCTCAGTCAAATTATAGTCCCAGTAAAACAAACTGCCATAACCTCTACCTACCACTTTGTGTACATCATGGTCCTTACTCACTAGTTGCAGCGTCACGACACTATTTTCCCATTGTTCAGCAAATTGCCAATACAACGCAGGCCCGCCTCGCTGTATTCTTTCATCACCATAATGAAGTAAGAGAATGCCATGCTTCGTAATGCCTAGCGCTTTCCCTATTAAGGTTTGGAAATCCATACTCAGTAGGTAATCTAAATCTGTTGCCTGCAGTCTCTTAATCACTGAGTCTTCAATTTCATCATTGGATTTATCTTGTCTTGGTATTGATGTAACGACAGGCATTTTGCCATTGGGAACTAAATCATGAATAGAATAACGCTTGGTAGTCTTTTTAGCGTGCGAAAGAATAGAAAATAACTTTTGATTGATAGACGGTATAATCTTGGATATATGGGAGGGATTAGATTGGTATTCTGCACTTCGTTGGATAGCAATACAAACCTCAACTATACCTTCATCTACTAGAGACTTTAATGGCATAAATTTGTGCCATGCTAATGTTTCATCTTCTACAAATATTCCAAGCCTAATTTTTTTCATCGTTATCACATTAAATGGCACACGATATTTTGCGATTTCTGACCCGCAACATGTGTCCAAACTCCTTTTAAGTAAAGTGTCATTCCATTATATATTCAAATAATAGCATATATAGTAGTACATGTTAAAAGAGACTCACCATTAAAATTAGACACAAAAAAGTCCTGCTATCTTTCGATAACAGAACTTCTAATAGCCAAATAGACTTTATGATAAAATCATACTTTTAGCGAAACGCGATTTATCGAGAAAGGTGAGAAAACGGTCAATATCAAGTGAAGTACTGAGCAGCTAAAGCAGTTTAATTTGGTGGGATATTATTATTGTAAAGCAGCCTCTGATGACAAGACATAGACGTTTAGACGAGATGCGGCGCTTCAGTGGCTCGATATAAAACTATATTTACTACAATCGCTAGAAGTCACTAGAAGCATTGCATTCAGTGCTTCTAGCTCACTCATCACATATCTTTTATTTGAACATATGAACAGATTACAACAACCCTTCTTGTGCCATCATTTCTTGTATCGAGGCACGGTTTAGCATGGCTTGATAGTGTGCGTTTAGGTGTGTCCAATCCTGTGCTCGACTCGCATATCGCTGACTCCAGTGAGCAATCATAAATAAATGAAAATCAGCTCCACTTAATTTATCGCCTAACACCCATGGACCATTACTAGCTAACTCCTTTTCAACAATATCCCAGCAGTGGGTTAGCACATCATTCGCTTTATCTTTCACTTGCTGCAAATTGTGCTTACCACTGATGTAATGCTCGGGATGTGCCCAGCGATTAGCGGCTTCTTGTAGTGTAGAAGACATCCAAAACAAATACTGGTAATAGACACCGCGTCTTGGGCATCCTATATCAGGTGCTAGCCTAGACTTAGGATGCTGATCTAGTACATACATTAAAATTGCCGCAGACTCATAAATAACCTGCCCCTGATGCACTAGCGTAGGTACTTTACCGTTTGGGTTGACGGCTAGATATTCAGCTGATTTTTGCATGTTTTTAGACAGGTCTATTTCTATCATCTCATAAGAGGCGCCTAGCTCCTCAAAGACAGCATGAGTGGCCATGTTAGCGCCACCCTTATCCCAATATAAAGTATAAATAGTCGTGTCCTTTTTGCTGTGCGATTAATGGATAAAACCATTGCACTGAGCTACAAAAATTAATCTTTAACGTGAAATAATCGACATGATAGCGTCAGCCAGTTGAGGGATTTCCGTCATTTTCAAACCGGCAATATTGATTCTACCATTTGGCATGCCATAGATAGCGAACTCATCTTGCAACATGAGCATTTGATTTTCTGTTAGCGGTAATAAAGAGAACATGCCTTTTTGATGTGAGATGTCCGAAAACTCTGCAGGTGCACTCCTATCTTTTAATGCTACGCCTAACGCTTGGCGAATAGCATCTACCCTATCACGGTAGCTTGCCAGCTCGACTAGCCAAGCATCTGGGCTGTCTAGCAAATAAGAAGCCACTGCGGCACCGTGATTAGGCGGCATAGAGTAGTTGGCTCGTGTAATGGTTTCTAAAAGTGTCTGTATATCTGCGTGACGCTCATGGTTCGTCGTCATCACCGTGGCAATACCAGTGCGCTCATTATATAGACCCATATTTTTTGAACAGCTGGCGGCGATAAATGCAAAGTCAGCGTCTTCAATCATTAAACGAAGTCCTGCAGCATCGGTATCAGGATCATCTCCAAAGCCTTGATATGCCATATCAATAAACGGCACAATATTTTTCTGTTTACACTTATCAGAAAACAATTGCCACTGCTCTAAAGAAGGGTCTATACCGGTAGGATTGTGGCAGCACGCATGTAATAACAACACGTCTCCTTCTTTTGCTTTTTCTAACGCAGCAAAACACGCATCAATATCTAACTGGCCATTTTTATTTTGCCATGGATAAGTATTAACCGTTAACCCAGCACCTTCCATCAGCGGACGATGATTGATATAGCCTGGGTCACTGATCCAAACGGTTGAATCTGGAGAGAGCGTGGCGATAAAGTCAGCAATGAGTCGTAGCGCCCCTGATGCCCCAACCGTCTGAATCGTGCACTGGTCTTTTAGACTTAGACTGTCACCCAGTACAAACTTTGCCATTTGCTGGTTAAAACTAGCGTTACCCGATAACATACCATAAGCCTTCGAATGAGCTTCATGAGCAAGATGTATCTCTGCATCTTGCACTGTTTTCATTACAGGCGTATTGCCATGCTCGTCTCGGTAAACACCAACCAATAGATCTATTTTATGTTTACGTTGGTCAGCACGAAACCTACCTAACAATGCCCACAGTGGATCACCATTGATGATAGGCATATTGTTTAACATCATGATACTTCCTTAATTAGTTTATTGCGCTCGATTGGACAAAATGACGCCAATGGTACTGAGTACGATGCCGCATATCATGATAACTGATAGAGACTCATTAAGTATCAGCGTGGCTAGTATAGCGGTTAATCCTGGGGATAAAGAGCCAAGTAATAAGGTACGAATGGAGCCCAATTGTTTTACTGCATAAGAAAACGCAATGGTTGATACTACCCCTACACCAAGTCCTTGTACTAGGATAAACGGAAGCGCTTCATCAAAAGATACAGAACCTATATTGGTCTCTACGATACCAGACAGAACCATCATCAATGTCAGAAAGAATGAGGTATAAGAGAGCACGATAGCGATAGCAATTGGACTCAACTTGGTGCTTTTTAACCCTAAGGTATAACCCGCCCAAATCAGGCTTGCCATCAATAATAACCCCACACCGTACAGAAGACTATTAGGTATTGACTGTGTACGCCCGCCAATCATAGTAGCGATACCAAAGAGAATAAGGATTAATGCGGCAAATTTTCTTAATGATATTCGCTGACGATAAAAAATAAAAGACAATATTGCGGCAAAGAAGACTGGCGTACCTGTCAAAATAGTACCAACGTAAGCTGCTGGCACTGTACTTGCGCCAAAAGCAGCTAACAGAAGAAAAGGCACGCCACCAAGTAAAACGAACATGATATCTGGCAGTCTTATACTTTTGACTTCATGCCAACTAGAGAGTACCCAAGGAGTCAACAAGACCAGCGGCACGCTAAAGCGAATAAGCATGACATCCGCAATAGTTAGCGACGATGCACCAACCGCTCGTACAGTCAACGCAAATCCTGACCAAATCAATAATACAACGCTCATCGCCACATAGCCTTTGGTTAGTGGCGACATTACAAACAAAGGATTTTTGCGCGATGAGGGATGGAATATCGTATTCATAGTCGTGTCTTATGCAGCTATACAAAGACCAATTATCGATTAAAATACGCGCTTTTATCTCTATTTATTCATTGCAATTTTGCAAATATTTGGTGGATAATGCTAACTAAATCAAAATTATTGGCTTAAAAATCCAAAAGGTAAATTATGGATAAAATTGATCGCCATATCTTGGAAGTACTCCAAAAAGAAGCGCGCTTATCTACGGCGGAACTGTCCGAACGCGTAGGGCTATCACCTTCTCCCTGTGCGCGACGCCTCAAACGTTTGGAGGACGAAGGTTATATAGAGAACTATCAAGCGAACATCAATAAAGCCAAAGCGGGCATTATGATGAGTTTCTTTGTGGAGGTCAGTCTCAACAGCCACCAAGAAGAATCTATCGCAGCTTTCGAACGCGCTCTGTCCAATATGGACGAGGTCATTAACGGACATGTGGTATCGGGTTCTTATGATTATTTATTGGAAGTGGTTAGCCCCAATCTCGATGGTTATGAGCGCTTCACACGTAAGTTAAATAAACTTGCTAGCGTAAAAGACATACATACTCATTTATCAGAGAGAAAGGTAATTAAGAAAACGACTCTACCTATTTTTGTGTGAGATTCTTTTATACCGTCTAGCAGCACAATGTCTCACTTAATCATTATTGAGTAGCAAGACCAAAGAAGTGTTTGAAAGTACGATATGAACGTTGAGACGAGATATGACAGATCAATAGAGGATTTAATGAGCATCAACTATAAAGCCCTAATATGAAAATATTATTAGGGCTTTATTTTAGAGGCGTAAGTAAGTCGTTCATAGTAGATAGCTTATTAACAATAGATTTGTATTTACTGTATTACAGGGAAATCTCAACTTCTATCTTGATGGGTCGTTTTAAATGGATAGTGACTTTTATATTAATAGAAGCCGCTTCTGGTGGCTCATTGTCTAAAGCGCCGTCAACGATATGAGCGATTTTCATTGCTTCTACCTCTTTAAGCTCAAAGCCATTTGCTTTGGCACCTCTCATAACTTTTTCATAAATCTCTTTTTCGCTTGTGTAGCGCTCTTTATTGTTAAATACTAACTGCATGGTCATTGGTCGCTCAGCTTGAGACAAACTGATTGCTTTTTGAGAGGTTTGCACACTATTTTGAAATTTATACTCTGCTGAACTGGGCGCAGAAAACAGCGCTAATGCGGTTAATGCCGTCAGCGTGGTTAAGATTTTCATAGTTATATTCCTTTTGATTTGAATGATGACACATTATAAAAGGCGTATAGCGAATATATTCGCTACTATGACTATATACGAATAACTCATCAATAGGAAATCTTACTCAATATTGCTATCGCTACGACTGGTCAATGATAATGCAAGTGTCTCAGCGTTTTTGGCCTAACATAAGCTAAATATCATGCATATTCTTGTATCCCCCATAAAAAAAGCCCTGCTATCTTTTGATAACAGAGCTTTTAATAGTCAAATAGACTGTATGACGAAATTATACTTTTAGCGAAAAGCGATTTATGGGTTGACTGAAGCAGTACGACTAGGCAACCGAGTAAGGATTGTACTTATAGTACATCGAACGAGGTTAACAACATCGTACAAATTCAGTCGAGGCATAAATTACATCATGCCGCCCATTCCACCCATACCGCCCATTCCACCAGCGCCGCCCATCGCAGCCATACCATCATCACCTTGTGGCAAATCAGTAATCATCGCTTCTGTGGTCAGCATGAGACCAGCAACAGACGCTGCATTCTCTAGTGCTGAACGAGATACTTTCGCTGGATCAAGGATACCCATCTCAAGCATATCACCGTATTCACCAGAGGCAGCATTGTAGCCGTAGTTACCAGTGCCATTTTTTACTGCATTTACGACAACTGATGCTTCTTCGCCAGCGTTGGTGACGATTTGACGTAATGGTGCTTCCATCGCACGGCGTAGGATATTGACACCAGCATCTTGGTCATCGTTGTCGCCTTTTAGCTCAGATAGTGCATTCATCGCACGAACTAACGCAACACCACCGCCAGGTACAACGCCTTCTTCAACCGCTGCACGAGTTGCATGTAGCGCATCGTCAACACGGTCTTTCTTCTCTTTCATTTCTGTTTCAGTCGCTGCGCCAACTTTGATTACTGCTACGCCGCCTGCTAGTTTCGCAACGCGTTCTTGTAGCTTTTCTTTGTCATAGTCAGAAGTAGATTCAGCGATCTGACGATTAATAGACTCAACACGGTTTTCGATGTCAGCTTTGTTACCAGCGCCATCAACGATAACCGTGTTTTCTTTACCGACAGTGACTTTCTTAGCAGTACCAAGTTGCTCTAGAGTAGCAGTCTCTAAGCTTAGGCCAATCTCTTCAGAGATCACAGTACCGCCCGTTAGCGTTGCGATGTCTTCTAACATTGCTTTACGACGATCGCCGAAACCTGGTGCTTTAACGGCACAAGTTTTCAAGCCGCCACGCATGTTGTTTACAACTAGTGTCGCTAGTGCTTCGTTTTCTACATCTTCAGCGATGATTAGCAACGGCTTACTCTGCTGCATTACTTGCTCAAGTAATGGCACGATTTCACGGATGTTGCTGATTTTTTTGTCAACTAGCAAGATATATGGGTTTTCAAATTCAGCAGTTAGGCTGTCTTGCTTGTTAGCAAAGTATGGGCTGATATAACCACGATCAAACTGCATACCTTCTACAACTTCTAGGGTATCTTCGAAGCTTGAACCTTCTTCAACAGTGATAACGCCTTGCTTGCCTACTTTTTCCATCGCTTGCGAGATCAGCTCACCGATTTTGGTGTCTGAGTTTGCAGAAATAGAACCAACTTGAGCAATTGCTTTGTGATCGTCAGCTGGCGTTGATAGTCTATGGATTTCTTTAACCGCTTCACGTACCGCTTTGTCGATACCGCGCTTAAGATCCATTGGGTTCATGCCAGCAGCAACTGACTTCATGCCTTCTTGTAGGATTGACTGAGCCAATACCGTTGCAGTGGTTGTACCATCACCAGCGACATCATTAGTGCGACTAGCCACTTCACGTACCAACTGTGCACCCATGTTTTCAAATTTGTTTTCTAGCTCGATTTCTTTGGCAACTGAAACACCATCTTTAGTGATGGTAGGTGCGCCAAATGATTTGTCGATAACAACGTTACGACCTTTAGGGCCTAGTGTTACACGTACTGCATTTGCTAGAACGTTTACGCCGTCCATCATTTGTTTACGGGCATCAATGCCGAATTTTACGTCTTTTGCCATGTTAAATTACTCCACTATTATAAGTATGAGAATACAATTGATTGATTTGATAGTTGCTTATCAAAAGCGATTATCAGAAACTGCTATCAAAATGTGCTGAGTATAAAATAATACTCAAAAGGACTAGCCTTCTAGCACACCCAATACATCAGACTCTTTCATAATCAATAGTTCTTCACCGTCAACCTTTACGGTTTGACCAGCATATTGACCGAACAAAACTTTGTCGCCAGCTTTTACATCTAACGCACGAGTTTCACCATTGTCACGAACTTGACCATTACCAACTGCAAGCACTTCACCTTGTGAAGGTTTCTCTTGTGCTGAACCAGGAAGCAAGATACCACCAGCAGTCTTTGTTTCTTCTTCTATGCGGCGGACGACAATACGGTCATGTAAAGGACGAATGTTCATCGATATGACTCCAAAAGTTGGTTAATAAAATTAAGGGTTTATTTGAATTAATGGTCTCAAAACCAGTATCTATAGGGAACACTGCCAAAAACAACGCTTTATAGATAAGCCTTGAGCTTGTAACAAAAAGTGGGGGCAAGGTGAGTTCGGTTCAAGTGTAAAGCCCAAAAATTTACAAGATTATTTTGCAAAAATTCATCAATCAACAGCTCGTATCGATGCATCACGTTTAATAGAGTCAGTATGCTAGTTAGACAAAGGACAAGAAGTAGGAATATTTAAAGATATTGACGAGCTGAATTTATATTTTGACCAATACCAAATTAACTATAGAAACATTTGCTACACGCACTACACGAAGCGGTATGACATCACGCTTGAAAATGTAACAGCGTATGACCATTATAGGTCTGGTAAACATAATAAGAACGAACGATAAAAGTTGCTATATTGGCAATAAATTAATGAAGGGGTATCTATGAGTTTTTCATCAATGCACAAGAAATCATCAAGCGACAATGTTGATAATGCTAATAACGCAAAACGCAGTCCATCTAAATTTTTATCTGCCTTAGTAACAGGCATCAGTATCTCTACTGTTGGAGCTTTGAGTATGACCGCACCTACCCTTGCCAGCGCAAAAACTGTTCAACCATCGACTGCCGATTATAGTTTTACCGTTGAGGACAAGTACAAAGGCACAGCAACTCGTACGTTAAGCAAATCTGGTAATACGTGGAAATATAACGTTAAGGCTCGCGTCGCTGGTGTGGCGAGTGCCTCGCAAAACAGCACTTTTACGCTTAATGGCAACAACGTTAGCCCCACACAGGCGAGCACCACTTACAAACTACTTGGCATGGGTCGCACGCATAAACTAGACTTCAACCCAAGCAGCAAAAAAGTCACTAGTAACTATAAGGGCAAGTCGACGACTATGAACATGTCGCAACAAGCCTTTGATGATTTGAGCCTTGAGGTACAGATTCGTCAGGATTTATTAAACGGTAAATTCTCTGGTAACTACTACATGGCAAAAAAAGACAAAATCGAGAAGACGCCATTTAAAAAATCAGGCAGTACTAAGATTACCGTACCAGCGGGTACCTTTGATACAGTACGTGTTGACCGCGTCCACGATGACGATAGCCGCTCTACTAGCTTTTGGTTAGCCCCAAGCTTGGACTATATGCCAGTTAAAGTTAGCCAAATTAACGATGGTAAGAAAATGGATTTAGAATTAACTAAGATTAACTAATCTACTTATCTTGAAAGTTATAAACAGAAAAGCGGCGCCCCAGATGGGGCGCCGCTTTTTTATGGTTTTAGATTGATAGGTATAATTTATTAGGCTTCAGGTAAGTTCAATTATTGACGAGGTTTCTTCACAACGTTGTTCATCGAAGGCAAACGTTTGAGCAAAATAAATAGCCAAACATTAATAGCAAGTAGTAGTAGGAAATCCGCTAAGTATACGGCGATTTCTGCCCAGCTACTGCCATATATACGAGTAAACAGCACCACGCCACTTGCACCCAAATATACTAAGGTAAACATACTGCTTATCAACAACGCATAAGGGGAACGACCGCGCAATATCCATGGCGTCAAAATCAACGCTGGCACTAGCCATAACGCCTGCCAAGCAATACCGCCAACGATATCAGGGCTGCTAGGGTTGAATACGTTAATAAAAATAGGCAGTCCAAGCAATCTATAAACGAGCCAAATTAACCACGTAATCTTCAAGCGCTGTGCAATAGGTGCGATAGGCTTAACCGTTTTAAGAGGCTTTGTATTAGAGCGGGTTGTGGCCATTAGATATTTTGATTTCCTAAATGAATAATATAATGCTTAACATTAATAAGTAGTTCTTTGTTATACGCAAGCAATCATAGACTTTGAGACTCAGACGCTTCTAGACCGCAGGTTTATAAAAGTTACTTATCGGTTCCAATTAGCCTGTGCTAATGCAGCCGCAGTAATCGCTAAACGGCGTCCCTGCGCAATACCCAAATCTCGCTCATCAGCAGATACTGGCTGATCATGCGATGCTCCGCTGACATGACTGGCACCATAAGGCGTGCCACCGCGATGAGTGCGGTTCAATGCTGGCTCTGCATAAGGCACCCCTACGATGACCATACCATGGTGCATCAACGGCAACATCATCGTCAACAATGTTGTTTCTTGGCCACCATGCATGGAACCTGTCGCCGTAAACACTGAGGCTGGTTTGTTTTGTAGGTTCCCTGCCAGCCATAAAGTCACGGTATTATCCCAAAAATATTTCATGGGTGCGGCCATATTACCAAAATGCGTTGGGCTACCAAGCGCTAGACCGCTACAGTCTTTTAGATCGTCCATCGTACAGTACAAGTCGCCTTCATCAGGTATCGCAGGCTTGCTTGACGTGGTTTCAGGTGCCACTGTCGGTACCGTACGGATACGCGCAGTCATGCCAGCATCTTCAATACCTTGAGCGATAGCATATGCTAATGTCTTAGTCGTACCGTAATTAGAATAATAAAGCACCAAAACATAAGGGTCGGTCTGACTCATTAGCAAAGCTTCCTTATAAAAACGTCAGTCGTACTGGCCACCAAAAATGCGGCGAAATATACGACTAACTGGCATTGTAGAATATGTGCACATTATGCCCGAGTCATTCACTGTCATGCAAATAACCATGATTGATAACCTGACTTATATTGTATCTGATGTGCTACGCGGTGCATTTTGACACAATTAAACCGCAGATGATAACCGTTCATCTTTGTTACACTATTGTCACTCTTACTTTTGCTTAATGGTCGACATGGAAAAATTATCTCAAAAACTCCCGTTTTTACAACAGCGCTGGTTTCAGTTTTTACGGTTTTTGACTCGGCATTTTTTTGAAGATAATTGCCAGCAAAAGGCAGCTTCACTGACATACACTACTATGCTGTCGATCGTGCCTGTATTGACGGTATTACTGATGATTTTGTCATCCGTACCAGCACTCGCATCGGTTAGAGCGCAGATTTATGACGTCATCTATAGCAATCTGTTACCGCAATCGAGCATGCAAGTTAGTGAGTATATTAATAGCTTCGCCGAAAAGTCATCCAATCTAACCATCATCGGTGCCATGATTTTATTCTTTACGACTATCATGACCTTGACCACTATTGAGCGCGCGTTTAACCAGATTTGGCGAGTAGAAGACCGCTCGGGTGGTATCAAAAGCATGCTGCGCTATTGGACTATCGTTACTTTGGGACCTTTGGTATTGGGTACCGCTTTTATCGCTTCCAGTACTGTACAGAGTCTGAGCTTTCTCAATCGTCAAATTGCAGGCTACGGTATCGACTGGAGCTTTTGGGTACAAATGGCATCGATTGGTATTACGATGGCGGGCTTTATCGGTATGTACTGGTTTATTCCAAAGGCGCGCGTACCGGCAAAAAATGCAGCCATCGCTGGCGTGTTTGTGGCCATTGTCTTTGAATTAATGAAGCATCTGTTTGGTACAGTAATGGCTAACTTTACCAGCTACGAAGCGATTTACGGTGCCTTTGCTGCACTGCCTATCTTTCTACTATGGATTTATCTGTCGTGGAATTTGATTTTATTAGGCGTTGAAATCAGTTATACCTTGACGATTTTTGAGACAGAAGAAGTCTACCCTCGTCACCCGTTACTCAGCTTGTTAGACATGTTGAATTTGGTTTATACCCACCACTTAAAAGGTGAAGCTGTTAGCGAGCAAGCACTGCGTAATGTCTTAGGTCGCAAAGAGCTGCCAAAATGGTATACCTATATCAACTACCTACAAGACAGCAATCTGATTACCATGACAGATGATGAAGACTATGTACTCAAAAGAGACCTGAGTAGGATGACGTTATGGGACTTTTATCGTACCTTGCCCTACCCACTTCCTATCAAGGACGAGTTGGATGAGATGAAATTGGAAGGTCAAAAACCTTGGCTGAGTTTATTGGTAAAACGTTTTGAGAATACTGAAGCGTATGCCAAACAGCAACTGCATCTGCCGCTAAATGCTATCTTTGCCAATAGCGAACCTCGTAAACAATCTACTAGCAAGCATGGCGATGACCGTAAACTATTTAGAAAAACCTCTGCCGCCACTGAAAACGTACAACGACATGATAATCTAAATAGACATGGTGAGAGTGCTTACAACGGTAATGATCCACATCTAGAAGCATCACCGCACCTAGAGCCTATGGCTTATGACAAAGACAGTGATATTGAATATGATGATCACGACAATGAAGCCATCATACCTCTAGGGACTAGTGAGAGTCATGCTAAGACAGATATGACAAGACGTACGCATAAAAACGCTATTATTACAGAAGCAGATAACCCTAAGGCTCAACACAGTGAATAAAAATGATGGAGACAGCATCTGGACACGTACGATCAATGCAGGTCAAAACAGGCTCAAGCAGTTCACTAAGTTGTGGTCAATACAAACGCTGACCGACTTGCCTGATCGCTTAAATAATTTGTGGCAGTGGCTGATTGGCTCCTATTGGTTTATCCCAACCGTTTGTGTCATCGTGGGTATTTTGCTTGCTCCTTTACTAGTCGCGATTGATCAGCATTTTGATCGTGAAACGGTAAAAGAGATCTCCTTTGCCTTTACTGGTGATGACGAAGCGGCGCGCGCGATTATGACAGCCATCGCTGGTGCGGTACTGGGCGTGGCGGGTACGACGTTTTCGATTACAATCGCCGTCCTGTCGATGGCATCCTCACAGTTTGGTCCAAGACTGCTACGTAACTTTTTGACCGACACACCAAATCAGTTTGTCCTTGGCGCTTTTATCGGTACATTTAGCTATAGCTTACTGGTACTAAAGTCTATCCATAAGTCTGACGTGGCTTTTGGTGTGCCGCAATTGGCAGTGACCTTTGCCATTATCATGGCGATTATCTGTGCGCTGCTCTTGGTTTATTTTGTACAGCATATGGTGCATGCTATTCAGGCGTCACACGTCATTCAAAATGCTAGCAACGATGCAATTGCAAACATTTACTATTGGTATAACGATCGATGTGATATTCAACATCAACGCGATGCTGAGCACCATGATATCGAGCAGTTCCAAAACTGGCCTGCTATGCCGATTTATTCACCAAATTCAGGTTATCTACAGCAGATTTATCTTGAATCATTGATTGCGCTGTCACAGGATTATGGTGGCGTGGTACAAATGCATGTCAACCTCGGTAATTACGTCACTGACAAAAACGTCATTGGTTACTTTTATCAGCGGCCTGCATCTCATCCAAATAATCGCCAAAGGACAGCGACCCCGCATCTGGCAGTAATTCCGAGATCGCCCGATGGACTGTTTTGGCAACGTCTTGCAGGTTGCCTACGACTTGAGCAACGATTGGCGCACTCTAACGACATTGCCTATAGCTTAGGTCAAATGACGGAAATTGCTGTACGCGCACTGTCCCCTGGTATCAATGATCCAAAGACTGCGGTCAATTGCGTTCAATCTCTAACCAGCTGTCTGAGTATCATGATGCGTCGTCAGCCACCAAGCCCTTATCATTTTCACATACCGCAATCAGACACTAACGATAGCTCTGAAACTACTATCAAACAGAAGCGACTGGCCATATTGGCACTAGTCACTCATATACCCAAAATTTCTGACTTTATCAATGTGTCACTCGGTGAGATACGTCGTTATGCAGCTGCTGACCTAATGGTCTTAAAAGCATTATGTCAGGCAATGGTCAATTTGAACTATGCACGGGTAAACAGCGCACAGCAGCAAACGCTATTACATGAATTGCATCTGATTCAGCGCGCTGGTGAAGAGAATTTAAATTATCAAGAATTGGTTGATGATTTGGTCGCTATGTGCGAACAAGCCAAGCAGTTTATTCTTGATAACGATGCGCAGCACAAGCATTTTAATTACGTGAGTGATTTTGAAGCCGATATTCGTCAAGCGTTACAGACACAGTCTAGTTAATGTTATGACCAATTAGCTGTTTAAATAAATAGCAATATCAGCCTTTATAAACACATTACTTATAATCACAATACCTATAGCTAGCAACACTTATAACGATCCTAGAAGCCCTGCGCTTTAGATATTTTTTATATTCATATGAGACCTACTTTTTATGGCATCTGCAACCAGCCTCACCATACTAGAAATCAGCGCCATATTTTTATCGATTACCGCTTCATTAACTTATATCAATCACCGTTTTATTGGTTTGCCGACCACTATCGGTGTCATGGTCATCTCTATCTTATTGTCAATCGGCGCGATATTTTTGGGCTTCTTAGGGTTTGATCAGCTGATTGATTACGAAGTCAGTTTATTGGAGCAGCTTGATTTTACCGAAGTACTCTTAGACGGTATGCTGTCGATGTTGCTATTTGCAGGCGCATTACACGTCAATATTGGTGATTTAAGACGTTACAAGTTACCTATCGGCATCCTTGCCGGACTTGGTACGATCATATCGGCGCTACTCATTGCGACCGCGATTTATTTTATGCTGCCGTTGTTTGGTTTTGGCCTACCGTTTCTCTGGTGCCTGTTGTTTGGGGCACTTATCTCCCCTACCGATCCTATTGCCGTCATGGGTATTTTGTCGTCAGCAGGCGCTCCAAAGAGCATCGAGACCGTCATCGCTGGCGAGTCATTGTTCAACGATGGTATCGGCGTGGTTATCTTCGTTTTATTGCTAGGGATTTTATCTAGCGGTGATATTCCTACTGCCAACTACGTCGCACATACTTTGGCGGTTGAAGCTGGTGGCGGCGTTATATTCGGACTGGTGCTTGGTGCGATTTTGTATTACTTGCTCAAGAGCATTGATAGCTATCAAGAAGAGGTGCTATTAACATTAGCAGGTGTCATTGGTGGCTACGCGCTGGCCAGTCATTGGCATTTATCAGGGCCACTTGCCATGGTTATGATGGGTCTGATGGTTGGTAATCGTGGTCGCGAGCTAGCCATGAGTGACAAGACACGGCACTATATTGATTTGTTTTGGGAATTGATTGATGAGATTTTAAACGCCATTTTGTTTGTGCTCATCGGTCTAGAAGTGGTGATGATTGCTTATTCAGGCAATTTATTTATTGCTAGTGGTTTGACCATTTTGATTGCGCTCGTTGCCCGGTTTATCGTGGTAGGCATGACGACCAAGACCTTTCACCGTCAGCTTGATTTGCCTACGGGCGCATGGAAAGTCCTAACGTGGGGTGGTTTACGCGGAGGTATCTCAGTCGCGTTAGTATTACAGCTACCTATCGGAGCTGAACGAGAGATTCTATTGGCACTCACTTATGCAGTGGTTATTTTCTCTATCTTGGTACAAGGCCTGAGCGTTGGAAAAGTCGCTAAAAGCATTCGTAAAGATGAAAAAACAGTAGACGTATAAACGAAAAATATAGCAGGCACAAAAAATCCAGTATCAGATACTTGTCTTATGCTGGATTTTTTGACTTAAATTTAAACGCTATATCAAGCCCTTTCGTTTCATATTACGATAAACCACAATAATAATGAGCAGATTAGAAACCAATATCCCAAGCTTAAACCAGTCAAACGGGCTAACGATCAGATAGTAAATTTCTATAGGAATAAATACCCCGTAGCCTAATACCCCAAACCAATACGCCCATGTTTTGTCGTGCCATAAGCCATAGGCTTCGAGGAAGCGCAAACTGGCATAAGCGAATATCAATAATAAAAACATCGGCCAGTTTTTACTTGCCTGCTGAGCAATACGTACGGCACTGTCAATTTGCGGGGCAAGCATATGGCCGAAACTGTGCTGCCAAGTAACGGTTGCGGTCGTCAGCCAATGCTCAAGATTGGTATGCCACCACCATAATGCCCCTGCTCCTAGTAACGCACCAACACCTTTGACTACCTCATAAATGGCCACCGCTTTGATAGACTCACTCGCCGTACTGCGCGATTTTTCTTGCTGACCATTCATAGTAACCCCTTTATCCTTCAAGGATGGCGGCAGACGGTCATCCTGTCGGGGCAAATTAGCCAAAGAATGTCTCCACAACACGTCCTTGCAACTGCTGATTGAAAAATGGCGTGTTTTTACCACTTGATAGCATAGATTGTGCCGTTACTTGCCACTCAAGGTTAGGATCGACTAATACTGCACCGCCGATAGCTTCATACTGCTCGCTAATACCTGCGATTTTTGCAGGATTCAGGCAGATTTTATCTACTAATTGCGAGAGTGTTAATACCTCATCATTGACCAGCTGACAAGCCAACGCCATAAACGTATCAAAGTTTGAGATACCGGGCGTACTCTCAGCAAACGGTGCTTTTTTGGCGGTACTATTCAGTGGCTCGTGATGACTACAGATAGCGTCGATAGTGCCATCTTTTAATCCGCGGCGGATTGCCTGCTGGTCCGTGTTACTACGCAGTGGTGGTAACACATATGCCTGAGCATTAAAACCTTCTAAGTTATCATCAGTTAAGTACAGCTGATGCATCGCAACATCACACGTAACAGGCAGACCTTTGTCTTTTGCCCAGCGCATTAGCTCGATAGAGGACTTACATGATAACTGGCTAAAATGAGCAGCGATTCCGGTCTCTTCCACCATCAGTAGCTGCGTAGACAACGCAACAGTTTCCGCAATCCAAGGTATTCCTTGCAGACCATGATAAGAAGCAATATAGCCCTCATGTGCTACGCCATCTCCAGACAGACTTGGCTCATCAGGATAAAAGAATACTTTCATGCCAAAAGTCGCCGCGTACTCTAGTGTGCGTAGCAATACTAAATCATTGCGAAAAGGTCTACGCGCATTAGATACTGCGATACAGCCGCCCTTCTTGAGCCCTGCAATGTTAGACGGTCGTTCGCCCTCTAACCCTGTGGTCAATGCACCCAAAATATGCAAGTAAATCCCGCCATCACTTAAGGCGCGCTCACGTAAACCTTTTAAGAGTGAGCCATTTTCTAAAATAGGATTGGTATCAGGTGGTGTGACTACATGTAAAAATCCATTACCACGGGCGGCGCTGCCTTCTGATTTTAGCGTACCGTGTTGCTGTTGGCCTGGCTCACGCAAGCGCGCGCATAGATCTACTAGTGGTGGTAATAACCACATCTCACGGCCAGATTCGAGTGTAGACAGTTTTTCTGTTGCGGCTTGCGGCAATGCATCTTTAAATGCTTTTGGTAAATGGTCAAGAATGGGTGCATCCGTATTAAGCATGGTAGACATAACGTTATTACCGTATCAATAAAATGAAATAAATGAGAATAAGTCGCGCGGCAGCCTGTTACTTGCCAGCCGCTTGATGAGCACGTTGACCTTCCATCGCAAGCGACAAGACCGCCATGCGAATGGCAATGCCGTTATTTACCTGCTTTAAGATAACGGATTGTGCGCCATCAGCCACACTAGAGGCAATCTCAACACCGCGATTCATCGGCCCTGGATGCATCACTAATGCATCAGGTTTGGCAAGAGCTACTCGCTCTGGCGTGATCCCATAATGCTTATAGTATTCACTTGAGGATGCCAATAGCGGCGAACCAATACGCTCATTTTGTATTCTTAATCCCATGATCACATCACAGTCGGTGACACACTCGTCCATGTTTTCATATACTTGCACGCCAAAACGCTCGATACCTTTAGGCAGTAAAGTGCGCGGCGCACAAACACGGATGTCTGTCACACCTAGCGTTTGCAGTGCACTAATATCAGAGCGTGCCACGCGTGAGTGCTTAATATCACCAACGATTGCGATAGACAGCTCTTCAAATGGGCGCGGCGCTTCACGGTGAATGGTCAACATGTCAAGCATTCCTTGAGTAGGATGCGCATGCCAGCCATCACCGCCGTTAATAATTGCGATATCAGGCGTCACTTCTGTCGCCATAAAATGCGCGGCACCTGATGCTGAATGGCGAACTACAAAGATATCCGCGGTCATTGCCTGTAGATTCCACAGCGTATCACGCAGACTCTCGCCTTTTTTGGTACTAGAACGTTCGATATCGATATTGAGTACATTGGCACCCAAGCGTTTTTCGGCAACCTCGAATGTCGTCCGTGTACGAGTCGATGGTTCAAAGAACAAATTCATGACCGTATAGCCGTCTAACTCAGGACGATTGATTAGCTGTCCATTTTCATCAAAGAAAGTCTCTGCTTTTGCGATAATAGCTTTGAGCTGTGCTTTATTAAGACCTTCAACACCCAAGAAATGCCTGATACTGCCATCGGTGTTGAGCTGCGGACGACTTAGTGAGGTATTGAGCCTTTGATGAATCGTGTTGGGATCAAATTTTGCATAATCAGTCGGTGAGACTGGTTGTGTAGCGCTACTATCGATAGAGTTTGACATAATGGCGAGTCTTTATTGTGGGTTTATATGAGTCTATAGTAATCACTTATTCATCTTTGTTCGATCATTTATCACTGATAGGCATAGATACAAAGGACATTTTGACGCTTATTTGCTACAATTTACCGTAATCAAACTCGACCAAAAAATAGCCTCAGCAGACAATCAGAAAGCGTGAGTAGACATGCTGTATTCTCATAGAGAATAATTCTGACAAAACTATAAATGAATAACAATAGATATAGTGTAGCCGATTTTGTGGTTGGGACAAAGATGCCGTATTCGCTATTTAAGAATTTACCTATTTCAGGTGTGCTAAATGCCTCCTACTTCTTTACTTTGACACCTATCCATTCTTTTACTTTCCATACCCTTTATTAGGAAGCCTTATGACGACCTTAGCAGACTATCTAAACCAACATGCCACTAGCCCTGCACTTAACGACGTGATTACCACCGTCACTGATGTCGGCAAGACAATTTCACAATTGCTCAGAAAAGGTGCTTTAGCAGACATTCTGGGCGAAGCCGGTAACCAAAACGTCCAAGGCGAAGATCAGAAAAAATTAGACGTACTGGCCAATGACTTATTGCTAGATGCATTGGCAAAAAATGCACATTGTGCTGGTGTTGCGTCAGAAGAGCTCGATGACGCGACCCCTGCTAATGACGATGGTAGCCTATTGGTACTATTTGACCCATTAGATGGCTCATCAAATATCGACATCAATATGGCAGTGGGTACGATCTTTTCTGTGTTACCGTATGAGCGCCAAGGTCAAACCAGTGAAAACAGCGACTATTTGCAAGCAGGCAATAAACAGCTAGCAGCCGGTTATCTGCTATATGGTACCTCTACTGTCCTAGCGTTAACCATCGCTGATAAAGTCGTGATGTTTAGCTTAGATCCTGAGACGTCTGTCTATGTGCTGATAGAAGACGATGTGCAAATCGATGCCGATACGAGCGAATATGCGATCAATAGCTCAAATTATCGCTACTGGCGCGCGCCGATGCAGCAATATATTGATGAGTTAATCGCTGGCGAGACTGGGGTACGTGGACGTGATTTCAATACACGCTGGGTAGCCGCCATGGTTGGTGACGTCCATCGTATCTTATGCCGCGGTGGTTTGTTCACTTATCCGTTTGATACCAAATATGCTCATAAAGCGGGTAAACTACGCTTGATGTATGAAGCCAACCCAATGAGTTTATTGATTGAACGCGCGGGTGGCGGTGCGACAGACGCTGTCAATCGTATCTTAGATATCGAACCGACTGATATCCATCAGCGTGTACCAGTGGTACTCGGTAGCAAAAACGAAGTCAATTATGTGAAAGATTTACACGTAAATTATTCTGAAAAATAATTGATTGACGCACCTGTTAAGAGTAGCCAACATAATGCTAAATCAATAATAGGCATTGTGTTGGTTATCTAAACGACTCCTTTACTCTTCTCTAAGCGATCCACTATGGTATTAAATCCCACCGAGCTGATTACCTCAGATAAGAACATAACAGTGAAGCTTGTAAAAGCACTGTTATCCCAAGCACGCCAGCGTAAAAAGAACGGTCAGACAGTCATAGAAGGCGTCCATTTGATAGATGCTGCGCTACGTAGTGACTATCCTTTCGTCCAGATACTACTGTCTGAGTCAGCGCATAGCCACCCTGAAGTTCAGCAGGTATTGACTCGCCTGCCCACTTATACGCCCATTCTTACTTTATCAAACTCACTCTATGAGAGTATTCGTAGCTTGGGTACTGGCATTGATATCATGGCGATAATCAAAGTACCAACGCCTAGTCTATCGATGATCGATGAAGACTGCTTAATCTTGAACGACGTGCAGGATAGCGGAAATGTTGGTACGCTATTACGCACAGCAGCAGCCGTTGGTATCCGCAACATCCTATGCACCAGTGCGACCGCTCAAGCGTGGTCTCCCAAGACGCTACGAGCAGGTATGGGTGCACAGTTTGCCCTGACTATCTATGAAGGCTTGAGTACGCAGGCTATTTTAGATCACGTACAAGTGCCGCTTTTGGCGACTAGCTCACACACAGATACTATCATTTACGATCACGATTTATCTGCGCCTGTGGCTTGGATTATGGGTCATGAAGGCCAAGGCGTTAGCGACGAGCTAATGCAATGTGCCACGCCGATAGCATTACCGCAGCCAAACGGGCAAGAGAGCTTAAATGTAGCGATTGCAGGGTCTTTATGTCTGTATGAGACCTTACGCCAAAGACAATACTCTTAGCGTCCATTTATACCTGCTATTAAAATCTTCTCTATCAATCAAGAAAAAACCCACTATCATTTAATAGTGGGTTTTTTATTATCTGTCTACTACTGATATAGTCAAAGAAGTCTAAAACGGATACAAGGCAACCGACTGCAGATTGTACAAGTAGTACATCTAAGGAGGATAACGCCGTAGCCGTTTAGTAGTTCTGTGACTATACATTAAACTTTGCTAGTAAGCTCAGGCAGTGCTTCGAACAAATCAGCTTCTAAGAAATAATCAGCAACGCTAGCGATAGGGGCTTCTGGGTCATTATTGATAGCAACGATGACCTTAGAATCTTTCATACCAGCCAAATGCTGAATCGCGCCTGAGATACCAGCGGCGATATATAGCTGCGGTGCAACGATTTTACCCGTTTGACCGACCTGCATATCATTTGGTACATAGCCTGCGTCAACAGCGGCACGTGAGGCACCAACAGCAGCGCCTAGCTTGTCAGCTAATGGCTCAATGTACTTGGTGAAGTTTTCACCGTTTGCCAATGCACGACCACCAGAAACAACAATACCAGCTGAGGTCAATTCTGGACGATCAGACTTAGCCATTTCTTCGTTCACAAAGCTAGCTTTGCCAGTTTCTTGTACATTATCGATAGTTTCAACAGTAGCTGAACCGCCTTCGCTTGCCACTGGGTCAAACGCAGTAGTACGTACTGTTAGTACCACTTTGTCTTCTGTTGTTTTTACTGTTGCCGTTGCATTACCTGCGTAGATAGGACGCTCAAACGTTTGCGCATCTACTACACCTGAGATTTCAGACAACATGCTGACGTCAAGTAACGCAGCAACGCGTGGCATAAAGTTTTTGCCAGTCGTGGTCGCAGCCGCTAGGATATGGCTGTAATCACCAGCGATATCAGCGACCAATAGCGCCACGTTGCCTGCCAATTGATGCTCATAAGCAGCATTGTCAGCCAATAGTACTTTAGTCACGCCTTCTGCTTTTGCCGCTTCATCAGCTACAGCTTGGCTACCACTACCAGCAACCAATACATGGATATCATCACCCATTTGTTTAGCAGCAGCGATCGTGTTTAAAGTTGCCTTTTTTAGACTGGCATTGTCATGTTCTGCATATACCAAAATTGCCATGGTTTTAGTCCTTTATATATTCGTATTATCTATTCATGCGGTTGTTTGTGTACAAAGCTATTTGAGCAACTATCATTTAATATGAAATAAAGCAGTCAAACTTATAGCCTTCAAATTCTTAACCTTGTACAGGATATGCCGTAGCGAAGCATCCAATCATTAAAACATTAAATGACTTTTGCTTCGTTTCTTAGCTTATCGACCAACTCATCAACTGACCCTACTGTAATACCAGCTTTACGGTCAGCAGGTGGCACGACTTTAATAATTTCTTGCTTAGATGTCATATCAACACCGAAATCTGCTGGCGTTTTCTCATCAAGTGGTTTTTTCTTCGCTTTCATGATGTTAGGCAATTTAGCATAACGTGGCTCATTCAAACGTAGATCAGTCGTGATGACCGCTGGCAAATCAAGTGCAACAGTTTGTAGGCCACCATCGATTTCGCGCGTTACGTTTACTTTGTCGCCTTCAACTTTCACTTCTGATGCAAACGTACCCTGACCGATACCCATCAATGCTGCTAGCATCTGACCAGTTTGGTTGTTGTCATCATCAATCGCTTGCTTACCTAATAAAATAATATCAGTGCTTTCAGCTTCGGCGATACTTTTTAGAATCTTAGCAACTTGTAATGGATATGGTTTTTCGTCACTTACTACTAACACACCACGGTCAGCACCTAGCGCTAGGGCTGCACGAATCTGCTCTTGTGACTCTTTTGGACCGATTGAAGCAACAATGATCTCATCAATGACGCCAGCTTCTTTCAGACGAACCGCTTCTTCTACTGCGATTTCATCAAAAGGGTTGATTGACATTTTAGTGTTTGATAAGTCAACGCCAGAGTTGTCGGCTTTTACACGAACTTTTACGTTATAATCAATGACACGCTTGACCGCTACTAATGCTTTCATACGTTCCTCGTTTATTAATGTTATGAGTTAAAAATTGTCAGTTAAGAACCAAAGGTTCGTTGTGGTTCAAATTGTCGTTCAAAATACTGCTCAAGGTTATTACTACATCAACAGAATATTGTTAACTAAGAAAGATTAGCCAATATCTAAGAGCATATTAGCATTGTATCTCTTACTAATAAAATCTGCTAAAGCTAAGCCAACCGTTATTATCAGACCTATGTATCTTGCGTCAGCAGGCAGATAAGGTCAAGACAACGCCGTGAATAATGCGTCATAAATTTGTCAACACTCTACAATAAATAGTCTATAAGCGCATCATTTCATGATTTGCGTTGTTCAACAGCTCAAAATACTTGTACCTTTATAGCATTCTAAGCCTCAGCTTTACTTAATATTTTGTTATTATTTATCTCTTTGAGGTTAACGGATAAAAATAGTTAGTTAATTAGTCAAGCTAGACCTGCGACTTACTATTCTTACTAGCGCCAAGCAATAATTCGCTATCTCGTATATCGTCAAATAAAGACCAGTCAGGTTCAACATCGTTACTTTTGATGACACTCATATCACCTGTCGTCTCCATAATCACCGCAAACACTTCTGTTTTCGCTTTGATACCATTTTTACGTAGCACTTCCTGCACATCGCTGGTACTAAGATTGGCTTCTTTTAAGTTGTCTTCTAGATACTCACCATGAGCCATTAGGATAATAGCTTGATTGTCTATCAGTGCTTTTAGCGGTTTTATTTTGCGTCTGATAACTGAAATAACGCCCTGAATTAAGAATAATACCGCAACAGCAAACAATCCTTGAAATAGAGAGGGCTTATCTGACAATACCGTCGACGCCAATATACTACCAATACCCACCGTCATTGCAAAATCATGGCTTGATAACTTGGAAAAACTGCGCAAACCCATCAATCGAGTAAACGACATCAGCCCTACGTAAAAGCCTACTGCAGATAAAGAAATCCCGAGCACCTGTTGCCAGTCAATTGAAAGCCAGTTTTCCCACTTCATAATACAACCTTATCTATTACATTTTTATTAAATCATTGTTCATTATTACCTGATGATGTTAACCGTCAAAATCAATAGCGCCTTACATTAGCAACACTTTGTCATACCAGAAAAGTCCCATAAAAAAAGCAACCTGATAAGAGGTTGCTTCTTTTTAAAGTCGATACAGTATTTTTATTGTTTTAACAAACAAAGTAATCAATGCATATTGATAATCTTATTGTCATTAAGCTTACTGACAAGCAGTTAACTTAACGATGAATGAGATTAGATAGCTTCGATTTGCTCAGCTTGTGGGCCTTTTTTGCCATCACCTAAGATGAAAGACACTTTTTGGCCTTCGGCTAGAGTTTTGAAACCGTTACCTTGGATAGCGCTGTAGTGAGCGAATACGTCTTGTCCGCCGTTGTCTTGAGCGATAAAACCAAAACCTTTAGCTTCATTAAACCACTTTACAGTGCCTTCAACTTTATCTGACATAAATTTTCCTGACTCTTTAACTGTTGGCGAGACTTGTGTCATCACCGATTAATTGATATATACCCTAATATTTTCTGCTAAATGCGGCGGCCAAAAATGCTAAATAATCTTAAAGAAAATTTGGATTTTTTGCCTCAAATATCTTGAGTACAGTCTGATTATAACAGTTTTCCATGGTAGGAACAGTCTAAATTGCTGATTTTTGTAAATAAATACTAACTATTGTTGCAAGCTAACATCGATAGTAATCAGCTCTATATCTTATTGATATAAAATAGTTTTTATTTATAGATGTACTACAACTTCATCAGTAAACCACTAATTAAATAAGTCGACATAGATGATGATAGGTTGGAATATCAATCATTGCAATGACGATGTTGGTAGCCATGCTGAACTCAATACGAGCAAACATAACGCAAAAAACACCAATGAAAATGACTGACTATAGGCAATATATTTTGATGGAATGACCAAATCTTTAGGAGAGTCAGGGATGCCTTTGCGCTTAAGTAGCTTGGTACCATATATCCAACCAAAGGTCGTGTATATGCCATATGCAGCAGGCACTGTGATAGCTAACGGGGTCAAATCAATAACGTATAAAATCACCACTGATATGAAGAACCATAGCGTATCTAACAATGAACTAACTTTGAAGAACTTAGATTGAGGCAGTTTGCCATCGGTCTGTTTGAGCATCTCCCCTTCTATCCAAATTAAAACTGCTACCACAGCGCTAAGAGTAATATATACGAATTGCGGCGTTAGCCAGTCTGAATAAGATATTTGCACAGCATACAACCTATTATCTATAGAAAGTGAGAATGAAGCATCCGCCCGCTTCGAATATTTAGAAACGGGTAAGAACAATGATAAATGTTGATCGCAAAGGCGCTTTGGCCAATGTTAAGGTGCCTGCTTATATTGGGTAGCAATTAATAGTTTTCAACCGATAACCCCGATTCAAATCAAAGCGCAAAGCGCCTATCAAATACTTTGCATAAAAAAACCCATGCTATCAAGTGATAACACGGGCTACTTCATCTAAATCAGATTTTTATCTGAATAAGACTTTTATCGGTATAAGACTTTTATCGGTATAAAACTTAGTTTTTGTCTTTATCGATGATTTTGTTGCCGCCGATCCATGGCATCATGCCACGTAGCTTGGCACCAGTGATTTCGATTTGATGATCAGCGTTATTACGACGACGCGCAGTCATTGATGGATAGTTGGTTGCGCCTTCAGAGATGAACATCTTCGCGTATTCACCAGACTGGATGCGTTTTAGTGCATTACGCATGGCTTCACGTGACTGCTCATTGATAACTTCAGGGCCAGTAACATATTCACCGTATTCAGCGTTGTTACTGATTGAGTAGTTCATGTCAGCGATGCCGCCTTCATACATCAAGTCAACGATAAGCTTTAGCTCATGTAGACATTCGAAATAAGCCATTTCTGGTGCATAGCCCGCTTCTGTTAGCGTCTCAAAGCCCATTTTAACTAGCTCTACTGCGCCACCACAAAGTACGGCTTGCTCACCGAATAGATCCGTTTCAGTCTCATCTTTGAACGTTGTTTCGATGATGCCTGAACGACCACCACCAACGCCAGCAGCATACGATAATGCTAACTGTTTGGCTTGACCAGAAGCGTCTTGATAGATAGCGATAAGATCAGGGATACCGCCGCCTTTAGCGAACTCTGAACGTACAGTATGACCTGGTGCTTTTGGTGCAACCATAATGACATCAAGATCGCCACGTGGTACCACTTGGTTGTAATGGATTGCGAAACCGTGAGCAAAAGCTAGTGTCGCGCCTTCTTTGATGTTTGGCTCGATCACATCATTATAAAGCTCTTTTTGGAACTCGTCAGGCGTCAAAATCATGATAACGTCAGCAGCTTTTACCGCTTCTTCTACTTCAGCAACTTTTAGACCAGCATTTTCAGCCTTTTTCCATGATCCTGAGTTTGCACGTAGACCAACAGTTACATCGACGTCTGAATCTTGTAGGTTAAGCGCGTGTGCATGGCCTTGTGAACCGTAACCGATAATGGCAACTTTTTTACCTTGGATAATAGATAGGTCACAATCTTTGTCATAATAAACGTTCATAAATAGAGTCCTTGTTCTCAATCATGGCTTGCCATGGATAGTAAACGCTTATGCTGTAGTCAATATAATGACTAAGATAAGCGCTTTGTTGATTAGATAAATAAATATTGGTTTAAACTGGTCTTGATAAATACTTAAATGCTTAGGGTTTTTTCACCGCGGGCAATACCGATAACACCTGAGCGAACCACTTCCATGATACGCTCACGGCCAATCACATCGATAAAACCATCAAGTTTGGCTTTGTCGCCCACGATTTGAATCGTATATAAGTTCGAATTTACATCGACGATTTGTGCGCGGAAAATATCTGCGCTACGTTTAATCTCTTCACGCACACCGCCCGTTGCACGGACTTTAATGAGCATCAATTCACGCTCAACGTGCACGTTCTCCGTCAGATTAAGCACTTTAACCACTTCAATCAATTTATGCAATTGTTTGGTGATCTGCTCAATTCTTTCAGGTGACGTAATGGTCGTAACCGTTAGACGTGAAATACTTGGGTCATCAGTAGGTGCGACGTTCAAAGTTTCGATATTGTAGCCACGTTGTGAGAACAAGCCGACTAGCCGCGACAACGAACCCGCTTCGTTTTCCATCAATACCGAAATCAGATGTTGTTGTTGCATTAGGTACGCTCCCCTTTTGTTAACCACATATCACGCATGGCCTGTCCAGCGATTTGCATTGGATATACATGCTCATTACGATCGACGTAAACATCGATAAATACCAGTTTGTCTTTCATAGCCATTGCTTCAGCCAATTGTGCCTCCATAGTCGCAGGGTCAGTAATTTTGATACCGACATGACCATAGCTTTCAGCCAATTTGACAAAATCTGGTAAGGAGTTCATATAAGACTGGGCATGACGACCTTCATATAGCATATCTTGCCACTGCTTCACCATACCAAGCTGCGCATTGTTAATGTTCAGAATTTTAACTGGTAAGTTATATTGCAAGCAGGTCGATAGCTCTTGGATATTCATCTGAATAGAGCCTTCACCCGTGATACAAACCACATCACGCTCAGGATTGGCAAGTTTGGCAGCCATTGCATACGGCAGACCAACACCCATGGTACCAAGACCACCTGAATTCAGCCATTGACGTGGCTCATTGTAAGTATAGTAAAGTGCCGCAAACATCTGATGCTGACCGACGTCACTTGTGATAATAGCGTTACTGTTAGTCACTTTATCTAGAGCTTGTACAACACTTTGTGGCTTAATACCATTATCTGTGCTGGTGTCATAACGTAAGCCATGACGCTTACGCCACTCATTAATTTGTGACCACCAATCGAGCAATGCGTGCTGCTCTAACTGTTTGTCTTGACCAACAATCTCTAGCATGTCCGTTAAGACCGACTTCACATCACCTACGATAGGAATGTGCGCAAGAATCGTTTTTGAAATTGACGCAGGATCGATATCGATATGAATGATGGTTGCGTTAGGGCAGAATTTTTTGACGTTATTGGTTACACGATCATCGAAACGCGCGCCGACAGCTAAAATCACATCAGCGTGATGCATGCTCATATTGGCTTCGTAAGTACCATGCATGCCAAGCATACCTAAGAACTGACGATCAGAGCCAGGGAATGTACCAAGCCCCATCAAGGTATTGGTCACTGGTAAATTCAAACGATGTGCAAGATCTGTTAACTCTTCGTGCGCATTGCTCCAAATCACACCGCCGCCTGCATATACAACAGGACGCTGCGCTGCTAATAGCGTTTCAATGGCTTTTTTGATTTGACCGCTATGACCTTTGAGTGACGGCTGATACGAGCGTATAAACACTTCTTCTGGATATTCGTAAGCAAATTTTTCGCTAGGCGCAGTCATGTCTTTTGGCACATCAATGACGACAGGGCCTGGGCGACCAGTCTGGGCAATATAAAATGCCTTTTTTACAATCATTGGAATTTCGCTAGCATGGCGTACTTGAAAGCTATGCTTAACGATAGGACGTGATACACCTACCATATCTGTTTCTTGGAAAGCATCTTCACCGATTAGGCTGCTTGGTACCTGACCTGCGATTACAACCATTGGTACAGAATCCATAAAGGCAGTAGCAATAGCTGTCACGGTATTGGTCGCACCAGGGCCTGATGTGGCCAACACGACACCAGTATTACCAGTCACTCGCGAATAAGCATCGGCCATGTGGCCCGCTGCTTGCTCATGACGTACTAAGATGTGCTCAATATTTTCTTGCTGAAACAGCGCATCATAAATGTGTAAGACCGCGCCACCTGGATAGCCAAAGATGTATTCGACACCTTCGTCAGTCAGTGCTTGCACCAGCATTTCAGCGCCCGATAGCATCACAGGCTGTGCACTACCTTCTGCAAGACGTTGTTGCTTTTGTTCAAAATTTTTGGCGGCATTACCCGTTTGGGTATGTCCCGTCATGTTCGGACTTTGCGTGGTTTGCGTCACTGTCATCACCTTTTTTTGCGGCGAGAATTTGCGGGATTCTATGAGCAAAAATAATTACTTACCGTCGTTATTTTTACTTACTGAATGATCGCTAATTCTTGTCCATATCAAGAATATCTGCCTAATAAGTTTAATTAACACTGTCTCATAGGACAATACTAATCAAACATAGCAGTGTATTTTAGGTCAGCTTTGTGATGGATGTTTATCGATATACAGTGACAAGATGCGAGTGCATCTATAAAAGAAGGCGCTTATTATTGAGATTCGATACTAACAAGTACCTATTGTGACTTTATTCGTGTGACTTTATTTGTACAGATGCATCGATATACACAAGCAAAAAAACTTCATAACCAATGCTAAATTATAAGATCTTTAGAACTTACAATAGGCTTTGGGGAAATCTCTCAACGGCGTACTATATCGCTTTTGATACAACTGCTAAAAACACATTTAGCACATTTCAAATAATAAGTTTATCTTAGTCATTGTAGACAGATAAGTCCGGAGACAATGTATCGCTATCAATAGTGGTCGTTTTGCCACTACGCTTGCTATATCATTATCACAAAGGAAATAAAACTGCATAAGCTACCGATAAGTAACTCGTCGTTTTCTTTCTCAAGTGCCACGGCAACATCGTAAAAGCCGCTCACTGACCAATCAACTGCTATTATATTCGATGGTTTACGAGTTATTGTCAAGAAAAACTTCTAAAGCCTATCCCAAACTATTAGTTATTAAATAATATACATTGATAAGTATTATTTGCTAGAATCGATAGTCGATACATTATTACTACCAATAAAATGTTCAAGTGTTATATTTACACCCATATACATTTGATTTTTATTAAATAAGAGGATTGCTACTATGGCATATGCGTTTAAGATAAATACCGCTGCCAAACTGTTGATGAGTACCGCGTGTATGCTAATGCTGTCCATGAATGCCAGTCAGGCTATTCAAGTTTATAAATCTATTGGGGCACATGGTGAAGTAAAATATAGCCAACATGCACCGCAAGTCGGTAAAAATATCGAACTGATTGAATTTCGTAGTGATGGTAGACAGAACAATGCAGGGCAAATGGCAGGAAAAACAGATCCTAACCAGAGCAGCAATGCTCAAACGGCAGAAGAACAACGAGTAGCAGCACTTGAAGCACGTATTAAAGAACAAGAAGCTCAGGCTAATGCCCAACGCTGCCAGTCATTACGTAATAACTTGACCAACCTAAATGTAGGCGGACGTATCTATGAGATGGATGCTAACGGCAAACGCCAGTATCTAGATGGTCGTGAGATTGAGCTTAAGCGCGAGCGCGTACAGCAAGCGATTACTCAGTATTGCTCCAACCCTTCTACCTAGTCAAATCTCTTGAAAGCAAATATCAAACTATCATAAGCTGCATAACGTGACGAATGGCTGCTGGCATATCTTGAGCTTGTAGCCCTCGTTGGCCCACTAGCAATGTATTGGTGTCGCTATTCGCTTGATTGACTAATACATCTCCTGCAAACCCATGTATAAGAACCGCTTGATGCAAGCTACGCGCCTCTACTGATAAATCTTGCTGTGCCAATAGTCCAGCGGTCACTCCAGATAACACATCACCCATGCCAGCGGTTGCCATGCCAGCATTCCCTACATCACAGACGTATATTTGCTCTTTTCCCTCTTCTTGTTCTAGCACTAGCGATCCTGCCCCTTTTAATACCCAGTTACCACCATATGTTGCAGCACACTGTTTTATAGCTTGTAGTCTATTTGACTCAATCTTACTTATCTTTTGATCAAGTAGTCTAGCTGCTTCCCCACTATGTGGCGTCAAGCAAACCCGATGATTAGTACTATATTCTCGTAGCTCTGTTATTAGCTCATGATTACCCATGTGCAGTGATGCCAAGTGATAAAGTCCATCTGCATCGATCACAATTGATTTTTCATTCTCTATAGCAGCCTGTACATAATCAATAAATAATGCTTTGGCTTTTTCGTCACGGCCAAGTCCCATCCCAATAGCAACGACACTAGCCTGCTTAATCAGACCTTTTACGCCGCTTGCGTCATGTAGATTAATGGTCATCGCATCTGGTAATGGAGTCAATAGTGACCCATGAAAAGCCTCATGGCAGGCAACCGTTATTTTACCAGCACCTGTCGCCATCGTACTGGCCGCAGACAGTATGGCAGCTCCGCCCATACCTTGAGAGCCATCGACGCGATTTCCGCCAATGATTAATACATGACCATAGCTGCCTTTGTAGCTGTTCTGGCGACGTGGCTTCATACTATGTGCAGCCGTCAGCAGCGTAGCAACTGGCTCAAATGCTTGACTGGCATTTTTCTCAGCTACCATATGATGGCTAGCTGTTTGCGGACATGCCATTTGATAAGGTATCAACGGTATATCGACTACGTCTCCGCTATAGTCTGTACCATCTTTGGTATGTAGACCAAACTTACGCGCAATCAAACATAGAGTCACGTCGGCTTGTATTGCTATGCGTTCGAAAACTTCACCGGTAGAGGCCACTAACCCACTTGGAATATCAACTGCTATTGCTAGGGCGTTATTTTGCTGAGTAGCGTTGTTAAAAGCGTTAATAGCTAATTCATAAATACCTTCTGGTGCACGATCTAAGCCAATACCAAATAATGCATCGATATAAACATCAGCTGGCAAGTTTATTTTATCCGCATCATCGTGACTAATAATGCCCTCAAATCGTTGATAGTTGCAGCTGCTAGCTAGGGCTATCTGTAATGCCTTTGTCGCGTCAGTAATATTGCTACTATCGCTTTGTTTATCGCTAGGATTTTTAGAAGTTACTGGTTGATCATCGATAACAAAATCATTTTCGCTAAAACCAACCGTCATTACTTCTACTTGCCAGCCAGCTTGCTGTAAATAATGAGCGATAAGCCAACCATCACCACCATTGTTACCTTTCCCTACCCAGATACTTGCTCGACGTGGATGAGCACTACGGTGATAAACGTTAGTATTGGTAGAATGGCTGGCACTGACGGTTTTTCGCTCATAAATCTGCTCTATTTGCTGTGTCATTTGCCAAGCAGCTTGTTTCATCAAACCAAAACTGTCGTATCCCTCTGCAAACCAAGCCTGCTCCATCGCATAAACCTGCTCACTATTATATAGCGCAATAGGTTTTGTATTTTTTATAGGTGACAAATTGGTATTATTTCTCATAACTTATCCTTGGTGTTTCTACTCATTTTTTATTCTATTTAAATTTGATTGCTCATTTCTCATATCAGCTTAGCAAAAGCTTACCTCGACTTATGTATCAATATGAATGTGAGTTTATTTTCTTTTATACTTGCACTCATTGCTCACTGGCTTATCATAGCGGTATTTACATTATCTCTTATTGTCAGATATGAATAATCTGATTAAAACAAACGAGAAAACATCTAATAAGCACCTACTCTCTATGCCTACTGATAAAAACAGAATTGCCATTACGAACCCAACTGTATTTGCAACCACAGCTGATGTTAAGCAATGGATCAAAGCACAAGCACAGGCACTAGGATTTGCTGATTGTGGTTTTTTATCTGTGCATCATCCTTTGTTTACTCAGCAGATTGAACAACTACAGCAGTGGCTAGATAAAGGCTATGAGGGCCAGCTGCAGTTTATGCATAATAATCATGATCTGCGCGCTCATCCTGATCAGTTAGTTGAGGGCGCAAAGACCATCATCAGCGTACGTATGGACTATCTAACTCAAGCACCCACACCGCGTGCTGTCACTGATAACGATCATCCCAATAAAGGCATCATCGCGCGTTATGCAAGAGGGCGCGACTACCATAAGACAATGCGTAGTCGTTTAAAGCAATTGGCTTTAAAGATAGAAACAATGCTTCCTGAATGGCAACATTTAGATATCGGTTCAGAGAAAGAATTTGTGTTTAGACCTTTTAGCGATTCGGCGCCTATCTTTGAGCGGCCGATTGCAGATGCAGCAGGTCTTGGTTGGACAGGTAAACATACACTACTTATCAATAAGCAAGCAGGCTCATTTTTTGTACTCGGTGAGCTATTTTTGAGCCTTGAGCTACCCGATGACAAACCAGTTAAGGAGCATTGCGGTAGTTGTAGCGCTTGTATTGACATATGCCCTACTCAAGCAATTGTAGCGCCCCATGAGCTCAACGCTTCTGCTTGTATCTCTTATTTGACTATCGAACATGATGGTGTCATCGATACCAAATATCGACGCGAAATTGGTAATCGGGTCTTTGGCTGTGATGATTGTCAGTTAATCTGTCCATGGAATCGTTATGCCAATCTGACTACCGTCGATGACTTCGCACCAAGACATGGACTGGATAATAGTAGCTTACTTGAACTATGGCAGTGGCAAGAAGCCGACTTTATGAAGAAAACTCAAGGTAGCCCGCTAAGACGCACCGGCTATGTGAATTTTTTACGTAATATCGCTATCGGACTTGGCAATGCTAATGCCAGCTTAGAAGTAGTCGAACGGTTAAAATCTAAATTGACCTTACATAATGACATGCTAGATGAGCATATCGAATGGGCTCTAGCTGAGCAGCACAATAAGCTAGACTCGACTAATTAACCAATCACTCTATGACTATCAAATCTCCCTGAGATAAAGTGGTTATTTAAAGTGTACGATATAAAAAAAGCCTCTTAATAATAAGAGGCTTTTTTTATTAGAATGTCATATTCAAAATACTATCTTTCTATACGCTTCTTCTAGAATTATGGCTTAGGAATGCGTAGTACTTGACCTGGATAGATTTTATCTGGATCAGATAACATTGGCTTGTTTGCTTCAAATATTTTCATGTAGTCGCCAGATGAACCATAAACTTCTTTAGCAATCTTAGATAAGCTGTCACCAGATTTTACCGTATACATTGTAGATTCAGGTGCATCTTCTTCGATATCGATGTTATCAATAACTTTTGCAACGTTTTGCACATTACCGATAGCGATAATTGCTTTTTCACGATCAGCTTGAGTTTTAGCATTACCACTTATTTCTGCAGTATCTGTAGAACCATTATATTTAATTTTTAGGTTACTGATATTAAGATTCTGCTGCTGAATACGGCGCAACAAAATATTGGCAACTGATTGTGCACTCGGTTCACTGCTTTGTACTGGTGTATTAGCATCTGCTTTCGTTTCTGTCTTAGCATCATGCTTTTCATCATCACGGTTAAAAATCTTATCACCGATATCTTTTGCAAAGCTAAACATACCCATATATCTACTCCTTGAAATATTATTATTTATCATTCTTTTAATAAAATACGCAATCAAACAATATCTTGAATGTCTAACTGGCATTTTTTTCTACGACTTACTATTATGAGTATAAATAAAGTGAGTCAATGTAGATAGTAATAGTATGTTGAATAATGTTGAATAATGTTGAATTGACGTAGTCAATGTTAAATTCGATTACTGCGTTTAAAGATAATAATCACGCGCCCATAAAAAAACCGCCTATCTAATCAGATAAGCGGCATTATAAATCTGCTAAATAAGCAGCAAATTATAGTTGGGCTTGTACGTAATCAATTGCTTTTTGAACAGTAGTCAATTCTGCAGAATCTTCATCAGGAATAGTGATACCAAAATCACTTTCAAATGACATAACCAATTCAACTAGGTCTAAAGAATCCGCACCTAGGTCTTCCATGAATGAAGCATCGTTGTTGATGTCTTCAACATTCATACCTAGTTGCTCAGCTACTGCTGCTTTTACTCTTAGCTCGATATCATTACTCATGTAGATCACTCCGTTATCATCTATTATTTTTAATAAACTGCTATATCGCCTTGTTTAAACGCTATAGCATGGTATATAAAATGCGTTTGCCAGACTAGCAATGCTGTCTGAGTACTCTATGACATGTTATACAGTCTGTCTGATGTCTAATAAAGCCCTGTTATCATACAGGGCTTTGACTCAAAAGTATCCGTCATTATAGCACCCTTTATTATAGTTTACACTCGTTCACACAGTTTTTTATTATAACTGTGTAACGCTCATATATTGACTACATATACATGCCGCCATTGACAGGAATAACAGCACCTGTAATATAGCTGGCTTCGTCGCTAGCCAAGAAATGTACCGCTGCAGCGATGTCTTCTGGCTGACCAAGACGGCTGATAGGTACAGCATCTAACATAGAGTTCAATAGGCGCTCATCAAGCTCATCTGTCATATCCGTTTCGATCAAGCCTGGTGCCACACAGTTGATGGTCACTTGGCGTGAACCGATCTCACGTGCAAGCGTACGGCTAAACCCTTCTACGCCAGCCTTGGTCGCCGCATAGTTAGATTGGCCTGCATTGCCCATTTGAGCAACGACAGAGGTGATGTTGATAATACGACCACGGCGTGCTTTCATCATACCGCGTACGGCACGTTTACTCATGCGATATACTGAAGTCAAATTGGTATCGATGACATTTTCCCAATCTTCATCTTTCATACGCATCAATAAACCATCTTGGGTAATACCGGCATTGTTAACCAACACTTGTACCGCACCATAGACGCTTTCAATCTCTTCAAACAGTTTGTCAATTTGAGCAGTATCACGTACGTCTAAAACACGACCAATACCACCAGTATCATGAAGGTAGTCATCGATAAGCTCAGCGCCCTTTTCAGTGGTCGCGGTTCCGATGACAAAATGTCCTTCTTTAGCAAAACGCTTGGCCACTGCCTTGCCAATACCTCGGCTAGCGCCAGTCACTAATGTAATCGTACGGCTCATGATAACACCTCCAATAATTTTTCTAGACGGGCAGGCTTGTCAGTAGGATAGCTGGCGATTGGCTGCGCCTGACGCTTCGCCAAATTGCTCAGTACATTACCACTGCCACATTCGATTAAGATATTGATTTGCTTGTCAGCTAACTCTTGCATGGTTTTTGACCACAGTACTGGCTCGCTCAGCTGTTCGGTCAATGCTTGTTTGATACCGACCGCACTGGTTTCAACGCGTGCATAGCGATTTTGTATAACAGGAATGGTTGCCTGATCAAACTTGATACCCGCTAGTATCTCAGCCAATGCATTGCTGGCAGGTTCCATAAGTGCGCAATGAGATGGCACACTCACTTTTAGAGGAACAGATTTTTTGCCCGTGTTTTTGACTTTATCAATAACAGCATTAACACCAGCAGCGTTACCCGAGATAACCACTTGTCCTGGACTATTAAAATTGGCTGCCCCGACTACGGCATCTTCTACGTGTTCGGTTGCTTGCTCACACAAGTTTTCGACTCGGTTGTCTTCTAGTCCTAATACTGCAGCCATAGCAGTATCAACACCTACAACGGCCTCTTGCATCAACTGACCGCGCTTATGTACTAAAATGACTGCATCACCCAGCGATATCACATTGGCAGCACACAGGGCACTGTACTCGCCCAAAGAGTGACCAGCTAAATAACAAGGCGTATCTTCTATTTTTTGTTGTAAGACACGCCAAATAGCAATACTAGCTGTCAAAAGCGCAGGCTGAGTATATTGGGTTTGATTGAGTTTTTCTTCGTCCTGACAGATTGCCCACAAATCCTCGCCAAGCGCATCACTCGCTTCGGTAAATGTATCACGTATCTCTGGATAGATTTCAGCAAGCTCGCTCGTCATTGCGACTGCTTGAGATCCTTGTCCAGGAAAAATAACCGCGATACGAGCGGGTTGCTTTTTTACCATATCGGATACAGAAGCCATAACCAATATTCCTTATCTGATTAGAAATATCCCTAAAAACAATGGGGTGTATTATATTATTAGATGCTATACAAAGCCGCTACTTCAAGTATTTATGCAAGAAAACGGATTGTCAGTAAACTATACACTGACAGACACTATTATCATAGCGGATGCAAACCAAACAGCAAGAGTAACGCTGCCCAAATTAAAGGAGCAGATTATATCAGCACATTTTTAAATCTACTAAAAATAACAAGCGAATTAAGCAATAAGTCTAGCTATAAATAACAAAAAGCCAAGTTATCCAGCCACATAATATATGATAGCGAAATAACTTGGCTTTTTTTAGCTCAAAGCTTATTGACTAATAATAACTAGGCAAAAACAATAATAGTCACCAGTACTATTATTATCTTCGCCTAAGCTATCATAGAGCCAATGTCTTAGGCGTCTTGGCTGACTTTGAACAGTTGACGACCACGGTAGAAACCATCTTTAGTCATGTGATGACGACGATGTTTTTCACCAGTAGTAGCATCTACGCTTAGTTCAGCAATTTCCATACGGTGATGTGAACGGCGCATGTCACGACGAGAACGGCTTTTACGACTTTTTTGAACAGCCATGATATAGCTCCTATACTTAAAAGGGATAAGCTTGAAATTCAGCTTAAGTCGATACTGACAGAGGCTATATAATCACAACAACCTAAGTCTTAAGCATCATTAGTTAAATAGATTGCCACTCACATAAAGCACTGACCAAGGCTGAATTTTATAAAAAATTTACCCAGTCAGTTTCTATCAGCAAGCAACAGGTTGCTCGAATGCAATAAACCGGACATTATACGCATGTTTATTAAATTAATAAAGCCCTGCCTTGCACTCTTCTGTACAAAGCTGATAAAAGGTTTTTTAAATGCATCGAGTAGATAGTTTTGGTGCTTATAGCTTGCCTTTTAGCGAGGCTAAAGCAGCAAAAGGATTTTCACCTTCCTCTTCTTCTGGTATTTCACCAAACTGCTCAACAGACATTTCACAATCGTCATGCTTTGGTGCCATTGGTGTTTTGAGCAAGATTTCGTCTTCTACCAATTTCTTAAATGGTAACAGACGCTCTGGAGATTGCTCGGTAACGATTTCATCCAGTAATAAATAATCTTGTTCATCTTTAACTAAACGAACCTGACTATCGTTTTCGAGTAGCGCGATGTCATAATCATCAGACAAGTCTATAGCGATTGGTTGTAAACAGCGCTGACAAGTTAGCCAAACATCACCTCTCAAAGTAAATGCTAGATGCAAGACGTTGTTACGACGATATAAGTTAGCGTTGAGCTGTATATCTGACTGCTCATGTTCAGTGCTCAGAGTAGTAGCAAGACGATCAAACGAGTTTGGTTTGACCTCTCCTGACCATTCATAGCCAGTGTCTGCCCACTTATCTAAGGAGATGTGCTCAGGCATGCCAGTAGATACAGGCGCTTTTTTGTTGTCAGCGTGAGGTGCTGACGGTTTAGTTTCTGGAGTGCTTGACATGCGCGGCCTCATTCATAAAAACGGTGTATAATATTGCCTGCCATACTAACGGAAAGTGCCATATTCTGCTAGCGCTAGTATGTTAAGATTTTTGATAGTAAATTTGTTTAAGCTCTTTTACTACCTACCTTTTTACCTAAAGTTTTTTGTCTTTAGTATTTATTAAGTCAATGTCTTCTCTATGAATCTATCCGATAATAAAATTAATTTTTCTAATTTACTTTCTTCTACTGAAGCAAGTTCGTTGCTACAACAGCTTCTTCAATTAAAGAGTCATACTGAAAATGTTCCTAATAATAGACTGTGCTTCGATAAAGATGAGTATTTAAACGAATTAAGAAGTCAGTGGCAAGAGTTGTCTATTACTCAATTTGACAATACTCACACAGCAGAATTGATAATTGATAGCGAACGATTAGCTACCGATTGGCTCATACAGCTATTTAATACTTTGTTCGCTAATCAGCAAGTTATATTGGCTCGTAGCAATCATGAACCCGAGTATTTTCCAGCTCAAGATAATGAACCCGCTCGAATTGAATTCGCTCATGGCTTTTTTGCCAGTGCTTTACATGAAATCCACACATCTCCTTATAGGTTGACATGCTAGAAACCTCTTATTCTAATAGTGTACATCGCTATATTATTTGTAGGCATCTAAATTAAAACTATCACTTCGGTGATTCTTACCACCTATCAGAAAAAATCACTTTTACCTATCCAAAAGATAATGGTCGTTCTATCAATTAGGTATCATAATAATTAAGTTTTTCAGGTATCTTTCACATCTTCAGAAACATCCTTTCTAATATCATCCTATCTAAGCTATAAACGCGGACATGATGCGCTTCGCTACGTCTATCTATTAATGGTTACTTTTGATCAATCGTACCATCCTCTAATCCAGTAGATTTTATCTATGTCAGATAGGTAGAAATAAAAGTAGTTTTCTGCTATTCATGTTTATCATTAACGTCTTTGCACATAGTATTGTCAGTTGCAAGATATCGAATCATATGAACACGGATATAATGATGGTAATATTAAAGCAAGCGAGTGTAGATAGAAGCAGACCCAAGGATGTAATTCATCACGGTGATATCAGGTCTTAATGCTTATCTATTCACTAAGCGAATAAGCTGACTAGCTATAACGTTATTATGTTTGTGGGCAGGGTAGTTATTCTTTATTTCGGAGATGGCTGGACGAGAGTTAGTGATGCTGGACTAGTAATCTTACATAGGTGAAATGATTTGATAAATATGATTGAATAGCACAATTAATTATGTTTCATCTTTCGATACTGGCTGTGAAAAGCAATACTATAATAGCTTAGCAACGTCGGGCTCAAATTATAAGAGCTAATTATCTTCGAGCGCTATCTTAGTATAGTGAGCATGTAGCAAAGCTTTTACTTCCTTGCTAGTTGCAGGGAGTTTCCTAAAAACTGTGTAACTGCTTATAATCCATTAACAGGAGAATAAGCAATGACTACTCAATCTGACATT